>DUBF01000151.1 GCA_012960465.1 Rhodospirillales bacterium | reverse complement strand
CCCTCCAATAATAACTTTTTAATTCTATTTATCATAGAGAGCTAACTAGCATGGGTATTCTCAAAGTAAAAGCACCTAAAGCATTTTAATTTTCTAGCTTATTGCCACTGCTCATCTTTAGCCATCAACTTATCAATAGCACGACGATGGTCTTTGGTAGGCCGCCCAGACCCTACTTCTCGCTTACCTACAATCACCAATGATTTTTGGTCTTTTTTATATAAAGACTTCGGTGGAGAAATATCTTCATAAAGCCCTTGTGCCTCAGGCGCGGGCCCTCGCCGCAAACCGATATTTAGAATTTTTATTATTCTAATATTACTACCAATGGAGAAAGTTAAGACATCGTTTGGCTTAACCAAATAATGAGCTTTAGAAATAATACTGCCATTAACGCGTATTTTACTGGTTTGACAAAACTTAGTTGATTTTGATCGGCTTTTAATGAACCGCGCATGCCACAACCACTTATCAAGGCGTAAAAATCTATCTGATTGCGCTTTATCCATAAAAAAACAGTTTCATCGGATAGAAATCTCTTTCAACTTAGCAAATGGAGATCCGTCTATCGATACATTTGTACGTGAACCACTTCTCTGATTTAAATTTGGAGTGCCAGATTTTTGCCTCTTTAGCGAACGAGTACGCTGATGCTTAGCATCAATAAATGAACGTATCCTGGTTCCTTGATCGGCAGTTACAACTTTCCTTTTATAATATCCAAGTGATTGTAAAATGCTAACTGCCTGTTCTGCAGAACAACCCAACAAATTTAATATCTGAGAATCTAATTCAAAAGGGCCTTTAACTGCCCGCATTTTCAACATTCCTGTGACACGTTCCAAAATATCAATACGCACCAAAAAATTACCTGCCTGTCTGAATCCGCCAACCTGCATAAAATCAAACAATACTGCATCATCATAAATAATAGAGACTAGACCAGGGCTCGGTAGTTCCGGTATAGGGTTTATTTTATTTTTAATAGCCCATAACAATGCACTGAGACCAGCTGGCCGAGGTCTTAACAATTTTGGGAAAAATATCTCTCGACGGCCAATTTTTATACCCAAATAACGAAGTGTACCAAAATCTCGTTTGCTTAAGGCCTTTAATTGGTCATCTGCTTGACGCTTATTCAGAACCCCACCATTTTCAACTAATTGAAAAATCAAACCACGAACTGCGCCAATCAAATTCCTATCTCGGGCGTTGATTAATGGCATAAGATTTTTTCTAATATAATAATGTAACCAAGCGTGGAGACGTTGCTCAACTTTATTTTTTAACGGGCCCTCAAGAAGATCACTTGAAACAAGTTCTACTCTGGGCCTTAAAGTATCATGACCGGCAACAAGGTGGGCTATTAGCGCGCGCTCACCTGACTTGAGCCAGAAAATTTTCCCTTTTGTGTCCAGTTCAAGTTGTGAATTAGCTATAGTTGTCAATTCGATAGCTCGGCGCTGAACCTCATTTGCCAACGCCTTATGGACAGCAGCTGAAATTGCACGCCCAGCTAAAGCACTGTCCGTTTTATCGGGAATAAACCTAAATCCTTCAATGCGGCCGACAAAATGACTTTCGACCAAAATATCTCCATCACCATTGACGATAGATTTCAATAATTTTTTTTCTTTTAATCTTTTAACCAAAACAGACGTACGTTGATCAACAAATCGTTGGGTTAATCGTTCATGTAATACATCTGACAAGCGATCTTCAATCGCTCTCGTTCGAACCTGCCAACCTTCTGGATTTATAAGCCAATCAGATCGGTTGGCAACGTATGTCCAGATCCGGATATTAGCAATACGATCCACAAGCAAATCAATGCCACCATCAGTGTTGTCAATATGATTGATTTCGTTGAAAATCCATTCAGAATTTAATTTTCCCGAATCACTCAGTGATTGGAAAATATTAGACAATAGACTTGCATGGCTACCACTCATCTGTTTCCGAAAATCCGGAATTTGACAAACCTCCCAAAGCAATTGAATTGAGTTACTGTTTATTAAACGATTTTTAACAGCTTCATCAGAGGCCAATTGAATAAGAAACTTTTCATCATTAGGTTGACGCACCCTAACAAGGCCTAATATTCCTGAACCAATACTAAGACTATCCAACAAACTATCAAATGAACTAAAATCAAGATTAGAACTTCGCCATTGAAGCTGTTCAATAGTGTCAAAGCCATGGTTTTCAATCTGTTGAATTATGTTTGGATCAAATTCTTTGGCTTCACCAGTCACCCCAAATGTTCCATCGTTCATATGACGGCCCGCACGACCCGCTATCTGCGCAAATTCACTAAGCCGCAATTCTCGTCTATAGGTACCATCAAATTTATTAAGTGAAGCAAATGCGATATGATCCACATCCATATTAAGACCCATACCGATTGCATCAGTAGCAACTAAATAATCGACATCTCCATTTTGGAACATTGCCACTTGAGCATTTCGCGTACGGGGACTCAGCGCGCCCATAACAATAGCTGCCCCGCCGCGCTGACGCCGAATAAGCTCTGCAAATGCATAAACATCAGTAGCTGAGAATGCAACGAGGGCGCTTCTGGGCGGCAAACGAATAATTTTACGACTACCGGCATAGGTTAATTTAGAAAACCGAGGACGGGTTTGAAACTTAATATCCGGAACAAGTCTCTTCAAAAAAGGCCGGATGGCCTCAGATCCCATAAACATTGTCTCTTGTTGGCCACGCGCGTGCAACAAGCGATGCGTAAAGATATGCCCACGGTCATAATCAGAACACATTTGAATTTCATCAACTGCCAAGAAATCGACCAGCTTACTAACCGGCATCGACTCAACTGTACAAAAAAAATATTTAGCATAATCTGGAATTATTTTTTCCTCGCCTGTAATTAAAGCAACTTGACGAGGGCCTTTAAGTTCCACGGCACGGTCATAATTTTCACGCGCTAAAAGACGCAATGGAAATCCCATCATTCCACTACCGTGCGCTAATAATCGCTCCATAGCGAGATAGGTTTTACCCGTGTTAGTGGGTCCAAGAACAGCTGTCACTTTTGAATCGTTGGTTGAAATTTGCATAGCGCTAGGATCAAACTTTAGTAACATACTTGCAAGTATGATTCTTTAATTTGCCGATGATTTTCACAAATTCTGAGAATATCAACTTATCTTTAAGATTTGTTGTAGTCTCATAACATTAGCGAAAAAGATGCCTTGTTCGTTAAATAGAGCGTCAGACCCCCAATGAGATTACTTCTGCCATAGCAGGTTTTAGCATTCTTTTATGACCCTCACGTTTCTGACGTAGTGATTTTTTTAGCTGACGGCGAACCGCCTCAAAAGCGTCCCTGATGGCAATATAAACATTCTCATGAGAATGATCATTAGGATCGCGCGCCACCACTATTTTTTCACCCGGCAAAGATAAATCTATTCGAATGTGGTATAAAGTACCTTTCGTGTGCTGACGGTGCGGTGCCTCGACAATTACGCGGCAAAATATTATTCTATTTGTATATTTCTTAAGCTTTTCGACTTTCTCGCAAATTCGCTTCTCAATAAAATCTGAATGGGAAATATCTCGGAATGAAACTTGTAAAGGTATTTGCATTGACCACTCTTTTCATTTTAAAAATAAGGTAGATCTTGCTTTCTTTATGATAAGGCAGTGTATAGCATATTTATGAGTAAAGTTGTGAAGAAAATTATCCTTAGATCATAAAAAAATAGCATAGAATGTAATAAGATTGATTAGTCACTATATCTAATTGATTAAAAATAAACTCAAGCTTAAAAAGCTTAGTTAATTATATATGAAACAAGCCTTGCACAATCTAATTTCTAGATACATATGAATGCGAATAACATCGTAAAAGATGCAAAATTGAACGTTAAACGAAAGATTTATCTAAAATGGCAAAGAAAAAAACTGAAGAAAAACGTGAGTTCCAGGCTGAGGTCACCAAAGTATTAGATCTTGTTATTAACTCACTCTATAGCAACAAAGAAATTTTTTTACGTGAATTAATTTCAAATGCTTCAGATGCCTGCGATAAATTACGTTATATTGCACTAACCGAGACCAAATTAATTGATCCGGGAACAGAACTAGCTATCACGCTCTCAGTTGACAAAAAAACGAAAAGCATAACCGTCAGCGATAATGGGATTGGTATGAACCACGATGAACTTATCGAAAATTTAGGCACTATTGCAAAATCTGGCACTACAGATTTTTTAGAGGGTTTATCCGGTGATAAAAAGAAAGATGCCGATCTTATAGGTCAATTTGGTGTCGGTTTCTATGCATGTTTTAGTGTGGCTGATAAGGTTGAAGTGGTTTCAAGGCGGGCTGGAGAGAACCAAGCTTGGTTGTGGTCATCAGAGGGCGCCGGTTCATACACTATCGTTGAATCTGATCGAGCGAGCCAAGGGTCCACCATAACGGTATTTTTAAACAAAGAGAGCAAAGAATATCTTGAAGAAGCAAGAATTCAAAACATCGTCAAAACATATTCAGACCATATTTCCATACCAATACAAATGGAAAAGACTGATGGCAAAGAAACCACAACAGATCAACTGAATAGTGGCTCTGCGATCTGGGCCCGCACTAAATCCGACATCACCAAAGAACAATATAAAGAATTTTACCATCATGTAGGTCATGTCTTTGATGATCCTTGGCTAACGTTACATAACAAGGCTGAAGGTAAAATCGAATATACAAACTTACTTTTCATTCCGTCATCTAAACCATTTGATTTAATGAATCCTGAACGCAAACACAAAGTAAAACTTTACGTCAAACGTGTATTTATCACTGATGAGTGTGAAGATTTAATGCCAGGTTATTTAAGGTTTGTCAGAGGTATTGTTGATTCAGAGGACCTACCACTAAACGTCAGCCGTGAAATGTTGCAACGTAATGTACTAGTCAGTCATATTAAAAAAGCCCTTATGAAACGAGTCTTCTCAGAACTGAAAAAGAAAGCTACTAAAAAACCTGACGAATATGCAACTTTCTGGGATAATTTCGGGGCTGTTCTTAAAGAAGGACTTTATGAAGATCACGAAAATCGGGAAACACTATTAGAACTCTCTAGGTTTCATACCACGAGTAGCAACGAAATCACCAGTCTACAAGACTATAATGAGCAAATGAATGAAGGACAAAAGGAGATTTTTTATATCACAGGAGAAGATGACGAAATGCTTAAATCCTCTCCACAAATTGAAGGGTTCAAAGCCCGTGGTATCGAGGTTCTTCTCCTAACGGATCCCGTTGATGAATTTTGGTTATCAACGGTAGGTCAGTTTAACGACAAACCATTCAAGTCTGTTACCTCGGGCGATGTTGACCTTGAAGTTATTAAGCACAGCGATGGGGTCAAAAAAGAAAAAAAAGAAAAGCCCGCAAATGATGCACAGATCGCAAAACTAATACTTGCTTTTAAAGAAACGCTTGGAGAGGCTGTGAAAGATGTACGAGCATCAGACCGACTGACCGATAGTGCAGTTTGTCTCGTTGCTGGAGAAGGCGATATGGATTTACATCTGGCACGAATGCTCAAACAACAAGGCCAAATGGATGTTCAAGATAGCAGCCGCATATTAGAAATAAACCCTACCCACGGCCTAATAAAAAAGCTTGCCGCTAGCACAGACGAGTTAAGCAAGAAAGAAAATTTGAATAATATGGCTCATCTGCTTCTAGATCAGGCACATATTATCGAAGGTGAGGCTGTCAGTGACCCAACAGCTTTCTCACAAAGGTTAAATGACGCGTTAGTCAAAGGTTTTACATAAATATTTATGCTAGGATCAAAAATAATTGGCAAAATATATTAATTCAGATGCCACATAAAAGGTTGAGGACCTCTATTGGCATGGGTTCAGCGCGTATTCCCTTTGGTTTTTCAGGGGTCCTTATCGCCCAGACGCGTTTTTCCGTACCCTCAACGTGAACATCATCACCTTTGCGGATATTATGTCGCACGGTTCCAACTTTACCTGTCCAATCTTCAACCCAGCTATCTATTATAACTTCATCTTCCATTCGTAGGGGCGATATAAAGGTCGCTTGAGCATCAACTAATGGCACACCAGCTATATTATAGTCCGGCCACATCTTACTCCAAGGCAAGCCAACTTCGTTAAACATATTTTGTGTAGCCCGATCAAACCACTGAAAATAGTTTGGGTAAAAAACAATCTGTGCATTATCGCAGTCACTAAACATAATTGTACGGTATTGACTAAAAATTTTCATATAAAATACTATACCAAGTTTACAAAATCCAAATTTCTGTTATAGGCGAACAATCTAGTCCAAGCCAATACTATAATAATAAATTATTACTATACGACGCAGATGAAAAATAGTTTATATTTCTCATAAGCTGCCACAGGTTGACTATAGTAAACTAAGGCCGCTTATATTCCAGTTAGGAATAACTTCGGAAGGAAAAATTATGAACTCACCTAATATAACTGACATACAACCTGTTCATTTTAACTGGGCTTTCAGCGAAGAAATAGCAACTATAACATTAAATCGACCGGAACGAAAAAATCCTCTAACCTTCGAAAGTTATGCCGAACTACGTGATACATTCCATAAACTGCAATGGATAGATGAAGTAAAGGCAATTGTAATTACCGGCGAAGGCGAAAACTTTTGCTCAGGTGGTGACGTACATGAGATAATAGGGCCACTCACAAAAATGGATATGAAAGAACTACTAAACTTTACACGAATGACGGGTGATTTGGTAAAAGCAATGCGAAAATGTCCACAACCCATCATAGCTGCGATTGATGGTATCTGTGCTGGAGCCGGCGCAATATTGGCGATGGCCTCAGATCTACGCTACGGCACACCCGAGAGTTCAGTCGGGTTTTTATTTGCCCGGGTTGGTTTGGCCGGCTGTGATATGGGCGCATGTGCAATGCTACCGAGGATAATTGGTCAAGGCCGTGCGGCTGAATTATTATATACTGGCCGCATGATGACTTCTGACGAATGCCTCAATTGGGGTTTTTATAATGCTATAGCCCAACCTAATGACGTTCTGGGAACAGCCATGACCCAAGCAAAGCGTCTCGCTAAAGGCCCTAGCTTTGCCCATGCCATGACAAAAAAAATGCTACAACAGGAATGGAGCATGGGTATTGATGAAGCAATTGAATCCGAAGCTCAAGCTCAGGCAATTTGCATGCAGACAAGGGACTTCGAACGTGCGTATCATGCTTTTATAGGTAAGAAGAAGCCAGCATTTAAAGGAAATTAATCGAAAAAGGGAAATTGATGTCAAAGTTAAGTGAAAAAGTCGCCATCGTAACTGGTGCAGCTCAGGGTATTGGGGCAACTTACGCAAAGGCACTAGCTAATGAGGGAGCCAAAGTTGTTCTCACAGATATCCATGATTGTAAACCTATCGCTAAAGAAATAGAGGCTAACTACCAAGGATCAGAAACTCTCTCTTTAATTACTGATGTCAGCGATGAAAAATCCACCCAAGTAATGGCTGAAAAAACAGTAGAGCACTTTGGTAGTGTAGATATTTTAGTAAACAATGCGGCCATCTTCGGAACTCTTGTTCCCGGCCGGTTTGAGGATATTGATGTTGTTGAGTGGGATAACTTGATGGCTGTTAATGTTAAAGGCCCATGGCTCTGCACCAAAGCCGTCGCCCCTATTATGCGCAATAGAGGTTATGGTAAAATTATCAATATTGCATCTGGTACGCTTTATAAAGGGACCCCGGGTTTATTACATTATGTTTCTTCTAAAGGAGCCATTATGGCAATGACCCGGGTTTTGTCGCGAGAGCTAGGCGATGATGGTATTTGTGTTAATACAATCTCGCCGGGTCTCACTATGAGCGAAAACGTCCTAAATAGTGAAAAATGGATGGCTGGTCGAGATGGTAATAAAGCAACCCGCGCCCTCAAAAGATACCAAATACCTGAGGATTTAATTGGTACTTTAATTTTTCTGTCCTCTGAAGACAGTGATTTTATGACAGGTCAATCTATGGTAGTCGATGGAGGTTCAGCAAATAACTAGCCAGCGCCTATCGAATGCCAAGCAAAAACTAACCCGAGATCTTATCAAGTTAAAATATTCAAATGAGTATAAGACTACCTTTTATTAAAAAGAATGATCCTAATGCTAACACTTTATAACACACCTCATTCAACCTGCAGTCAGAAAGTCCGGATATGTCTAGCGGAAAAGGGATTAGATTGGCATGACGTCAATATCGATCTTGCAAAAAATGAACACCTCACTCCCGAATATCTCAAAATAAATGAGAATGGCGTAATACCCACTCTTGTACATGATGAAATAATTGTAAAGGATTCTAGTGTTATCTGTGAATATATTGATGAAGTATTTCAAGTCCATTCATTAACGCCAGAAGATCCTGTAAAAAGGGCTGCCATGCGCTCTTGGATGCGATTTATCGAGGAAGTTCCAACACCCGCTGTTCGAGTACCATCATTCAACATGGCATTCCTAACACGCTTCAAAGGGTTATCAAAAAACCAGTTTTATGATCAGCAGTCAGACATTAGGCCTTTACGTAAAGAATTTTACCGCCGCATGGGACCAGATGGCTTTAATAAAGAGGATTTTATATCCGCGATTGAAAAAATTTACACGACGACCAAACGCATGGAACGATCGCTTGAAGAAGGACCTTGGCTGATTAGCGGATCTTATTCTATAGCGGATATAATACTAGCTCCTTTATTAGATAGGATGGACGATCTAGGTTTTGCTAAGATTTGGAATAGTGATTTCCCCAATGTAGTGAATTGGTTTAAACGCATCCAAGTTCGTCCAGCTTTTCAACGAGCTTTTCATAAAGGTACCCGGCTTTCTGAATTACATAATCTCAAGCGCGGAAACTACTAGAAAATCTCAATACTTAAATTCCTTTGAGGACGCCAATATGACCAATATTTCCGATTTTATTCAAGATCTAAAAGATAATTATGATGTGACTTACTGGGGTAACCTGCTTGATGAATACGACCAACGTCTAACCGAACTGCATAAGAATATTAATGCTTCAAAATATACCGAATGGGGCTTGGTGGCAGTTAAAGCCATTCAAGGCAATAAAGAAGCAAAAACACTTATCCCCAATGTTCTTGAACTTAATAGCGGTGATAAAAAAATAATTGATGAGATGGCCTTAATATATCTCGTCCAGCCAATAATACGCCACTATCTGTTCCGTGCTTCAAACAAAACTCAAGAACAACAAGGTCCAAATAGATAGTTCTACCAACGCCAATGATAAACTATTTTAACGAAATTAAAGATTTTGTTAACTCGAATCGATTCAAATGCTAGAATAAGTATATAATTAAAGGTAATTATCGGAAAATGAATGAAAAACAATTAGATGGTGCGCCCGGAGAGACTCGAACTCCCAACCTCCTGATTCGTAGTCAGACGCTCTATCCAATTGAGCTACGGGCGCGAAGTGGAGCGGACAGTATTTAAAAACGTGCAGAGTATCAAGACATCTTTTTTAAGTATTTAATGCTCTATTGAATTGAAAAAGTGCGGCAAATATTGAAAAATTTTTAATTGCAATTTATTCTAACCGTTGCTTGTCAAATACAAGGATTTTAAGTAATACTTGTTATGCTTAGAGGAGACATGTTAGTTCCTTCACTTGAAACCTTGATTTTTATGAGGTCAAACGAAATATAGGTCACGTATAGTTGCAAACTTGGTCCATTTGAATGAGGAAATATAGCGCGATGACCTTTGTAAATAATCGGTCGATTGGTGTTAGAATGAAAGTCTTAATTACCTTAATAGGAACAAGCCTTATTTCTGCTTGCTCACTCTCTTTTGAACAAATGCTGCCATCATTAGCAGGAGAAAGCCCTGTAGAGGATGTATCATCAGTCAAAGAGCCAACAAGAGTAAACAAGGCTCCAGCTGCACCTGTTCAAGTTGCAAAAACCGTTAGGCTTTCACAACCACCCACAATGGGAAACTCTAAATTTGAACCAACAAGCGTCACCGAAGGGAAAAATACCGGGACCTTTGTGGGACAAAAGGCTATTGAACTTAGAAATGAACTCCGTAACCTGAAGGCAAGTGTCTCCAAAAATAACAATAAGCTTCAGGCGGTGCGTGATAAAACAATTCAAGACTCTCAACGCTATCATGGGGCAATCTCGGCTATTAATGCGCGTCTGCAGGTAGGTACCACACCAGGAAATCCAGTTTTAGTTGGCCAATTCAACCAAGCTCTCGCTGACCTAAAAAACGTCGGAGATGATATAAGTGCCATGAATAGGTTGACGACAAATGTAACTGCCGATTCTACGTTGGCGGCATATTTGGCTGAAAATACACGGGCCGCTTTTAGAATAACAGGCGCAATTGATGCGGACCATCAACAACTATCAATACTAGAAGATGAAGTTAACCGTACAGTTGTTTTAATTGATAGACTGTTGAAAGAGGTGACCGAAGATATCCAACGTCAAACCAATTACGTGTCAACTGAGCGGAGTAACCTCAATACATTGTCTGCTGCCGTCAAAAGTGGGGAGTTGATGGGTTCGAGCCTAACCAATCGGGCGTTAGCTGCGGCAACTTTAAATATTCCCTATCGTCAAGCAGAGCCCCGTTCGCTCGCTGGGCGTCGTCCCTTGGTTGTTATCCGCTTTGACCGTAAAAGCGTCGCTTTCGAGCAAGCACTATACAATGCCGTTAGTAGAACCCTAGAACGTCAGCCAAACACTTCGTTTGAGTTGGTTGCTGTTGCTCCAGCCTCAGGTGGAGCTGCTCGAGTAGCATTAAATTCAAATAAAGCTCGCCGCAATGCTGAAAAAGTTATGCGTTCACTTCAACGAATGGGTCTTCCACCACAAAGAATTGCTGTGTCTGCTCAGACGAGCAAATCAGCCCAATCAAATGAAGTGCATCTTTATCTGAACTGACCGGGAACCATTATTTAAAATGACCGGCGCTTGAAACGCCGGTTTTTTTGCCATGACTTTGTGGAAAATGGAAAAAACAGGCCTTACAAAAACAGGGTTTTTCTTGCTTATCGCCATAATATTTGGCTGGGGCACTTCATGGCCTTTCTTAAAAATAGGTCTAAACGAAATACCACCTTGGACTTATCGGGGTTTGATTGCGCCAACGGCGGCCTTATTCATATTCTCAGTAGGATTTATCTCTAGACAAAGAATGCGGGTTCCAGCTGGACAATGGAAACCGCTGATAGTGGCATCATTATTTAATGTAATGTTCTGGCATATTTTTAGTGCTTGGGGTATACGCCTATTAGCCTCAGGGCAAGCATCCATCATTGCCTATACTATGCCGCTTTGGGCCGTCCTCTTTAGTATGATAATCAATAAAGAGAGCCCAACACTGCAACGGATAGTCGGGCTTGGAATAGGTTTGCTTGGACTTAGCACATTAACGATAGGGACCTTAGGCATATACGAATTATCTCCTAATGGTTCAATTATGATGCTCATTGCGGCTGCTTCGTGGGGAATAGGTACGGCCATTCATAAACGGGTTGAATGGAAAATGCCTGCTGTGGCGTTAGCTGGTTGGCAACTTCTTTTGGGAGGTCTTCCAATAACCATCATTGCTATATTCGTGGAACATGAACTTTGGCCAACGGTGATAAGCACCGTATCCGTAGCTGCTATTTTTTCAACAATTTTGGTTCTTGTGTATCCAATTATTTTTTGTTGGTTTGCTTGGTTTCGTATAGTTAGTGAGGTTCCGGTTTCGGTTTCCGCTGTATCAATAATGTTAGTTCCAGTGATTGGTGTATATAGTGGGCACATTATCCTTCAAGAACCCATTGGTTTGCGTGAAATATTAGGTTTGCTGCTGGTTTGTGGCTCCTTAGCTTTAGTTCTATTACCTTCCTTTAAAATTGGCCGTAAATAAAAATTTATTAGAAATAAAAGAAAAAATTGCTTAGTATTAAACATAGCTCCGCATTAAATTGCTTAACAAATCTTTATATTATCTATCAACCGGGTCTCCCCAATCCAGGCTGCGCCGAGGACATAGGCAGGTTCTTTCAAAAAATTAAGCTCCATAAAATTCTTAGTGCCACAGACCGTTAGGTAGTCAACCTTAAAAAAGCCGGAATTAAGAAGTTTAGATTTTGCTTCTGCTACAGACTCATTAATATGATCCCCGTTTAAGATCCCGTGAGAAATTTCATTGAGTACTTTATAAAGTGAGGCAGCATTTGTACGTTCAGATGCACTCAAATAGATGTTTCGGGAGGATAAAGCCAAACCATCTGACTCTCTAATAGTTGGGCAGCCAACTATTTCTACGGGTATATTCAAATCCGTTACCATTCGTTTTATGACGTAAAGCTGTTGTAAGTCTTTTTCTCCAAAGAAAGCACGATCAGGAAGGGTTTGAATAAGTAGTTTAGCAACAACGGTCGCCACTCCAGTAAAAAATCCTGGACGAAACACCCCTTCCATTGTGTCTCCAATTCCAGGCACGGAAATTTCAGTTACAAAGTCAGCCGAATACATTTCCTTCAGGCTTGGGGCAAAAACCAAATGAACACCCTTTGCATCTAGCGCAGCAACATCACCAACCTCGTCTCTCGGATAAATAGTTAGGTCTTCATTAGCACCAAATTGCTTAGGATTCACAAAAAGTGTCGTGATGGTTTTATCGGTAGTATTTATAGACTTTTTAACTAATGAAAAATGACCGTCATGTAAGGCGCCCATCGTAGGCACGAGGCCAACACTGAAACCTTTCTTACGCCAAGAAGAAATTTTTCTTCTAAGTTCTTCAACAGTACTAACAATTTCTATTTTGCTCGACATTCTACTTGTTGCGATAACAATGCACATCTGCTGGAAAAGTGCGAGCCTTTACTTCTTTTGCATACTTAGCGGCGGCCTTACCTATCTCATCACCAGTCTCAGAAAAACGTTTAACAAATTTTGGTGTAAACTCAGAAAACATACCTATTGCATCTTCGGTAACGAGAATTTGACCATCACATTGAGCCGACGCACCAATACCAATGGTTACTGCATGTATTTCACGCGTAATATCAGCAGCTAGATCTTCAATGACACCTTCTATAACAATAGAAAAAGCGCCTGCATTTGATATTGCCCGAGCATCCTCTTTAATTTTTTCTGCCTCATCTCGGTCGCGACCATGAGCACGATAACCGCCAGCAACATTGAAAGATTGCGGTTTTAAACCAATATGCCCCATCACAGGGATACCTCGTTCTACCAGAAAGGTGACCGTCTCCGTCATTTCCCTTCCACCTTCAACTTTCACCGCACCGCATCCTGTTTCAGCCATTACACGAACGCAATTTCTATAGGCTTGTTCCGGGCTTTCCTGATAAGTACCAAAAGGCATGTCAACAATGACACAGGCTTTCCTGGATCCTCGTACTACCGCAAGACCATGATTTATCATCATATCAAGAGTTACACCCAGTGTAGAATCCATTCCATACAGAACAATTCCTAATGAATCACCTACTAACAAAAAATCACAATGTGGATCCAAAATTTTAGCCATTGGCGCAGTATATGCCGTTAGACTTACAACCGGCTCACCATTTTTTCGACTCGCAAGGTCGGGTATCGACACACGATTAATTTTTTTTCCATTGTCCATATTTGCGCTCATTAAAAAGCCTCCTTAAGACCTTTTGAATACTTTAAGGCCGCTGGCATATCACATCAAATCCAGATTCGCCAGTCATCCAACTAATTGCGGTTTAAAAATCGAAATATAAAATAAATTTATTCTAATTTTTTTTTTAGTTTTCTCGGTTAGCTCTTGAGGTTAATACATAAAGTCAGGCATTATATAATTTAGATGGAGTTCTAATAAATTTGATTGGTATGGTACTAGGATTAAATTATTGCATGACAAACAATTCTAATCGATCGTTTCTTCACCTATTAATGGGCTTTAGCGCTAGCGTATACCTGTTATCTGGCTGCCAACAGGAAAATAAACCTGTATTAATTAATCAACCTAATATTCCAAGCAATGTGAAAAGTAAAAATCAGGACGCTAAAGCGTCGCCCGAGGCGGCGACTGAAAAACAAAGAGTGGTAAAAAAATCCTTTGCCAAAATAAATGACGACAAATCGACGAAATCAAAAAAATATATGGTTGCAGCGGCAAATCCACTGGCGGCCCAAGCGGGCCTCGCAATGTTGAGAATTGGCGGTAGTGCTATTGACGCAGCAATTGCAACTCAGTTAGCTCTGAATGTGGTTGAGCCTCAATCCTCCGGAATAGGCGGAGGGTCATTTCTTATGCATTATCAATCCGCCTCTCGTGTAATTGAGGCTTATGATGGTCGGGAAAAGGCTCCGGCAGCAGCGACTAGCGATATGTTTTTAAAACCAGATGGCTCACGTCCAAATTTCTATGATGTTGTGCCAGGGGGCTTATCCGTTGGGGTGCCAGGAACCCTTCGTATGTTAGAGCTAGCACACAAAAAACACGGAAAACTACCCTGGGCAAAATTATTTGATCCGGCTATTAAACTTGCTGAAAAAGGCTTTAGTATATCACCACGACTTTATTCGCTTGTTAAAATTGACCGGTTTTTAAAGACTTTTAAAAACTCAAGAGAATTTTTCTATAACAGTAATGGTTATGCAAAACCAGTCGGCACGCGGTTATTTAATAAACCATTAGCCAAAACTTTCCGCCAAATTGCTGCGAATGGTTCCGCTGCTTTCTATACTGGACCTATTGCTTTAGAGATAATAAAAACTATAAATACAGCAAGTATAAACCCGGGCAGAATGACATTAGCGGATCTTAAAGCTTACCGAGCAATAAAACGTAAACCCGTGTGTTCATTCTATCGGAAATGGTTAGTCTGCGGAATGCCACCTCCAACCTCCGGCGGCATTACAACTCTACAAATTTTAGGTCTTCTCCAAGGTATAAATTTATCTGAGTTAACCCCGGGATCTGCTATAGCAACCCACGTCATCACCGAAGCTAGTCGCCTCGCCTTTGCCGATCGAAACAAATATCTTGCCGATGAAGATTTTGTACAAGTGCCAAAAAGCCACCTAATTGACCCTGGTTATTTAGCTAAACGCGCTCAACTCATATCTAAAACGAAGTCAATGGGTAGAGCTAAACCTGGTTTAATTAAACTCAAAAGCGCAAGAAACTTGGGATCCTATCAGTCATTTGAAGGTGAATCGACCTCCCATATCAGTATTGTCGATGGCGATAGAAATGCAGTGTCTATAACATCAAGTATTGAGAACGCATTTGGCTCACGACTAATGGTACGCGGGTTTTTGCTCAACAACCAACTGACTGATTTCTCTTTTTCCCCAACATCACAAGGCAAACCTGTTGCTAACAGAGTGGAGCCAAATAAAAGACCACGTTCATCAATGAGCCCGATGTTAGTAGTTGATAGTAGTGCTAAATTGGTAATGGTAATTGGCTCGCCAGGCGGCTCACGCATTATTGGTTATGTTGCAAAAACAATTATCGCTGTTCTAGATTGGAAAAAGGGAATTCAAGCGGCTATTAAAATGCCGCATTTCGTTAATCGCAATGGTACGACAGACCTTGAACAAGGGACGGTTCTTGAATCTCTAAAACCCACACTAGAGAAACTTGGTCATAATGTTCGTTTGCGCAAGCTGACTAGCGGCCTCCATGGTATTTTGATAGATAGGAATGGTACATTATTTGGAGGCGCCGACCCAAGGCGCGAAGGTGTCGCCATTGGCGATTAAAAATTACAGCCAAAATAATTTTCCAAGCTATTTTCCGAAAGTTAAGCCAAAAGCATCTACTTCGCACCATAAATTAATTGAAGGGCCGTTGACTTCTATAGTCCAAGAACGTATACACCGTGCGTCATACTTGGTTCCTAGCTCCCATTATAGCTAGTAGTTAAATCCGTTGGAGTAGTTTTTTGAAACGCACCTTTCAGCCCAGTAATCTTGTACGGAAAAGACGGCATGGTTTCCGCTCTCGTATGGCAACCTCTAATGGTCGTCGGACACTTGCCAAACGTCGTGCAAAGGGTCGCAAAAGCCTCTCAGCCTAGCGTAATTTTTTAGGCGGTCCCAACAGTGACCCATTCAATAAAAAATATATCACTAACACGATTAAAGAAACGCTCAGAGTTTCTTCGGGTTGCTTCAGCACGCCTGAAAAGAGTGACGCCAGGATTAATTCTACAAGGCCGCAAACATACTTTAAAAGAAATAGAGTCTAGCAAAATAGAAACTCTTCGTCTTGGCTTCACTGTTAGCAAAAAAGTCGGTAATGCTGTGGTCCG
Source organism: Rhodospirillales bacterium (assembly GCA_012960465.1). Lineage (GTDB taxonomy): Bacteria > Pseudomonadota > Alphaproteobacteria > Rhodospirillales > UBA2165 > TMED23. Next base: position 64,778 of record DUBF01000151.1, on the reverse strand, counting down.
AAATCGGGTCAAACGACGTTTAAAGGCTGCCGCTCAAGCTATATTGCCTATCAAAGCCCCTACACACGTCGATTTAGTTATTATTGGCCGCCAGAATACCCTTAAACGGCCATTCCCGGACCTTCTTGCCGATCTAGAAAATGCTTTGGGAAAACTCCAATTGCATAAGAGCGAAACATGAACATACCCTCGCGCTTATTTTTGTTAATACTGAAAATTTTCTTAAAGGCTTATCAGTGGCTAATTTCGCCGATGATACCGGGAAGTTGTCGGCATCTGCCCACCTGCTCACAATATGCAATTGAGGCCCTTGAATTATACGGCCCCTACAAAGGGTTATGGCTCACAGCAAAGCGTGTCTTACGTTGTCAGCCGTGGGGAACCGAGGGTTACGATCCAGTCCCACAATTATTAACTTCCAAAAACAACACAAATTTATCTCAAAAGGCGGTTGCAGAAATGCAAACCGCCAGATATACCTCGCGCGCAAAACCTTTACCGAAAACAAATTGAAAACAAGGACTTCGAGCATACGTGTCAGAAGCAAGGCATAAGTATAAAATCAGGAACAATAAATAATGGATCAAAAAAACCTGCTTCTCGCAATCATACTATCCGCTATCATTATGGTTGGCTTCCAATGGTATAATGCCAGTCAAAGACCACCTAAAGTCGAAGAGACCATAGCTCAAAAATCCAACACAAACCTACCGAGCCTACCAAAATCACCAGACCCTGCGAACAAACAGAACGTAATAGGTACACCATCTTCTTCAAATGTGCCGGGAATGTCTGTTCCAATACCAGGTATCAATTCCGTTACGGCAGAAGCAGAAGCCTTGAAAAAAGCTTTAACCGCGACGCCGCGGTTAAAAATAGAATCCAAAAGAGTAACCGGCTCTATCTCTTTAGTTGGGGCTAGAATAGATGACCTAACGTTGACAAATTATCGGGAAACGATTCAGCCTGAAAGTAAGAATATTTCTCTGCTTTTACCATACGGTAGCACCAAACCTTATTATGCCGACTTTGGCTGGGTATCCGGTGACACACAAGTTCCTAATGCAAACACCGTCTGGAAATCTGATAACCAAACATTGACGCCAAGAACACCAGTAAAATTAACGTGGCAAAACCCTGATGGGGTAAAGTTCATTCAAGAGATTTCGCTCGATGCTAATTTTATGTTTACTATTAACCAGCGCGTTGAAAATAATGGCACTAAATCAGCAACAGTATACCCTTTTGGTCGTCTATCAAGAACTGGCACGCCCGAAATAACAGATTTTTATATTTTACACGAAGGTATGTTGGGTATTTTCGACGATGTCCTGAAAGAAATAGACTATGATGAAATCCAAGAGGATAAATTAATCCAAAAGAAGTCTAAAGGCGGCTGGATTGGGATTACCGATAAATATTGGCTAACAGCTTTGATCCCAGATCAAAACTCTAATATAGATACGCGTTTCTCCGATCAAATCCAAAAGGGAATGGATAATTATCAAGTTGATTTTCGCAGCGACGCTCAGATAATTTCACCCGGCACCGCAGCACAAGCCAATAGCAAACTCTTTGCGGGCGCTAAAGAAGCACAGCTAATTCTCGATTATCGCGATCAGTTAAATATTTCTCGTTTTGATTTAGCAATTGATTGGGGTTGGTTTGAATTTCTTACAAAACCCATTTTCTTTGCCCTCGTATATTTTACCAATTATCTGGGTAATATGGGATTGTCTATTTTATTACTTACAATTCTAATCAAGCTTGCGTTTTTCCCATTAGCAAATAAATCTTATCGAGCTATGGGTAAAATGAAATTACTCCAACCACAAATGGTAAAAATACGCGAACGCTTTAAAGATGATAAAGCAAAAATGAATCAAGAAGTCATGCAATTGTATAAAAGGGAAAAGGCTAATCCCGCTGCCGGATGTTTGCCTATTTTACCACAAATCCCAGTATTCTTTGCGCTTTATAAAGTAGTATTTGTAACCATCGAGTTACGACATGCGCCGTTCTATGGTTGGATTAAAGATTTATCAGCAGCTGATCCGATGACGCCTTTCAATCTGTTCGGACTAATTAATTGGACCCCACCTGAAATTATGGCAATTGGAATTTGGCCTATCATTATGGGTGTCACCATGTACATCCAGCAGAAATTAAATCCACCCCCACCAGACCCAATGCAGGCCAAAATCTTTATGTTTCTGCCTATTATGTTCACATTCATGCTGGCTCGCTTTCCAGCTGGATTAGTTATCTACTGGGCCTGGAATAATGCACTCTCCGTCCTACAACAATATATTATAATGCGCAAAGCTGGGGCACCTATCGGTAATCCAAAAAAGAGCTAAATAATGTAGTTTTAAACCGATTAGGTTGGAATTATGGATAAAACTATGGAAGAGCCTAACCTAGAAGTAGGGAGATTATTATTCTCACAGAAATGTGATTTCTTAATCAGTGCGGCTTCCTTTGACCAACTTCCCGATGGCCAATTACCAGAGGTTGCCTTTGCGGGACGATCCAACGTGGGTAAATCCAGTCTTTTGAATGCCCTTACTAGTCATAAAAATCTTGCCCGTACATCCAATACACCAGGACGAACCCAGCAAATAAATTTTTTTAATCTTGGTGAAAGAATTATGCTAGCAGACCTACCAGGTTATGGCTATGCTCGGGCTACAAAATCAGTTGTCGAAAATTGGACCCAGCTAATAAAAGATTATCTTAGAGGCCGGGTTCAATTAAGACGTGTTTGTTTATTAATAGATTCACGGCATGGATTGAAAACAACAGACCAGGAGACAATGGATTTAATGGATGCTGCTGCTATTGGCTATCAAATTATTTTTACAAAATGTGATAAAGTAAAAGCATTAGATATGGAAAAATTACTAGCGAAGACCCATAAAGAAGCAGCAAAACATGTCGCAGCTCACCCTAATATTATGGTAACAAGCTCGTTTAAGTCTCAGGGGATCGAACCACTAAGAACCGCACTCGCCTCACTTGCTAAAATAAAAAAATAATCAAATAATTTAAATTATTGGTTATTTGTATATTGGTAGGCTAAAATTAAAGGTGCGGAATACAATTATAAAATTAAGTGCAGAACGATGGCAAAAACGGATAATAACTTAAAGAAAAAATCACATGCCCAAGCAGCAATACTTGGTGAGGCGTTGCCATATATGCGGCGCCATACTGGGGAGACATTCGTTGTTAAGTATGGCGGACACGCTATGGGAAATCCTGACTTAGCAGAACTTTTTGCGAACGATATTGTTCTATTGAATCACGTTGGTATCAACCCGATCGTCGTTCATGGCGGTGGGCCACAAATAGCGGAAATGTTGGACCGATTAAAAATACAATCCTCTTTCGTCGATGGCCTAAGAGTTACGGATGCTGCAACCGTTGAAGTAGTTGAAATGGTTTTGGCCGGTAAAATCAATAAACAAATCGCAGCGGCAATTAATCATGCCGGCGGCTTAGCTGTTGGCCTTTCTGGCAAAGATGGTAATCTCATCCGTGCCACTAAAGCTCGGCGAACCAAACGTGATCCAGATTCCAATATTGAAAAAATTCTTGATCTAGGATTTGTCGGAGAGCCTAAAAGTATAGCCACGCATTTACTCGAAGTTTTTAAAGAAACTGATATTATTCCTGTGATCGCACCTATCGGTTCTGGTGATAAAGGCGAAACCTATAACATTAATGCTGATACAGCTGCTGGCTCAATTGCTTCTGCCATGTCAGCAAGCCGACTTTTATTACTAACTGATGTAGCTGGTGTCCTCGATGCAAAAGGGAACTTGATTGAAAAAATGGACTCCAAAAAAGCCAGAGGGTTAATTGATAACGGAACAATACAAGACGGCATGATTCCTAAAGTTGAGACATGCGTGAATGCCGTAGAAAAAGGTGTCGATGCTGCAGTTATTATAGATGGCAGGGTGCCCCACGCTTTACTATTAGAACTCTTCACAGAACATGGTGCAGGAACGCTCATCGAAGCAAGTTAAATTAGTAATTGCCAACTAATCAAGGTCAGATTTATGAACAAACTATCGGTCGAATTCCGTGATATTGAAACTTGGATCTTTGATCTAGATAATACGCTATATCACTCATCAATTAATTTATTTGGTCAAATTGATAAACGCATGTGTGATTATGTTTCAGAGTTTCTAAAAATACCGGCTTCAGAAGCCTATAAAGTCCAAAAAAGCTTCTTTCGAGAACATGGTACAACACTGCGCGGTATGATGGAATGTCATAACATGGATCCAGGGCCCTATCTCGACTATGTACATGACATAGATTTCTCAAATATTAAGCCTGACAAAGTGATGGCAAATGCACTAGACGCGTTCCCCAAACATAAAATCATATTTACCAATGCGACAACAAATTACGCCGAACGGGTCATCAAATACTTAGAAATAGATCGTCACATAGAAAATATTTTTGATATCGTTGATGCTGATTATATCCCTAAACCTGCCCCTGAAATTTATTCCCAGTTTATAGACAAATTCAATATTAATCCTAAAAAAGCTATTATGGTAGAAGACATGGCCCGTAATTTAATACCCGCTGCCAAGTTGGGTATGAAAACAGTTTGGGTAAAAACGGGCCAAACTTGGGCTCATAATGGAATTGACACGATCAAACCCAATTATACGACAGATAACTTATCCCAATGGCTTGCTATGATTACAGGTAATTAACGCTAACAACTAATATCGCCATTGACATAACCGCCCTTTGACCGCACATTCCGGACCTTATTTAAAAATAAAAAAGGCAAAAAAACCAGTGAATAACCAAGAATTACAAAATGCTATCGATGCTGCTTGGGACGCCCGCGACAGCATAAATGCAGAAACGACAGGCGACATTCGTAGTGCCGTTGAAACTGCGCTTAATCTTTTAGATAACGGTGAGGAACGCGTCGCCGAACCAAAGAAGGGTCAAGAATTTGCTTGGCAAGTTAACCAGTGGCTGAAAAAGGCTGTCTTGTTATCATTTCGTTTAAATGACATGGAAATTATCAACAATAGCGCCGGGGATGGTAATTGGTGGGACAAAGTGCCCTCTAAATTCTCCGGATGGACCAAAAAGGAATTCTCTAGTGCGGGATTTCGAGCCGTGCCAAATTGTGTTGTTCGACATTCGGCCTTTATTGCACCAGGTGCCGTTTTAATGCCATCATTTGTGAACCTTGGCGCATATGTTGGTGAAGGGTCAATGATTGATACGTGGGCAACCATTGGTTCATGTGCACAAATTGGAAAAAACTGCCATATTTCAGGTGGCGTTGGCATTGGGGGTGTCCTGGAACCCTTGCAAGCCGATCCCGTCATCATCGAAGATAATTGTTTCATCGGAGCCCGCTCTGAAGTTGCGGAAGGCGTTATTGTTCAAACTGGTGCTGTCCTTTCCATGGGCGTCTTCATTGGGGCCTCGACAAAAATTATCCACCGAGAAACTGGCAAAATCCATAAAGGACATGTACCAGCTTATTCGGTTGTGGTGCCAGGCTCACTGCCCGGGAACAACTTGCCCGATGGGACACCCGGGCCCAGCCTCTATTGTGCTGTAATTGTAAAAACGGTTGACGAACAGACACGCTCTAAAACTTCTATAAATGATTTATTAAGAGATTAAATAATTTCCGTGCCCGATCAAATAAATGCTTTAGATCTCTCTCGTTCTCTAATCAAATGTCCCAGCGTAACACCAGAGGACGGGGGCACACAAAAAATACTAGAAACAGTATTAGCGGATCTCGGATTTTCTTGTCATAGCAAAAATTTTTCTGATAAAAATACCCCAGATATCCAGAACCTTTATGCACGACTTGGAAACTCTGCTCCAAACTTCTGCTTTGCAGGACATACAGATGTGGTTCCTGTTGGCGACGAAGAGAGTTGGACAATAGATCCTTTTGGCAGTGAAGTAATCGATGGAATTCTGTATGGCCGGGGTGCATCTGATATGAAAACAGCCATAGCATGCTTTGTCGAAGCCACCTCTCGCTTTCTTAATACCTACGGACCTGATTTTGGTGGATCAATCTCCCTCCTAATTACAGGCGATGAGGAAGGTCCTGCAATAAATGGCACACGTAAATTGCTTGAATGGGCAGAATCTGAGGGCGAAGTCTTCGATGCATGCATAGTGGGAGAACCAACTAACCCAAACAGCCTTGGCGAGATGATTAAAATTGGCCGCCGAGGTAGTTTAAATGGAACGCTGACAGTCAATGGAGTACAAGGCCACACCGCTTACCCCCATCTAGCAAAAAATCCAATCCATATACTGGTTAATATGTTAACCACGCTTACTAATCTAACGTTAGATAATGGTTCCAATCATTTTCAGGCGTCAACAATACAAGTATCAACGGTTGACGTGGGTAATTCAGCAACAAATGTAATACCAGCAAAGGCAAAAGCTGTCTTCAATATCCGATATAATGATCTTCATAATTCAACAACTCTCGATAAACTGTTACGAAGTGCGCTTGATGCAATAAATCTGGATTATGAACTAGATATTTATGTTTCGGGTGAGAGTTTTTTAACGCCCCCTGGGGACCTAAGTGATATCATTTCGCAGGCGGTAGAATCAGTGACCGGGAAGACACCAGAGCTCAGTACAACCGGCGGAACGTCCGATGCCAGGTTTATTAAAGATTATTGCCCAGTTGCAGAATTTGGCTTAATTGGTAAGACGATGCATAAATCGAATGAATGTGTGGCAATTAAAGATCTAGAGTCATTAACTAAAATATACTCGGCCGTCCTTGAACAATTCTTTAAAAAGAATACTTAATTTATGGCATCCATTAGAGCCCCAATAGGAGAAATATCAAGCTCACTCTATGGTACAATCCGACTAGCCTTTGGGGATAAAAATGGTATGAGCTATTTTAACATCTCACATTTAGGGTTTTGGCGATCTTTTACCGCGGCAATAATAGTTGCACCTATATTTACGCTCCTTCTTAACGTTCGCTATGCGGTAAGCGATAGTGATATCAATTTTCCACGCTTTGTGGCCATTTATGTAATTGCCTACGTCATAGGGTGGATAGCATTTCCCCTAATAATTAATTACATAACCAACATGCTTGGCAACGGTCAAAAATTTGTTCGCTATATCGTTATATATAATTGGGCTTCAGTACTCCAAAATTTTATCTATTTACCGTTCGCTATATTAGTCGAGGTACACCTTATTCATGGCACTGCAGCTACCTTAATTGGTCTTTGTCTGCTAGGCCTCGTCTTCTTATATACATACTTTATAACCAAGACCGCGCTTGAAGTTTCAGTTGGTATTGCTGCCGGGATTGTTGTTCTTGATTTAATACTCAGTATTATTATCAGTGCAATCACACAACGAACACTCCATGTTATTTAAGGTATAAACTATGAACAATAAAGAAGTTGAGGATTGGTTTGTTACATATCGCGGTATCGTACTACCCCGTCATTGTGATCACTACGGACATTTAAACGTTCGCTTCTATGCACACTTCTTCGATGACGGTGGTTTTCAAATGTGGCGCCATATCGGTATCAAACAAAGTGATCTTACCCAAAATGGGATGGGTGTAGTAGTTGCAAACATTTCGATCGACTTTGTCCACGAGATTACTGCAGGTCAGTTAATGGAAATAAAAGGTGCTTGGTCAAAAATGGGTAATAAAAGTATGACCCACGAACAGCGAATGTATAATGCTGATACTGGCATTCATTGCGCAACTCAAACCACATCAGAAGTTTATTTTGATATGAAAAAACGGCGTTCTGCAATTATGCCGAAAAATTTAAAGGAGATCGTTAAATCCCATTTAATCAATCTTAATTAATTTAATGCGGTTAGAATGACACTTAATAAATAGGATCAATGAATTACAAGTGTTAGTTAACAGCAACAAACTTTCCAACGTATTGACCCCAAACAAAATGCAAAGGTAATTTCAATAAAATGCCAATTACCATATATACTACGAGCATTTTTGTCACATCAGAAATCCTCAAGTTCCCCAGTGCAACTGCAACAACGACCGGAGGCGCTTGATAAAAAAATGGAAACACTCCCCAAGCGGTTATAGCAGTCATAATTACACTCATTTGTGACCACCCAGTTGCCTCAGCTAGCACAGAGGCCATAGCCACCATTATTGGCGGTTGGGCAGGCATTGTCGTAAACAAGCCAACAATCATGCTTGTAATTGAAATAGATGCAAAATTCTGAAAATCAGCGCCTTTTTGGAGATCTAGTATACTTAAAATATTTTCCGCTATTAAAGTTCCCAGTCCGACATGATTAGCCACTGCACCCAGACCAATCACTCCTGCTAAAAATAACACTGGACTATAATTAATCTCACCACCAAGAACACTAGAAGAAAGCATGCCTATACGGGGAAGCAAACAAACAATTGCGGCCCCAAGCGAAACCCAGGCTGGAGAAATACCGTGAAAACTATCGGTTATCCATAGAACTAATGCGATTAATAAAATTATTAGTAGACGCCTCTCCTCCCCACTCCAAAGCTTACTTTCTTGTTTTGGCTCTTGGTAAATTGGGACATCCCAAAATAATAAAGCAATAACTGCTGGATATACCAATAAAGGAAAAAATCCCATAACAGGAAAATTCAGTAACAAATACTCGGTAAAAGTAAGTTGAATATTCAGAACACTGTCGGCGGCACCGTAGAGCGCCATGTTGGGTACATTAGCAGGTAGAATATTAAATGCCGGAACCATCGTACCCATTGAAGCCGCCAAAATTAAACCAGTCCGGCCCTTTCCCAAACTCAATGGATCATCACCAAAACCCACCTCTTTCGCCAAGGCTGCCATTATAGGTACCAGCACGGCAACCCGACCCGACGCAGATGGAATTATAAAGGCAAGAAAAGTCCCAATCCAAAAAACCCCATAGATCATTGCAATATAGGCTTTGGGGAAATTCACTAATAAAGAGCGAACAAGGCGGGTATCGAGACCCGTCCGCTTTACCCCCAAGCCAAAAATTAGACCGCCAAAAACTAACCAAGTTGCTTCCGAATGAAATCCAGAAAACACAATCGTTGGCGGGGCAATAGCCAACACGACTGTTACAAATAAAAAAATTAATGAGCCAAAAGAAGCTGGTAAAACTGCAGTAGACCAAAGTCCGATGGCCAAAATAATTACTGCAGCCCCCTTCATTACCTGAGTGTCAATTCCCACCGGCGGAGGTAAAAAAAATATTATTACACTTATTAAGAATATAGGTATAAACGCAATTTTAGAAGAGCTTATTTTCAAATCGCACCTTTTAGCTTGGTTATAAAATTTCTAGTATATTTTTAATAATAAACAAAAAAATATTTAGCTATCAACGAGTTAATAGGCAACTTTAACAAAATACAAACCTTCAGGCGGAGCTGTTGGACCACCTTGACTTCGGTCTGTAGCCTTAAAAGCCGTTTCAAAGTCATTAATTGACCAACGACCTTCGCCAACTAATTTTAACGAACCTGCAAAGTTTCGGACTTGATGATATAGAAAGGATTTTGCGCGAACATGTATTCGGATTTCAAGGCCACCCGGATAAGGTGCTTGATCAACACGTATTTCATCCAACGTTTTCACCGGGCCGTCGGCTTGGCATTCAGCTGCCCGAAAAGTTGAAAAATCATGTTTTCCTACTAGGACCTGAGAAGCTTGACGCATAGCAACAACATCAAGATTTGCTGGAACCCACCAAACACGCCCACTGTCAAATGTAATTGGTCCACGTCGACTAACAATACGATAGAGGTAAGAACGGTTGGTAGCCGAAAAACGCGAATGAAAATCTTGGCTTACGGCTTCCGCAGCCAATACTGAAATAGTACCCTTTTTCAAATAATAATTAAGTGCATCGCGAACCGTATCACTATCAGTAACCTTTTTAATATCAAAATGAGCCACCTGAGCCATTGCATGAACACCAGCATCTGTCCTTCCAGAACCAAAAACTGTCACAGATTCTCCACAAAAACTCTCAATAGACTGCTCTATAGCCTCTTGAACACCGAGGCCGTTAATTTGCCTCTGCCAGCCAACAAAACCTGAGCCATCATATTCAAGCGTCAGTTTATAACGTTGCATCAGTTGACAACAGTACCGATTGGTAGTTTAAAACCTCGCAAAAACTCCGCAACTGTCATCGGACTTTTACCTGCTCTCTGTACAGTATTTAACTGGAGCCCATCAACACCGCAGGAAATAGTTAGCTTATCATCCATAACCGTGCCCGGTACTCCGTCGATATTTTTAACTTGCGCCGACAATATCTTGATTCTTTCCCCCTTCACTTCAAACCAACTACCAGGCCAAGGTGTAAACGCTCTTATCAGCCTCTCAATATCTTCAGCAGGTTTTCGCCAATCAATATGCCCTTCAGATCGTTCTAATTTTTTAGCATATGTTACACCGTCCTCAGGCTGATCTGTCGGCCAAATTTTACCCTCCATAAGAGCATTCAAAACTTTAATAATAAGCGATGATCCAATCTCAGAAAGTGTGTTGTGGAGGCTCTCACCTGTTGTTTCGCGTGTGATTGCAACCCGACCTACCATCAACATCGCGCCAGTATCTAGACCCTCATCCATTTGCATTATAGTAACGCCACTCTCTTCATCACCGGTCAAAATAGCCCGCTGGATAGGCGCCGCGCCGCGCCACCTCGGCAACAAAGACGCGTGAATATTAAGACATCCTAGCTTTGGCGCCGTTAAAATAACTCCAGGCAAGATTAAACCGTATGCGACTACAACAGCACAATCGATATTCAAGTCAGCAAAAGCCCGTTGTTGTTGTTTAAATCGAAAATCTTTAGGCACGCGTACGTTAATGCCAAATTTTTCAGCTCTAATATGAATGGGCGTTTTTTTTTCCTTTTGACCACGGCCTCCTGTGCGAGGTGGTTGAGTATAGACGCAAATAATTTCATGACCAACGGAAACTAAAGCCTCAAGAATTGGGACTGCAAATTCTGGTGTCCCCATAAATGCTATGCGTAATTTAGTTTTTTTCTCAACTGCCATATGGAGTCAACTCAGAGTGCCGCTTTGTATTTTTTAAGTTTGCGAATAATAAAATCACGCCGAAGCTTTGATATGTGATCAACAAATAACTTACCATCGAGGTGATCTATTTCATGCTGGATACAAGTTGCTAAAATACCACTTGTTTTTAAAATTTGAACCATTCCTTCAGGATCAACGTAACTGAGGTGAATCTCTTCGGGCCGCTTTACCTGCGCATATTGTTCTGGCAAGGACAGACAGCCCTCTTCATAATCAACAAACTGGTCAGAAGCCCAAATTATTTCTGGATTGATCATTTTATAAGAGTGTTTATCGTTCTCACTCTTAGACACATCGACAACAATAATACGTTTTGTTACACCAACTTGAGGGGCAGCTAAACCAATACCAGGAGCATCATACATTGTCTCTAACATATCATCCATTAATCGCCTAAGATCACCCGTTACTTCTTCAACATCCTCACATTTGACCTTCAAACGAGGATCCGGCGCCACGATTATAGGTAAAAGTGCCATAATTCAGATATACTTCCTTAAGATCTTCGATTGACATAAGATACGCTGAGTGCTCCGTCAAGATAACATGGCTCCGTTTAGCCAACTTGATTGCAATTTAGGCGGTCGTCAGGCTAGATCCAGTTGGTAAAAAAAATAATTCTTTGAAATGGTTCTATAGCACATGGATGCAAATTTAATTTTAATAGTTTTAATAATTATTTCTTTGGTAACTACTGTCTTTTTATTGGTACGCGGGGATCGGGATCGTTCTCGATTAAACCAACAATTAGTTGAATTTTCTGAAATGTCACAGCGCCTAGCACAAGAACAGGCACAAAACTCAATAACTGCTCAGGCTGAACTCAAGGGCCGAATGGAACAAGGTCAGACCACTGTGAATGAGCGCTTCGAAGCACTGACCAAAAGGCTCGGCGATGGATTGGTTCAACAAACAGAAAAAACAGGTGTTACACTAAAACAACTCCATGAACGTTTGGCGGTGATTGATACAGCCCAAAAGAATATCACAGGACTATCAGAACAAATGGTTGGCCTGCAGGATATTTTATCAAATAAACAAGCTCGAGGTGCCTTTGGCGAAATCCAACTTAAAGATCTGGTAAGTTCAATCCTACCGCCCTCAGCTTATGCATTTCAGGTAACAATGTCCAATAGTAAGCGTGCGGATTGCGTTTTGGATTTACCAAATCCACCCGGGCCAATTGTTATTGACTCAAAGTTCCCGCTTGAATCCTATCATTTACTCCGTAATGCTGATGGCGAAGCAGATCAAAAGATTGCTTTGCGCAGTTTAGGCGCTGCAATTATTAAACATATTCAAGATATAAAAGAAAAATATATTATCCCAGGTGAAACAGCCGAGTCGGCACTAATGTTCCTACCATCCGAAGCAATCTATGCTGAGCTTCACGCTAGTCTACCGGAGATAGTAGAAAAATCGTACCGCTCCAAAGTGTGGATTGTTTCACCAACAACATTGATGGCAACCCTGAATACAGTTCGCGCTGTACTTAAAGACGTCCATATGCGCGAACAAGCGGGCGTTATACAGAATGAAGTCCAAATCATGCTGGAAGATGTAAAACGTCTAGATGATCGGGTTGAGAAATTACATACCCACATGCGCCAGGCAGATGCTGATCTAAACCAAATTGGAACTTCAACAGAAAAAATAACAAAACGCGGCGAACGCATAACCGAGATTGAACTAGGAGAAAAAGTGGGATCTGAAGACGTCACAGCAACCTCGACACCTCGGGCATTGGAAGATAGCTAATTAAGGCGTTAATTTCTTCGTCCTATTCTCATGAATAAGAGATTGACTAAAGGCTAAGGTCTAAATCTACTCGTATCTTTTCAAGATCTTCCCCATTTTTCACCTTAAACGGCGCGCTATCTACAAGACATACGTCCATCCTAATACCAGCCTCCAGAACACGCAAACTTTCAATATTTTCATCAAGTTCTCGATCCGTTGGTGGTGAATTAACAAAACGATCCAAGGCCCCTCGCTTATAAGCATAGATGGGTACGTGACGAAAAAGCGGTCGATCGGCTAACAACTTTGGATCACGAGAGAAGTCAACAACGGTTCCCACTTTCGAGCTTTTCATTACATATACAACTCGACCTTCATTCCAATCAACGACGGTCTTTACGATATTGGCATCGTTTAATTCATCTTGTTCTAGCGGACAAACCATTGTAGCCATTCCAACTTCTCGGTCGACCAAGGCGTACATAAGAGCTCGGATATATTTTGGCTCCAGTGTCGGCATGTCTTCATGGATATTTATAATCAAATCATGAGTATAAAAACGATCAAATCGATTAACGGTGGCCTGAATTCGCTCAGCGCCAGATTCAGTTCTATAATTATGATTTTTAGGTAGATCTTCAGGATTTGTTTTAACGGTGTAAGCCCCCGCATCGCCTAAAGCCTCCGCAACATCATCATCAATACAGTCAACAATTATACTACCAATCCCGGCTTCCTTTACTCGTCTATAGGATTGGACAACCATAGACTGTCCATTAACGTCAGCGAGTTGTTTTTTTGGCTCGCCAAGCTCGTTCAACTGAGATGGAATAACGATGAGGGGGTTAAGAATCATACTATCAGATTAGCTGTAAATTTAGTTCTTTAGTTTTGCCGCAAGCCGTAAACGAAGTGCATTTAACTTAATAAAACCCTCAGCATCCTGCTGATCATAAACAGAATCTTCTTCAAATGTAGCCATATCTTCATCGTAAAGGCTATGAGGAGACTTACGACCAAGTATGATGACATTTCCCTTATAGAGTTTGATGCGTACAGTGCCGGTCACATTCTTTTGGCTTATATCAATCGCACTTTGTAACATTTCACGCTCCGGAGAAAACCAGAAACCATTATAAAGTAGTTCTGCGTAACGAGGCATTAATTCATCTTTAAGATGAAGTGCACCTTTATCAAGCGTGATACTCTCAATTGCTCGACGGGCGGAAAGCAATATTGTACCCCCGGGCGTCTCATATACACCCCGTGATTTCATTCCTACAAAACGATTTTCAACTATATCAATTCGACCGATACCATTAGTACCCGCTAATTCATTTAAACGCGTCAGCAACCTTGCAGGACTGAATTTTTTACCATCTATCGCTACTGGGTCGCCACATTCAAAATCAACCTCAATTATCGTGGGTGTATCTGGTGCGTCTTCTGGAGATACCGAGCGGGTGAACATCGACTCCTTTGGCTCTTGCCACGGATCTTCAAGTACTTTGCCTTCATAAGATATATGTAGAAGGTTTGCATCAGTTGAATAAGGCGCCTCACCTTCCTTATCCTTAGGAACTTGGATTTGGTGCTTACGGGCATATTCAATCAGTTTATTACGAGAATTCAAATCCCATTCCCGCCACGGCGCGATCACGGTAATATCTGGATTAAGGCCATAATAACCCAACTCAAATCTGATCTGATCATTACCTTTTCCTGTAGCCCCATGCGACACTGCATCCGCGCCAACTTCTTGAGCAATTTCGATTTGTCTTTTTGCGATAAGAGGGCGCGCAATTGAGGTGCCTAAGAGATATGTGCCCTCATAAATGGCATTTGATCTGAACATAGGAAAAACATAATCGCGAATAAATTCTTCGCGCAGGTCCTCAATATAAATTTCTTTTATACCCATAGCTTCAGCCTTGGCTCTCGCAGGCTCGATTTCTTCACCTTGCCCAAGGTCAGCTGTAAATGTCACAACTTCACATTGATATTCATCTTGCAACCAACGTAAAATAACAGATGTATCCAAGCCTCCGGAGTAAGCCAGAACTACTTTTTTGACATCTCTATTTTTTATGCTTTTGGGCACAAATATATTCCTTCAATCCACAATAAGAAACAATAGGTCGGGCAGTATATGCTAATGCTACATCACTTCAAGAATAAGCCACTATTTAAAATAAAATCTATAATGAAGAGATTTGATTTTACTAGGAATTATAATAATTTAATAGGGTTGTATATTGAATCCTATTTCCCAATGGTTAATTTCAATAATCCATATACGTCCTCTGGAACTTCATTCCCTCGCCACGCTATATGTTGATCTGGCCTAACAAGAAGAATACTCTTCTGATACAAATTTAGTGCACTAATTTCTTCGATTTTTATTTTATTGATAGGGATGCTGAGCTCATTTGCCGCTTTTTCAAAGGCCAAAACACCTGGGGCATTCGGTCCAATCTGTAAAATATTAAACCACGGACCTAATTTATCATAAATACTGTCTTTATCACCAATCCAATAGTGCGGTAATCGCCCACCAGGCACACTAGAAGGAATATATTTAGCGGGTTCATCCGGTGGTGCTTCTGATCCATCGCTAATTATCAACGGCGAGGCATCATACCGAGCACCCAATACAATACCCAGACTGGCGAACTCTTCTTTGAACGATGCCAATTCAACCTGGAGAATATTTCTAGCTTCATTACCACGAGTACTGTCTTCTTCTATAAAGTCTGGGAATTTTAAATTCCCAATTTTATCTGCATATTGTCCCGACGTGTTAGTATTTCGAATACCAATTGGTCGGCGTTCAGTCTCATAACTATCAATTAACTTTTCACCACCAAATCCTTGGACTACAGCCGCAAGTTTCCAGCCAATATTTGCAACGTCATCGATCCCAGTATTAAAACCAAAACCCCCTGACGGTGTAAATAAATGAACTGCGTCACCAGCTAAAATAACTCGACCCTTTTGATAGTGGTCTGTAACCATTGCCAACCCTGCTTGCCATTCCTGAACAGAAATAATTTCAACGTCAATATCAGCACCCACGGCAATACGAAAAATTTCTTCTGCATCAACTTCTTCCAAAGAAAGATCCGAGGGAATTTCAGATAAGAGTACGAATTCGTCATCACCATTTAAGGAGATAAAATCAGTGCGTCCTTCTGGATTAATTGTCCAATAATGCCAGGAATCGGACATGGTGCGTATTTTCTTAACCATGGGTGATCGAGCATAAATTGAGACCATACTACCGTCGTAAAATCGGTCGCCCGTACTCTCGCGACCCGCGTATTTGAATCCAAGTTGCCGGCGCACGATGCCGCCTGCCCCGTCACATCCCATTAAATATTCACAATCGATAGAGTAAGTTTTATTAGTGGAAACTTCCGTAATTTTAGCTTTCACGTAACTGCCGTTATCTTCAAAAGAAATTAAATCCCAACCAAAACGAATATCAGCTTCTTTAAAACTTTCCGCGTGAGTTCGCATCACTGCTTCAAAATACATTTGATTTGAACGATGAATAGGTTCAGGGGTCAAAGCTGTCTCACCCCATGGACCAGGATTGTTTAATTTTTGCCGCAGGGTCGGCATTTTAATTCGACCAAGTTCATAACCATTCAGACGCGAAACATAAGTACTATCTGTTGGATAGTTTTCCGGCAAGCCAGATTTACGAATAGAAGATGATGCCCCATAACGGCGTAAATGTTCCATCGTCCTGCTGTTAATTGTGCTACCCTTAGGGTGTATAGTTGTTTCAGAGCGCTTATTAACTAATAAATTAGCTATTCCCCTTGTTGACAACTCCATTGACAAACAAAGTCCCACAGGCCCTCCGCCAGCAATTAGAATAGGAATATTATTTTGTTGCATATGATTTTGATTTGATCCAAAAAACTGATTTTTAGGGCGGACATTGGCATTATTTATTGGAAAAAGAAAGCCCGCCTCTTTCGCTCCAAAATTACTAAATTAAGGAGTTAAAATGCGGGCTTACTCATTAAAGCAGAATAATCTGCTTAGGAGAAATTATAAGATCGTGCTTTTATTTTTTAGTTTCTCCATCCTAAATAACCATTATCAAGCAGCTGCAGATTTAAATTGCTCCGATTCCGTAGATCCGGACATTGCCGTTGTTGAAGACTGATCTCCACTTATGGCGCTTGCAACTGCATCAAAATAACCTGTTCCTACCTCGCGTTGATGGCGGGTTGCGGTATATCCATCTTTTTCACTTAAAAATTCTGCCTCTTGAAGCTCTGAATACGCAGCCATACCTCGTTTGCTATAACCTTTAGCTAATTCAAACATTCCATGATTGAGTTGATGAAATCCCGCCAAAGTGACAAACTGAAACTTATATCCCATCCGCCCTAATTCTTCTTGAAAAGTTGCGATTGTCTCTGGCTCTAAATTAGCCGCCCAGTTGAAACTTGGACTACAATTATAAGCTAATAATTTTCCCGGAAACTTCTCGTGTATAGCCTCTGCAAATTCACGCGCTTCACCGAGGTCTGGTTTTGAGGTCTCCCACCACAACATATCAGAATAGGGGGCGTAAGAAAGCTGGCGAGATATACATGCTTCAATACCACATTTGATATTATAAAAACCTTCCAACGTTCGCTCTGTTGATTCGATAAACGGACGATCACGCTCATCAATATCGCTGGTAAGCAGTTTCGCACTTTCAGCATCTGTGCGAGAAACAATAAGCGTTGGTACTCCCATAACATCCGCCGCTAATCGAGCTGCAGTTAGATTACGTATATGCTGTGCAGTGGGTATGAGAACCTTACCACCCAGATGACCACACTTCTTTTCTGATGCTAATTGGTCCTCAAAATGGACTGCAGCGGTGCCAGCTTCAATAAATGCTTTTGTGAGCTCAAACGCATTTAAAGGACCGCCAAATCCCGCCTCTGCATCTGCAATAATGGGGGCAAACCAGTCACGCTTGCTGCCACCTTCTGAATGTTCTATCTGATCGGCCCGTTGCAAGGTTCTATTAATCTTAGCAACAAGTTCTGGTGCAGCATTAGCAGGGTATAAGCTTTGGTCAGGATACATTGCCCCGGCAGTATTTGCATCAGCGGCAACCTGCCAACCTGATAGATAGATAGCTTTCAATCCAGCCTTTACCTGCTGCATTGCCTGGTTACCAGTCATCGCCCCTAAGGTGTTAATATATTCTTCTTTATGAAGAAGTTCCCATAATCTATTTGCTCCACGCTCCGCTAATGTTTGAGCCATTACAACAGAACCCCGTAAACGTTCTACAGCCTCTGGCTGATAAGGCCGTTGGATACCATCAAATCGACCGTCAGGCGCCTTAGGAACTAAAGTCTTATATATTTCATTATTATTTTCTTCAAACTTCGACATTATTACATCCTTTAGTATTAAAATATGAAAGTATATTTTACTAAATGTTAGACTTAGTCGATAACTTATTGTTTTTTATGAGTATTGTTGATATAGATTTTATAGTATATTTTTGTCATATTGTATGAGTTGTAAAATTATAGAAAATTAGTTTGATATGGGGATATCAACAAGTGGCTACACGTACTCAAAAAATATTTGCTGGTAACCGGATACGGCGCCTTCGACGAGAATTGAATATTACACAAGCGCAAATGGCTGATGATCTAGCCATATCCACCAGCTATTTAAATCTATTGGAGCGAAATCAACGTCCTTTGAGTGCGCAAATACTTCTGCAACTAGCCGACGCATTTGATATTAGTCTCAAAGAGTTCTCAGGCGATGATGATAGTCAGGCGGCTGCATCACTTAAAGAAATCTTTTCAGACCCCATATTTAAAGGTTTGGAACTCTCCAACCACGAATTGACAGATCTCGTTGGAGCCAGCCCCTCAGCAGCTCAGTCGGTCTTAACGCTATATCGAGCTTACCGAGAAAGTCTTAATAATAATGCAGCCATGGCGGAACAACTTGCCAATCAGGAAGGTACAACTGCATCAAATACCTCGCATTTCCCAATAGAGGAAGTCCGCGATTACTTTCATGATACTAACAATTATTTCCCAGAACTGGAAAATGCCGCTGAAACATTATGGACCGATGCTGAATTGTCCCTTGATAATCTATACGTTGGGCTAAAAGATCACTTAAAAGCTGCCCATGATATTTCAGTTCGAATCATGCCAATTGATGTATTACCAGATACTACTTGGAGATTGGATCGACATAGTCGCCGTTTATTTATCTCAGAAATAGTCAAGGTACCCTCTCGAACATTTCAGCTTGCCCTACATGCCGGTCTTCTTGGGTACCAAAATCTACTCGATGAAATGATACTAAGCACGGGGCTGCAAGGTGAAGAAGCAAAACAACTTTGTCGTTTGGGGCTAGCCAACTATTTTGCAGGAGCTGTCATAATGCCTTATGAACAATTCCAAATTGCAGCAACAAAATTACGTTACGATATTGACCTACTGGGTCAGAGATTCAGCTCAAGCTACGAACAAACAAGCCACCGCCTAACCACATTGCAGCGTCCAGGTTCTAAAGGCGTGCCCTTCTTTTTTCTCAGGGTCGATCATGCCGGCAACATATCCAAGCGTTTTAGCGCATCAGGTTTTCACTTTGCACGCTTTGGCGGAACCTGTCCCCGT
The DNA here is from genome assembly GCA_012960465.1 of Rhodospirillales bacterium. Lineage (GTDB taxonomy): Bacteria > Pseudomonadota > Alphaproteobacteria > Rhodospirillales > UBA2165 > TMED23. The sequence continues at coordinate 45,209 of DUBF01000151.1, read as the reverse complement.
TGGAATATACATGCAGCGTTTCGTACGCCTAATAAAATCATCCCACAAATTGTTGGAATGGAGGATGGGACGCGTTATTTCACAATTTCCAGGACCGTTAGCAGTAAGGCAGTCGGCTATAATACGGCAGAACAACAGCGTTCAATTGGTATTGGGTGTAAAATAGATTATGCCCCCCAGTTAATCTATGCTGACGGCCTCAATTTAACCGAGCAGACCGCAGTCACACCAATTGGGGTTAATTGCCGTCTTTGCATGCGAATGAATTGCAACCAACGCGCCAACCCACCACTAAACCGGCAAATTTCAGTGGCTGAAAACTATAGGGGAGTATCCCCTTTCACATTTCCAGAACTGTAATTCCCAACGTTAAATAAAAATAAAAAAATTATAAATATTCTTTCACAAAACCGTCCGATTAGAATTATAAGCCTCGGTTAGTTGTTGATAACCCATCGATAAAGCCGTAATTCCAACCGCCATTCCAGCGTACATGATTAAGTAAAGTGCAAAATTTGTCAGTAAGTTCTGTGTGAGTATACCGACTATTTTTAGAGAAATAGACGCAGAGGCAATCAGGCTCGTTGCCATACCATCCAAGATACCCGCTACTATACCTGTCAAAACTAAAATTGCTGCTAATTGCCCGCCGTTCCCTTTTGTTAAAACAAAAGCCTCTTGAAAGGTCATCTTCTTATCCAAAGCCGCGGCGGGTAGCCACATTGAGAAACGAGCATAGCACACACTCACAAAAAAAATCATAGCAATTCCAACAATGGGGGCAAATACAACTGAGGCTAATGTTAATAGAAGAGCTATCCCGCCAATCGGAACTATCAAGAGAAATATTTTTATATTAGACCACAAAAACAGCGAATGCCGGCCTTGCCAAAGATAACAGTCCAAAATATTTAAATCTGCTTTGGGGACCAAGAAAAAACGGTGCCAGGCAACGCTATATAACGGAAAGAAGCCTGCCATAAGAAAAAATAAAAACAAATCTGCCAAAGAACGCCAAGGTGACCCATCATAAGAATAATTTAAGACTTCTTTTGAATTAACTATGTGTTCACCAAAGAGTTTAAATTCAAATGCATGCTGAGAAGTGGAAGGAAGTAACGTCGTAACTAGGGTTGATAAAATAGCTAAAATAATAATAGCAGGAAGAGCTAGAAAATAAAACTGGGTCCGGTGGAACCAACAGAATTTGAAAGCCGCTAATATTGTTGAAACAATTGCTAACTTCATTAAAAGCCCTTATTCAGACATTGGAATGTTTATCCGAATATCTTCGGGGTTGCTTACTGGCAGATTTTAATTGCCCACAAGCCGCCATAATATCACGTCCACGAGGCATTCTAATTGGTGCACTCAAACCACGCTCATTAAGAATTTCTGAGAATTGTTTAATTTTATGGTGGGAGGAGCATTCATATTCTACACCCGGCCATTTATTGAATGGTATTAAATTAATTTTAGCGGGTATATCTAATAAAAGACGCGCTAGTTCTTTTGCATCAGAGGCAGAATCATTAATACCATTCAACATGACATATTCAAAAGTAATACGCCGTGCATTACTTGAACCGGGATATCTGCGACAAGCATCAAGTAATTCTTTGATAGGATATTTTTTATTAATCGGCACCAAAATATCGCGTAATTCATCGTGAACAGCGTGCAAAGAAACTGCCAAACCAACGCCTAATTCTTCACCGCAGCGCTCAATCAAAGGGACAACACCCGACGTCGACAATGTAATACGCCGCCTAGAAATTGAAATTCCCTCCTCATCCATAATAATCCTTAGAGCCTTGGAGACCTCTTCAAAATTATAGAGCGGCTCACCCATCCCCATCATAACTATATTAGTAAGCTTACGATCATGGCCATCAGACGGCCACTCATCATAAGAATCACGTGCAACCATCATCTGACCAACAATTTCAGCTGCGGTTAAATTGCGAACCAACTTTTGAGTGCCAGTATGACAAAATGAACACGTTAAAGTACATCCAACTTGAGAAGAAACACAAAGCGCCCCGCGATCATCTTCTGGTATAAAGACTGTTTCAACTTCATTGCCATCTTCTGTTTTCAAAAGCCACTTGTGTGTTGTATCTTCAGATATTTGCTGAGTAACAATTTCTGGTTTCACGAGCACATAATCATCTTGAAGCTTGGCACGTAGCGTTTTACCTAACGAAGTCATCTTGGAAAAATCAGTCTCGCCCTGATGATAAATCCAATGCCAAAGCTGCTTGGTGCGAAAAGCTTTTTCACCCATTTCAATTAGTTCAACTTCTAATTCGTTGCGCGAAACACCAATTAAATTTTTCTTATTTTTTTCTCGTAGCATTTATTTGACACCACATGCCTTACTGATCGCTTTATAGGCCGACGTAAATCCCATCAAAGAATAAATATCCTCAGTTTTCGTCCCTCGCTTCGAAAATCCCGTCACCGTCATCGATTTACCACGGATCAACATCTTAAGAATTTTAGGCTCGACTTTGTCTTCCGCCCATGCAGTACCACGATCTGTATATAACTTAGTAAGTTGCCCATCAATATTGAGCGTGGCTTCACTATCTTTCTTAAAAACATAGCCCGCACGCAATTCAAATATATCTCGTTTTTTTTCTCCCGGACGATGGGTTACAAGAATATAAGTGTTTCCACGCGAATTATATTTACCTGTTTCTTTTTTTGGTACACTAGCAATATAGCAAATTTTATTTTGTCCTTTACCATCGGAAAAGGCACTCCAATCTTCAAAATTTTTGATTAATGTCTGGGCATAACTTGTATTTGGAACCGTTAAAATTCCGGTCCATATAATTGCGTTAAAACATATTATTTTCAATACGTTAAACATAATTTCTAAGATCTATAGTGTTCATCATTAGGTGGTATATCCAAATACTCATTCATCTTCTTTCTTACAGATGGTCCACCATAAAAATGTTCAGGTAGATTTTCCGGCTCGTTCCCCGCAGAAAGTGGCCTACGCGCAAATTTACCCAGAGATTTTACCCTATCATACATCACAATTGCGCCGGCAAGACCCACATTTATACAAAATTGTGTGGGGATTTTAATTGTATAGGCACATTTCTCAACCATTTCTGATGACAACTCACCACGTTCCGGCCCTAAAATATACGCCGCCCGATGCGGATGATGGAAACTCGGTAAATCAATTGCACCCTCAATGAGTTCAACTCCAACTAAAACACAACCTTGCGGAAGAACCATATTGTCAATCGTTGGAAAGCTATAAAAAGGTACATGTGTAGTTGCGTCAGATGTGTCGGAACGTCGACCTTCTCGACGCGTATACGTAGCATTTACCGTGAACATAAAATCTGCGCCAAAGGCGTGGGCAGTGCGGAACAAACTCCCCACATTCATAGTTTTACTAATTCTTTCAGCACCAATTCCAAAATAACCCCGCAATATTATCTCCCGAAGAAACTAATTGAATTGCAATATAATCTAATAAATTATTTTATTCTAAGTAAAAGGCCTAGAACACCTGGTCACTTAACTGCTGCTGTTGCTGTTGCTGAAGCAGGAAGTGTGGCTGATTCGTTAATAGGCAAATGAAGTAAGGCTGCTAATATTCCTAAAGCAATAGCAATTTGCCATACCAAATCATATGAACCTAACGAATCAAATAAATAACCACCCATCCAAACTGATGTGAAAGCACCCATCTGATGAGAGCAAAACACAATTCCAGATAAAGTGGCTAGGTACCTTATTCCAAAAATTTGCCCCACCAAAGCATTCGTTAGAGGAACAGTGGCCAACCACAAAAACCCAATACAAAAGCAAAAAACTAGAACTGAGGTACTGGATATAGGAAAGAGGATAAAAGCTGTAATAACGATCGATCGAAGAAAATAGATAGTACTTAATAAATATTTTTTACTATATTTATCACCGAGATACCCAGCTAAAATAGTTCCCAATAAGTTTGTTATTCCAATCACACTAATAGCTGTTCCTGGCAACCAATCGGGCATATTTTGGTTTTGGAGATATGTTGGCAGGTGGGCCATTATAAACATGACGTGGAAACCACAAACAAAAAATCCAGCAGCAAGGAATAAATACCCTGAATGTTTCCGTGCTCGATCTAGGGCTTGCAGAAGTGTCTCAGCATGTTGTTTGGCACCATCTAAATTTTTACCTCTTAGAATGTAGGCTAAAGGTATTGTCAATAAAAGCATGACCGCGAGGATGAGAAGAGCCTCCTGCCATCCATACGTATTAATAGTATATTGATTGAAGGGCGCCAATAAAATCTGGCCCCCGGTGCCGGTGCCGCTGGCGATACCAAAAAAGAAACTACGGCGACTAACTGGAACGTTACGTGCTATAACAGACATTAAAACTGCCCAAGTAGTACCTGCCCCGGTAATGCCGATTAAAATACCGGCACTGGCATGAAGCTCCCAAACCTGGTCGGCATAAGCAAGCCAAACTAGACCTAAAGACTGAAAAGCCCCTGCAACAGCAATGACGCGCCCAGAGCCAAACTTATCTGCTAGTGCTCCTACAATAGGCTGTGCAATTCCCCAGATAAGGTTTTGCAGGGCAAGTGAAAGCGAAAAAGCCACAATACCAATTCCAAAAGCTTCTGAAATGGGTGTCTGAAACAAACCAAAACTTTGGCGAACGCCCATAGAAAGTAAGATAACCATGCTAGAGCAGAAAACTATTAAGTATACCTTCCCCGTGATTTTCTCTGTTATGGCTTTAGACACATCTCTCTCCCGCGACTCTAAAATACACATTGGTAATACTAGAAACATTAACGACCAAAAGGATTTAGCGCAAACAAGTCTAAACTATACAGGAAAACCTTTACCCCAAAACAAACATTGCTGACACTATTTTATTAAATCAGGTAAATTCTCAAAAAACTTGAGTGATTCTGCATTAGCTAAAGCTTCAGCATTTTTAATTGGGCGACCTTCTATTATATTTCGTACAGCCAGTTCAGTAATTTTTCCTGACTTAGTTCGTGGTATATCTGGTACACAAATAATAATTTCTGGAACATGGCGAGGGGTGCAATTCTTACGAATACGTAGACGGATAGCATCTTGAAGAACATCTGTCAGAGTAGACCCATCTCTCATCACTACAAATAAAACCACCCTCGTGTCACCATCCCATATCTGTCCAATACACAATCCTTCTATTACTTCATCAAACTGTTCGACCTGACGATAAATTTCAGCCGTACCAATTCGAACACCACCCGGGTTAAGCGTCGCATCAGAACGCCCATAAATTACCATACCTCCCCGTTCCGTCAATTCCACCCAATCGCCATGACACCAAACGTTGGGGTAATTCTTAAAATAAGCAGATTTATATTTCTCACCATCCTCATCTGCCCAAAAACCAACAGGCATCGAAGGGAACGGCTTTGTGCAAACAAGATCACCCGCTTCTTCCTGCAAAGAGTTGCCAAACTCATCAAAGACGTCAACAGCCAAACCTAACGCACGGGTCTGGATTTCACCCCGCCAAACCGGGCCAATTGGATTACCTAAAACGAAACAGCCAACAATATCTGTGCCTCCAGATATAGATGCTAAATGAAGATCAGATTTAATATTTTCATAAACATAGTCAAAACTCTCCGGTACCAGAGGGGAGCCCGTTGACATCATAGATTTCAGCATGCTGAGATCGTGGGAGTTCTTAGGTTTAAGCTCGGCTTTCTTTACCGCATCGATATACTTTGCCGAGGTACCGAAGTGGGTCATACCTTCGGCATCTGCATAATTAAAAATAATATTACCATCAGGATAAAATGGGGAACCATCATATAATAATAGTGTGGCTTCACAGGCGAGCCCAGATACCAACCAGTTCCACATCATCCAACCGCAAGTGGTAAAATAGAATACACGGTCACCTGGCTTTTCATCTGAATGCAACAAATGCTCAGAAAGATGTTTCAACAATGTGCCCCCAGCACCGTGTACAATACATTTTGGCACTCCAGTTGTGCCTGATGAGTACATAATGTAGAGGGGGTGGTTAAATGGTAGGCGGGCAAACTCGATTTCTGAGGCTCCAAAATCAGCAATAAAGTCACCCCATAGAATACTATTAGAAACACCCTCAATTACCGGCGAAGAATGACAATACGGCACAACAACTGTAAACTTGACCGAAGGTAAATGCCTCAATATTTCAGAGGTTTTTTCGAGGATATTGTGGGCTTTACCGCCATAAAAATAACCATCACACACAAAAATCATTTTTGGTTCAATTTGACCAAATCGATCCAGCACACCCTGAACACCAAAATCAGGTGAGCACGACGACCAAATAGCGCCTATACTAACAGCGGCCAACATCGCAATAATCGTTTGGGGCATATTCGGCATATAACCACCAACCCGATCACCTGCAACAATGCCCTTAGCCCGCATGGCCTGTGCTATGCGAGAAACTTCATCAAATAATTCTTTGTGACTAAACCTTGATTTTACTTTATCTTCACCCCAAAAAACTAACGCATCCGAAACATCCTTACGCCGTAATAAATTTTCTGCATAGTTAAGTTTTGCATCGGGAAACCACACGGCCCCAGGCATCTTACCTGGATCTTTTATTACATTTTTGCCCCATGTTTCAGCAATGACGCCTGCGAAACTTATCAAAGATTGCCAAAATTTTTCCGACTCTTGAACTGAAAATTCATAAAGCCCCTCAAAATCATCTATGTTGGTCTTCCAATCGGATTCAATAGCCTCAATAAAAGCTATAATATTGGATTCCCTAATTCTCTCGTGAGAAGGTTCCCATAAAATCTTTGTGTTTTGATCACTCACAGTTTCTCACCAAGAAAATAATTTCATCCATTTTAGAGAGATTATATCTTATATCTCGTATGACGCCACACTTTGATGAAAGGTATAAATCCAAATATTTAAATGCAAACTTGCTGGTTTTTAATAAATTTCTAGCTTACACAAAGTTAATGTTCCAAATAAATTTCATTAACAAAATGGTTAGATATCGCGCCTACCACTCGCGGGGCAATTTGGATGCTGGCTTCTGCAATTTTTTTTGCCGGCTTAGGTGCATCAATCCGGCAAGCATTGCGAGAAATCCCAACTCTTGAAGTGGTTTTTTTCCGAAATTTTATAAATTTAGTCATCATGTTACCATGGTTAATTAAAATAGGTATTGGAGGTTTAAAAACAAAAAAACTCAGCATACATTTTCTTCGCGCCGTAGGAGGATTAATTTCAATGTTCTTTTGGTTTGCTGGTTTTGGAGTTCTTCCACTGGCCGAAGCAACCTCCCTCGCATTTACTGCCCCTTTATTTGCTACATTGGGTGCGATTTTGTTTTTACATGAAATCGTACGTCTGAGACGATTTGTTGCAATTTTAATTGGTTTGCTTGGTGCTGTTATAATCTTACGTCCGGGACTTCAAATTGTTACCCCAGAATCTTTGTACATCATTGCTGGTGCGATTTTTGTTGCAGGTGGATTTATGCCTGTAAAAATATTAAGTCATACTGAATCGCCGACAACGATGGTTCTATTTATGGCATTATTTTTAACCCCACTATCCCTAATTCCCGCGCTTTTTGTTTGGGTCTGGCCAAGTCCGGAGGCATGGATTTGGCTCATCAGTGTTGGTACAACAGCAACTTTTGGACACCTCCTATTCAACCGTGCACTTGCCGCGACCGATGTAACTGCGGTAATTCCTTTTGATTATTGCCGGCTAATTTTTGCGGCTGTTATCGGATTTTTCTTATTCAACAAAATGCCAGACATTTGGACTTGGATCGGTGGATCAATTATTTTTGCTTCAACGATTTATATAACTCGTAGGGAATCGCAAAACAGTGAGCCTGCCGCCAAAGAAATGCGTTAGGATAATTTCGTGCATCAACATTTAAAATCCAAATTCAAAAGCCTGCCAGCAACAATTCGCGGAGGTATTTGGATGATCCTTGCTGGTATTTTTTTTACTTTTATAGGTGTCATGATTCGTATGGCTAATAAAGAGGTCCATGTCCTAGAGATTGTTTTTTTTCGATATTTCATTAGTTTAATTATTATGGTCCCATGGATGATGCGACGAGGTTTGATTGGTTTAAAAGCTAAAAATCTACCCATACTATTTGCGAGAGGTCTCTCCAGTTATATTGGTGCAATATTTTGGTTTGCTTCCATGATCTACTTGCCTCTAGCAGAGGCAACGGCACTTGGATATACGGCACCACTATTTGCAACGCTTGGTGCAGTATTATTTTTAGGCGAGATTGTTGGGCGAAGACGTTGGTGGGCACTGGCCGCAGGTTTCATAGGTACATTGATCATTTTAAGGCCCGGAATAGAAACTATTTCACTTCCAGCTTTATATGCGATTGGTGGCGCAATCTTCATCGCAAATTCAGCTTTGCTGGTAAAGGTGCTAAACCGGACAGAATCACCAGAGACAATTGTCTTGTATATGGGTATATTTTCAACACCTCTATCACTAGGTGCGGCCATTTTCTTTTGGAAAACGCCGTCGCTTGAAACCTTATTCTGGATGATAGGTATTGGTATTTTTTCAACCTTGGCACATCTAGCCTATACGCGATCATTTGCCATCGCTGATGCATCTGCGGTACTACCTTATGATTATATACGCCTGTTAATGGTTGCAGCTGTAGGCTTTGGCATTTATGGAGAAATCCCAGATATTTGGACTTGGGTTGGAACATCCGTAATTATTGGTTCAACCCTTTATATTGCTCAACGCGAGGCTACCGTAGCCTATAAAGATAAAAAGAAATAATATATAATCTCTAAGACAATAAGTCTTTGATACGTGCCTAATAATAAGGATTTCTGCAGTATTATTATCGAATGCTATCGGACTTAGCCTAGCGGAAGGTTTTCTTTACATTTTCTACAGCCACTAATTTCTGGAAGGGATACCATTCAATAGTAATTCCTCAACAAAAAGTGGGATGGGGTCGGTCGCGGCGCCGTAGCGCGCTTCATCAAACAGCGTTGCACCCTCTGAGGGCTCAAGATTTAATTCTATTTTATAAACATTTAAATTTACACCAACAAACTGGACAAAGCCGGCCGCCGGGTAGACATTTCCTGAAGTGCCGATTGAAATAAATAAGGCACATTTTTCCAGTAATGCATAAATATGATCCATCTCCAATGGCATCTCACCAAACCAAACAACGTGGGGGCGTAAAACATCTTTTCCAGTGCATTCAGGACAAACCTCTTCAAACCCCAGATCAGTATTGCAAATCAATATGTTACCGCACTTTTGACATCGTGCTTTTAAAATTTCACCGTGCATATGAATAAGATTTTTAGAACCAGCCATCTCATGAAGATTGTCAATATTTTGGGTTACTATTGTCACTTTCCCTCTATTTTCGGAAGACCATTCTTTTTCTAACCGAGCCAAGGCATTGTGAGCAGCATTGGGTTTTATAAGACCTTCAATTAGCGGTCTCCGTCGAGCGTTATAAAATTCTTGGACTCTCTTAGGGTGTTTTTGATAAGCGTTTGGTGTCGCGACATCTTCGATGTTAACCTTTGACCAAATACCCCCCTTATCGCGAAAAGTATCAAGGCCAGATTCCTGGGAAATTCCAGCACCCGTTAATATAACAATTTCCCATTGAGTGTCATCCATGTAGAGTATCCGATAGAAGGAGGTGGTTTTGGTCAAGGTTCTTTTTGTTTGCCTAGGAAACATTTGTCGGTCACCGACGGCAGAAGGTGTTTTTAGGAAACATATCCAAATTAATTGTTTGGAAGATAAAATTGAAATTGACTCTGTTGGAACAGGATCATGGCACGTGGGAAATCCCCCAGATACGCGCTCACAAGAATTTGCCGCCCAAAGGGGCTACGATATTTCCAATCAACGGTCCCGACTAATCAATAATCTAGACGTTATCGAATCAGATTATCTTCTGGCAATGGACACAGACAATATTTTAACACTTCAAAAACTGATTCCTGAAGAGATGCAAAATAAACTTTTTCGATTTTTAGAGTTTGCGCCCCATCTAAATCAGTTAGATGTCCCAGATCCCTATTATAGTAGCCCAGACGGCTTTGACCTGGTCCTCGATCTAATTGAGGACGCCTCCGAAGGATTGCTGATGCATATTAAAAACAACGATTTATAATCTGATACTAGAGATTAGATTATTTGAACCTTATTAGAAATAAATTTGAAGCGGTAGTAATAACAAATCTATAACTAAACAAATAATGTTAGAACACCGGTATAACTGTAAAGCTGATTATTAGATATTTCACCATTTGCATATAAGCCAATTATAGGTATATCACCGAGAACGCTCTCTATTATTTTCATCTCAGCATTAGCCTCGCCAAACATATGCGGGCCTCGAGCAATACATGAAATATAAATACCGCCCTTAATATTTAAACCGGCACGTTTCTTCAATCCAACAACCATTTCAACAAGATCTTTTTGCGCGGCATTGGCGTCTCGACTAACAAACATCAAGTGATCACCATGGTCAACGGGAGCTGCAATAGCAATCACACCCTCATTCGGATCCACACCAATTAAATTACGAACAACATAGTCACCCGTATCCGAACCAGCAATAGGCAACGCAACATGAATAAAACCACCCACTTTCTGCATATCACGAGATAAAACCTCGCCTATATCTTCTTGGAAAATTTCTATGGCATTACGATCATCCAAGCCAATAATAAAATTCTCAGAACATTCCGTGACTTCATGCACCTTACCAATCGGTCGACATCCTTGACTTAGAGACGTTACAACACCAATTCCCGGATCAAAAATAACGCCTGACACACCCCCACCTGTTACCCCACCGGCAACATGATGTTTAGGTGTGTCACTCAATGTAAGTCCACCTATTAAATAACCTTCGGTCTCAATAGCAATATCATCCACAATTTCAAGAACATCTCCATTTGCATAGTCAGCATGGAGTAAAATTAATGGTGGACCAGATATAAATTCATTGTTTTGCGGTTGTTTAACAAAATCATCTGAATTAACAGTGTCAATTGTTGATAGTATTTTCAATTCGGTTTTTGGCAGATCTGCTGTCATAATAGCAATGGCAGGAACCCCAAAATATTCACGCCCACCACCAGATCCAATAGCACAAACGCCAGAGCCGGCACTCCCAACCCACATTTCAATTCCGGTCCTATTCTTTAGAATTTCAAGAATTGACGAAAGATATGGTGCAATGACATCAGTAACATAAACAAAACCTATCGTTGCATCTATATTTTTATCTAACTCATTAAGGCAATCTTGGACTGCAGACTGCCAACTAGTATTTTGTGCGTGAGCAGATTGAAACATAAATTTTATTTTACCCTAGCTTTTGAATTAAATTCTATCTTACTAACTTCATAACTATCGGCAACATCCGTTTTATAATTTCGTCCACACCCTTAGGGTTGGGATGAATACCGTCGGCTTGGTTCAATTGGGGATTTGCAGCAACACCCTCAAGAAAAAATGGGTAAAACAATAAACTATATTTCTTAGCTAAACTCGAAAAAATATTGTTGAACTCGCGGCTATATTCCTTTCCCAAATTAGGTGGCGCAAACATACCGACTATTAATGTTTTTACTCTATTTTTTTTTAATTTCTTTATTATACTCTCTAAGTTCTCTCGAGAAACTGATGGATCAATACCTCTCAATCCATCATTAGCACCAAGTTCCAAAAGGAAGGCATCAGGCTTTTCTATTAATGCCCAATCAAGTCTCGCCTTACCCCCGGCGGTTGTATCGCCAGATACGCTTGATAAAATAATCCGAACGTTACAGCCTTTGCTTTTCAGAGCGTTGGATAATTTTTCTGAAAAAGAGTCTGATCTTTTTAGGCCATAGCCTGCTGTCAAACTATCACCAAAAATCATGAGTTTTATAACTGGTTGTGTTATTTCAGACGAATTAGATGGCACATTTACGAGTGATAAGATCGTCAAAGGAACAAAAAAAATACTGCCATAGCAATAAAAACGGCTTGATCGACGCCACGAAAGAAACATATGAGTTACATATTTTAAAACCATATGGGAATATATGTCTTATCTGAACCAAATTTCAAACGCCGGGTCACAAAACGAAACCGGAACTGCTGTGCATCTGAAGGACGTTACGTTAAGCTTAAATAATACTGCGGGCGAGGTAAAAATTCTTCGCGGGCTTTCCTTTGACATTGAGAAGGGGGAAGCCGTTGGAATTATAGGACCATCTGGTGGTGGAAAATCAACCATGATAATGGTTGTGGCTGGCCTTGAACGGATTTCATCTGGCATTATTAAAACGGCCGGGATTGATTTAACAAGCTTAGACGAGGATGAACTTGCCCGTTTTCGCCGTGACAATATAGGAATTGTTTTCCAAGATTTTCACCTTATTCCAACTATGACCGCCCATGAGAATGTAGCTGTACCTCTTGAGTTTTCTGGCAACATAAATGCTAGTGATCTTGCTAGAGAACAACTGAATGCGGTTGGACTGGATCACCGACTGACCCACTATCCTAGTCAACTTTCTGGAGGCGAACAGCAAAGGGTCGCATTAGCACGTGCCTTTGCGGTCCGACCAAAGATACTTCTTGCCGATGAACCAACAGGTAATTTAGATGGTATAACTGGAAAAGCTGTTATGGATTTACTTTTTAAACTTCAAGCAACCACGTCTACGACTTTGATACTAGTGAGTCATGACCCCATGCTTGCTGACCGCTGCGACCGTATTATTACCTTGGCAGATGGCCGGGTAATCGAAAGCAAATAAATTCATGCGTAAAATTCAAATTAGTCAACTGTCGCTGGCGATAAAGTTTGCATTTCGTGAACTACGAGGCGGCATTAAAGGTTTCCGCATATTTATTGCTTGCCTGGCCCTTGGCGTTGGAACCATAGCCGGCGTCAGCACCCTAACTAAATCAATTGAAGCTGGCCTTAAAAGAGATGGCAAAAAATTACTTGGCGGCGACGTTTCCTTACGGCTTTTGCATCGTCCGGCTACAAAAGAACAACTTGAGTATTTTAAAGCGACGTCTAACTTCTCAGAAATAATTGAAATGCGGGCAATGGCAAAAAATGCTGGTAGAAATAAAGAACGTGCTCTCGTAGAATTAAAAGGTGTAGACAACGCCTACCCTCTAATAGGAGAAATGCAACTAAGAGAGAAAATAAATTTAAAAAAAGTATTGGCAAAAAAAGATGGTTTATGGGGCGCAGTCGCCGATAATAATTTACTAAACAAACTGAATTTAGAAATTGGAGATATCTTAAATGTTGGAGATAGCCAGTTTCGCCTGGCCGGCATCATTAAAAATGAGCCTGACCGGGTTGCAAACGTCTTAAGTCTGGGCCCCCGGTTAATGGTACCAGCTGCAGGATTAGTTTCGACTAATTTAATTCAACCCGGCAGCCAAATTCGTTACCGTTACCGTATTTTGCTTCCAAAGGCTGTTACTCCAGCTTCATGGAGGGCAGCGCTCGATAAGAAGTTTCCAAAAACAGGCTGGCGCATCCGTAATACAGAAGAAGCTACACCCGGATTGCAACGGTTCATTGATCGCATGACGCTATTTTTATCTTTTGTAGGGCTGACAACATTGCTAATTGGCGGAACAGGCGTGAGTAACGCGGTTTCAAGTTACCTCGAAAGTAAAATTAAAACTATAGCTACCTATAAATGTTTAGGGGCTAATAGTAGCCTCATTTTTCAGATTTATTTCATACAAGTTGCGATGCTCGCAGGATTAGGAACTATTATTGGCCTAGCCATTGGATCATTGCTGCCGCTAATAGCTGTTAACACCCTCGATGATGTTTGGCCAGTAAGCCCAGAAATTGGTTTTTACCCAATACCACTCGTAATTGCAGCCATTTTTGGTGGCTTAATTGCGATAACTTTTACCCTATGGCCACTTTCAAAAACTCAAAAAATACCAGCAGCAAATTTATATAGAGACTCAATACAACCAGCAATTATCCGTCCTCACCGCAAATTTATATTTGCTATTATTGCAGGGGCTCTAGGTCTGGCAGGATTAACTATAATCACCTCAGATGACAAGTGGTTCTCTATTTGGTTTATTATAGGTACTGTCCTTGCTTTAATTTTATTAAAAAGTGCCGCAACACTGTTTGTATATCTTGCAAAAAAATATAATCATATTCAAAATATCGAATTCCGACTTGCACTCTCAAACCTCTTTCGTCCTGGGGCTAATACCTCCAGTGTGATAATTTCACTTGGTCTGGGGCTCACTGTTTTGATTACCATTGCTTTAATCGAAGGAAATCTAAGTCGCCAAATAAATGAACGCCTTCCCGTAATGGCTCCAGCTTTTTTCTTTATCGATATTCAACCAAACCAAACGACAAGTTTTGATCAGACCATCAAATCAATTCCTGGAACTGGTGAATTCAAACGAACGGCAACTTTGAGGGGTCGTATTGTACAAATTAATCGAGTACCGGTTGAAAAGGTTAACATAGACGCTGGTCTCCAATGGGCAATCCGAGGAGATCGTGCCCTTACGTATGCCACGAGACCACCGAAAGGTACTCACATTGTTGAGGGGAAATGGTGGCCTGAAAACTATAACGGCCCACCGTTAATTTCACTGGATGCAAATATTGCAAAAGGTTTTGGCGTTAGCCTCGGCGATAGCATTACCCTTAATATCTTGGGCCGAAACGTTGAAGCTAAAATTTCTTCACTCAGAAAAATTGATTGGAAATCGTTACGTTTTAATTTTGCAATCATCTTTGCACCCGGAACACTGGATTCAGCACCGCAAAGCCATATTGCTGCGTTGCAGGCACCTAAAAAACTCGAAGCGAAGATTGAACAAGCAATCGGCGAGCGTTTTAATAATATTTCTATCATCAGGGTGCGCGAAGCGCTTCAGGCAGCAGCAACAATGCTGGACGGCATCGGAACTGCGATCCGATCCACGGCAGCAATTACAATTTTTAGTGGTAGTCTAGTCCTAGCAGGAGCCGTAGCAGCTAGCCGTCGTCGTCGCATATACGAATCAGTTATATATAAGGTTTTAGGTGCTACGCGCCACACAATTCTAAAGTCTTTCTTAATAGAATATGGCCTTTTAGGTATCGTAACATCCTTCATTTCGACATTTATCGCGACAATCGCAGCATGGAGTATTATAGTGTTTCTAATGGATATGACATGGTTTTTTATCCCAATTACGGTTTTATCTACCATTTTTGTTTGTTTAGTCATTACCATATTTATCGGCTTTGCAGGAACGTGGCATGCCCTGGGACAAAAAGCAGCCCCATTACTCCGTAACAAATAAAAACTTCAGGTAAGCATACGTTTCTATATACATATAAAACTCAAATGATTTCACTTGATCTTAATCATCTACCTGACATATTAAAGGTACATTCATGTTAGAAAATAGAATTAAGAGGAAAAATTATGGCTTTCGGAAGAAATAAAGATCAAATTGCGCGTCTTTCTGGTCTAGCGCAGGCCCAGGGATCTGAATTAGACGCAGGTCTCCGCCAGTATATGTTGCGCGTATACAATTACATGGCATCCGGTCTTATTCTGACAGGTATTTTTGCCTATGGTGGTACAAAATTTCCAGCACTATTGAATATGATGTACTCGGTTGGACCTAGTGGCAGTTATAGCCCAACCTTGTTTGCTTGGATCATTATGCTATCTCCCTTGGCATTTATTTTAGTACTTAATTTTGGCATCCAAAAAATGCAAGCTTCTACAGCACAGGCAGTTTTCTGGGCTTTTGCAGCTATAATGGGCTTATCATTAACCCACATTTTTATAGTTTATACCGGCGCAAGCATTACGCGGGTATTCTTTATCACTGCAGGTACTTTCGCATCAATGAGCCTTTACGGTTACACGACCAAACGAGATCTTTCTAAGTTTGGCTCCTTCTTATTTATGGGCCTTATAGGTATCGTCATAGCTTCTGTGGTCAATATATTCATGCAATCGTCAGCTATGGCATTTGTAATATCAGTAGTTGGGGTTTTAGTCTTTGTTGGCCTCACGGCTCATGATACGCAGAATATAAAAAGAATGTACATTGAGGGCGAGCACTCGGAAACAGCAACAAAGAAGGCTGTTATGGGGGCACTAAGCCTCTATCTGGACTTCTTGAACCTATTTATGATGCTCTTACATTTATTAGGCGACCGTAGATAATACGTGAAATTCATGAGAAACCCGGTTGCTGAAGCTTCCGGGTTTTTTTACAAAAAAAATATTTAGCCAAACAAAACTGCACTAAAAAAGCAGTTGTAAATTATTATTTTGGACAACGTTCAGCTAAAATATCAATAAAAAAACGCATCACTAATTCATTACGGTGGTTAAATGCTTCATTACGACTACGAATGATACCCCATTTTTTACGCACAACTTTATCTGGTTTTTCTACAATTTCATGAGAAAATGTTAGCGTATGGCCTGATTTGACAGGTATAAACACTTCAAAATTTTTGATACAAACACCGGCACCATTGCGTCGACCATCTTCAACGCCCAGCGCATAATTCTCCATATAATTCACCAGCAGACGCATCCAAATTGCGCAGAGGTGCCAATTTGATGCTATGATTCCACGATATCGCGTATCCAATGCTGCTTCAGGATCAATGTGATGCACTTGTGGCGCATAAAGTGTTCCAAAATCAATAATTTCTTGTTCACTAAAAGTATGGCTACCAAAAACATGAAATTCGCCAATCGGAATGTCTTCAAACCATCTAGAACGTAGGACAGAAATATTAGACATCTTTTTGCCGGCCTATTTCGATCATTAAATTTGTGGTCAGAGCCATAACTTTTTTATTAATTTGGTTATTGATAACTATATCACAGGTAATTATTCCAAAATCAGTGGCCTTATCGGGAATTTTTTTTTCGGTTATTGTGATATCACCTGAAATACTATCTCCCTCAAAGACGGGGCTATACCATTTTAACCACGGAACTTGATCGCTACCGAGTAAAGGAATCCGATCAGCATCTAAGCAATCGCTAACCAACTTCATCATCAACGCGCAGACGTGCCAACCACTTGCACACAAACCACCAAATATCGAAGACTTTGCCAAATCACGATCAAGATGGTAAGGCTGTGGATCAAAATTAGTTGCAAAAGCTCTGATCTCAGCTGCCTCAAGACTAACTGACCCCATTTTAAAAACACGGCCAATTTCAATATCTTTCCAATAACACTTTCTAGAAGTTATCACGCTCAGTCTCTTAGCTTGTTTAGTTCAATGCCTACTACCCCCTATCAAACTAAGGGAGGTATAAGTAATAATTATCCCAGTCTAAAAGGCTAGAAGTAACACTACAAATTTAACAAGTCCATTGCCGCGTTCAATTGGCTCATCCTTTGATGATCCCCATAATTACTATCCGGATGATGGATCCTTGCCAGCAACTTAAATTTTGAGCGGACAACATCACGATCTGGTTGCTCGGACGGAAAAAATCCCATGACATGCAAAGCATCAATTCTATTGGATAACCCATCCCGCAATGGTGTAAACGATAGAGCTGCAATAATTTCGCGTAGCCGTTCTTTATCGCCGCTCATGCCTTTACTAGCGCCTTGAAATAACCTGCGGGTCTTCATAGTCATGTGTTCAGTAAAATTAGTTTGTGCACCAACTTCAGCCTTTTGCAGGTTAACTGAGTATTGATCATTATCCAAAATAACAGCTAGATTCAAAGCACGTCTTACAAACGAAATATCGTAACCGGGGGTTAACCTCACCTGCAAACGGGGTTTACGCAGCCAGGGACGACCTTTCGATGACCCAGACTTTAAAATAGCTTTTTCTCGATCTCCCGCTTCAGGTTCACCGGGGTCTGGAAAACTTTCAATAATATCCTGAGGTAAGACTAAAAGGATTGAGCGAGCTAGATCTGCAACATTGACGGATCGGCTTTCTGCTAACTTTACGACGACATCACGAAATTCGGTTGAGCAAGGAACCGTATATGATTGTTTTGTTACCTTTGTTATCATTATATATTATTTAGACCTTTAGACTGACTTTAATCATCATCAAAAACGACGCTGGCTCAAAGCTAATTAAATAATTTTCTATAAACTCAAGTCACAATAAAACAATGGGCCTCAACCGATGGCCTTTTCCAACAATTTTTACAGGTTAATTGATATAAATTAATTTAAGACTAAATTATGTCTGCCGCCCGCAACGAGGATATTTCACTATCGTCAAGTCCAAGATTACCCAGAATTTCATCACTATGTTCACCACAAGTGGGCGGCGGCAAGGACAGCGAGCTTGGCGTGCGGCTCATATCAATCGGCTGACCGACTAACTCTATTTCACCACGTTCTGTCGAGTTAACTTTTTGTGCTATACCAAGATGCCTTATCTGAGGATTATTAAATACCTCATCAATAGAATTTATTTCGCCACAAGGCACACTCCGTTCATTCAAATACTCAACCCAATAACTTGTGGTTTTGGTTCGCGTTTTCTCTTCAAGTACAATATTTAATGCATTACGGTTAATTGACCTATCTTGCGGCTTTACGTAATCCGGGTCACTGATTAATTTGTTCAAATCTAATGCGTCACAAAGGCGCTCCCACATAACTTGACTGCCACCAGCTATATTCATATGGCCATCCGCAGTTTTGAATACACCCATAGGAATAATAGTTGGATGGTTATTGCCTGCTTGGCCCGGCACTTCACCGTCCACCAACCAACGGGTTGCTTGGAAATCAAGCATAAATGCCTGTGCTTGTAAAAGTGACGTTTGTATCCATTGGCCCTCTCCAGAGACCTCACGTTCTAATAACGCAACCATAATACCTTGCGCACAAAAGAGGCCTGCGGTCAGATCCGCAACCGGTATGCCAACTCGCATGGGTCCACCGTCAGGAACACCTGTAATTGACATTAAACCGCCCATACCCTGTGCAATTTGATCAAAACCAGGCCTATCTTTATAGGGTCCATCTTGACCAAAGCCAGAGATGCTTGCATATACCAGCCCTTTATTTGTTTGTTTTAAACTCTCATAATCAATTCCAAGGCGAAACTTCACGTCAGGTCTATAATTTTCGACTACAACATCGGCTTTATCAGCAAGTTTCTTAAATATAGCGAGACCTTTTTCATTTTTCAGATTCAAACTAAGGCTGCGTTTATTGCGATGTAAATTTTGAAAATCAGAACCCTCGCGTGGTCCTCCCAGAACAGAAGGATCAAGTTTAGCAGGCATTTCAACTTTAATAACATTGGCGCCCCAATCCGCAAGCTGGCGAACGGCTGTCGGTCCAGAACGAACGCGTGTTAAATCTAGAATAGTGAAACGTTCTAAAGCCAAGCTTGATTTAGTCATTATCTACCTCCCTCAGTTATTGCAATTCAACTAGACCCTGAGCATAACGTTTGGCTCTCTCAACATAACCATCGGCATTCTTTATTAATTCCTTAGATTGCTCCAACTCAAGTTCCCTAATAATTTTCCCAGGCGAACCCATTACCAAGGAGTTGTCTGGAATTACTTTACCTTCAGTAATCAATGAATGTGCTCCAATTAGACAATTTTTACCAATCTTAGCCCCATTAAGAACCGTACTACCAATTCCAACCAAAGAACCGTTACCAATCTCACAACCATGTAACATACACATGTGCCCAATCGTAACATTTTTACCAATATGCATAGGAAACCCAGGATCTGTATGGAGGACACAGCCATCTTGAACATTAGTCCGATCTCCAATAACTATTGGCTCGTTATCACCTCGAACAACCGCTCTCCACCAAATACTGACCTCCAAGCCAATTTGAACATTGCCAATTATATCAGCACTGTCAGCTATCCAGTGGCTATCACCCAAATAACTTGGTTTAAGATTTTCTAAGGTATAAATCATCTATTGCTTCCCTATTTTATTTTTATTAGATAAAAGTTACTAAAGAAGAGGCCTCACGTCCTTATCAAAATAATTTTTTGCAGTTACCCTTGCCTTTCTGAACCCTGATAAAAGATATATATTGGTTCGGCTTAAATAGTAAAATTAAATTCTCGGATATTATCTCAAATGACACAAACTGATTCCCCTGTTCAGCCAGGTGGTAAAACTCCCAAATCCTTTGCTGCTCTTCACCATAAAGGTTTTCGTGCTTATTTCATTGGTGCAGCTCTCGCTATGATGGCAGACAATATAGAACACGTTATCAGTTACTGGGTTATATTTGAAAAATTTAAATCACCAGCATTGGCTGGCTTTGCTGTGGTTGCACATTGGGTTCCATTCCTATTGTTTTCAATTCATGCTGGTGCTTTAGCCGATAAATTTGATCCGAGAAGGGTCATTCAATTGGGTATGCTCTTTTTCATTATTGTCTCCCTCGCTTGGGGCTTTTTATTTTATAGCGACACTTTAGAAATGTGGCACGCCATCGTATTGCTAGTCATACACGGCCTGGCCGGAGCCCTTTGGGCACCAGCTGCTTATATGCTAGTTCATGATATTGTTGGGGGCGAAGAACTCCAAAGTGGCGTTCGACTTACAGCAACATCAAGAACACTTGGCGTATTGTTAGGCCCGGCAATTGGCGGCGGTCTCTTGCTTTTGGTTGGTCCCGCATGGGGGATTATCATTAACGCAGCTATTTATTTACCCTTCACTATATGGCTTTGGAAAGCGCCTTATGGACCAGCATACCGCCATAAACAATTAGAAACTCAACACGGTGGAATACAAAATAAATTGCCAACTCGTGCTATTCGTGGATTTTCTGATATCGTTCAGACCTTTAAAGATGTGGCAAGTAATCGTGTCATCATTTCGATGACAGTTTTAGCTGGCGCAGTTTCTTTATTTGTAGGAAATGCTTATCAGGCTCAAATGCCGGAATTTGCTAGTGACCTAGGAGCCACCGAAGCAACATTTCGATACACCGCCCTTTTAACAGCAGGCGCCGCCGGAGCTTTAGCCGCGGGGATTATACTTGAAATTAGAAGCCTTATGTTACCGCAAGCACGAACTGCCTTCATTCAAGTACTTCTATGGTGTTGTTTAATTGCAGGCTTCGCGCTAACCAATAGTTTTTATCTCGCGTTAATATTTCTCTTTTTCGCCGGCTTCCTCGAATTATCTTTTAATTCAATGACACAAACACTTGTACAACTGCGGGCACCTGACCAAATTAGAGGGCGCGTTATTGGCCTCTTTACGTCCTCAAGCCTCGGATTAAAAACGTTTAGTGGTATTACTGTTGGTTTTGGTGGCAGCTATATCGGGATCCATTCATCTCTGAGTTATAGCGCAATTACGTTATTCTTAATAACAATATTGTTGTTTACCTATTCAACCATAAAGAAGCGTAATGAAATTACGATTCAAACAAAGTATAGCCGCTAATTAATAAACCAGTATTCTAGGAATTGGCAATGATAAGGTATGTTTTCAGTCTAATAAATCATATTATTACTTAGTTGATTTATAGTCCCGCTTTTCTAAGTCATCTAACATGGACCACACTCGCTCAATATGACTATCCTTATCGTAGGAATTGAATAGTACCGCCTGTGTGCGCATCGGATCACCTGTATAATATTGTTCATACAGCCGTTGGCGTCCAGCAAAGCTCGAGAGAGCTGCGTCATACGCCAACCGCATAAGTTTGATACGTCTGGGCGAATCTGCATTGGCCACCTGAAAATATTTTTCAACGTCTTCTTTAAGTTCCCCCGCTATTTCGGCATAAGATGGCACCGCAACCAAACCTCCTGCTCCCAACGTCATAATAATCTCACATTGACGATTGTACATTTGCCAGAAAAATGTCTGCCATGTTTGTAAAGGACGTATACCTGGAACCCACGTACCAAATTCAGTTTCATGCGCATCAGCTTCAGCCGTTATTCGGCATGAACGCACAAATTCAGTCATCGAAATCATCTCAGCTAATTTAACTTGTACCGGATTATGCTGGTCAATCTTAGTGGAGCGTGCAATCGCAAAAGCCAGTGCCATCATAAACTCAGACTTCGAATGGGCGCGGACAACCGATTGCATCAACATCGAATGAGCAATATAAGAGGCTGGATTCACTTTAAGATCAAAATCTGGATCACGATGAATAAATACCCTCTCCCAAGGAACTAACACATCATCAAAAATAACCATCCCATCTGACTCATCATATTGAAGAGATAGCGGATGATCCATTAAGCTCGGTGCATTTGTTTGTGCAGCAGGAGGACGACAGATAAATTTTAACCCTGGTGTTGATGTCGGAATAGCAAAGCCAAATGAAAAATCAGTTGTATCTCTTGTTTTATCAGTTGCCCAGGTAGCCGCCGCCGGCATCACCAAAAGTTCATTTGCCATTGCACACAAGGTTGCCACCATCCGAGCACCACGGATTACAATGCCGGCATCCGTTTCTTTTACTATCTGAGCAACAATCTCTGACGTTTCCAGATGTGCGGGCTGCGAACGATCAACCTGCGGATTAACTAGAACATGGGTCGTTACCGAATCATTTTCACGTACATGTTCATAAAAATTTTGAATGTTTTGACTTCCATCAAAGGCGTCCCGTTTAAAAATTTCTTTCGCTGATGCATAGCTAGAAATTACACAGTTTTTATAATCGGGGCTTCGGCCCATCATGCCGCAGCTTGCATCCATCCAAACTTTAATTGCGTCATTTCGGGCAATAACGTCTTCACGGGAATTCGGCTGGATATGCGTCATTCCAACCTTATCACCGGTGGTTGGTGATTTATACGTCATTGTATCTATTAGATTGGGATCAGATTGCATTTCCATCAAATCGGCCATTGTTTGTGCTGCACCAGCAAACCGAGGATCACAAGCAACATCCTTCACACGTTCGCCCTCAATTGAGATATGTCGATCCTCTGTGAGCGTTTTTAAATAATCTGATCCATTTTTAATTGGCATTTAAAATTATCCTTAAACAAAAGTTTATTTTCATGTATTTTCATAAATGAATATAATTAGCCAGAGAGATTGAAGGTAGTTTTCACTGTGTGAAATTTTGAATATCCAAATACCTCGTATTATCTGGATCTTAAATAATAAAAAATTCTTCTATAAGTTTAACTATAAATATTGTAATTAAAAATTTTCAGGTATTGGTCAAACAAAAGTAGACGTCTACTTTCGGCAAGAATATGGGTTAATAGCGATGAAAAAAAATATTTTAATACATATCAGTGCCTTTAACGCTGATATCTATCTAGAAGAAATAAAAAAACTCTTTCCCGAGATAAAACTATCTTGCAGCAAAGACAATGAAAGTCACGACCGCCTGTATGATTGCGATTTACTCATCGGGTTTGGGCCCGGGTTAAATGATATGATTTTCAACCGCAATAAAAACCTGAAATTTGTTCAATCACTTGGTACAGGTGTCGATGGCATCGCTGACAGATCGGGATTAAGTAAATCTGTTCCCGTTTCGTCAATGCGTGGCATACATGGCCCTCAAATGTCTGAACTCGCTTTTATGATGATGCTATCTCTGAATCGTAATTTTCCTCAACTAATTGAAAACCAAAAAAAACACCGTTGGGAAAGAAACCCTCCTCAGGTTTTATATAAAAAAACAATTGGCCTATTAGGCGTGGGTCTAATTGCCGAATCACTCGCTCGTCGTTGCAAAGCCTTTGATATGAAGGTAGTGGGTATATCTAATTCAAATCGCCAAGTCGAAAACATTGATGAAATGCGAAGCCGTAATAGTCTCGTAGATGCTGTTAAGGATCTCGACTATCTCGTAATTCTCGCGCCGCTAACACCCGAGAATAGAAACCTGGTGAACGACAAAATTATTGCCGCAATGAAATCTTCTGCCTATTTAATCAATATTAGTAGAGGCGGCGTTCTTAACGATGATGCTATTATTAAAGCTCTAAAATCGGGCATAATTTCTGGAGCTGGATTAGATGTTTTTGAACAGGAACCTCTTCCAATTGATAGTCCTTTTTGGGATGTCCCTAATCTCATTATTACACCACATACAGCTGGTATGAGTGAATTTTATGTAAAACAAGCAATGCCTATAATAGAAAAAAACCTTCTTGCCTTTATAAATGATAAACCAGACGAGTTTGTCAATTTAGTTAAGAGATAAGTTATAGATAATTTTTTTTGCGAATTTGTGCTTCCCGATGAGCAACGTAACTAGTCGCTGAAATAATCATGAAACCACCTACCCACGTATAGAAATCTGGTACTTCACTGAAAAACCAAAACCCAAAAAGAGCTCCCCATACCAAACGTGTAAAATTTACAGGCTCTAACGCACTCACGTCAGCCAAACTCAATGACTTTATCAAGGCATAGTGACCGAAATTTAGTAAGGCTCCAATCAAAATTAAATGCAAATAATTACTAAAAGTAGGCCATTTCCATACAAAAATAGCAGCAACAAACGAGACTGGAACCATGAAAAGCGTCAAATATAAAACACACGTGGTTGAGTTGTCTGTTGCTACTAAAGATTTACCAAATAATCTTTGTCCAGCGCTAGCCAATACAGTAATTACAACCAACCAAATACCCAAACTTACCTCTTCAAAACCGGGACGAATAACAACCAACGCCCCTAACGCACCCAATACCAGTGCAAACCATCGACGCGGGCCCATATGTTCGTTAAGAACGAAGACTGCGCCAATACTCACGCATAGAGGTGACATTAGATTTAGTGCTGAAGCATCAGCTAAGGTCAAAAGCGTTAGCGCTGTAAACCACGCGGAAATTGCAACACCATTAATGCACCCACGATAAAAATGATGGGTTAACCGTGTGGTTTTAAAAATATTCAATCCAAACTTAAGAATACTAAAACAACTAAATAAAAACCCAAAAAGCGTTGCAAAGAAAGTAATCTCTAGAGGATGCAATTGATTAGAAAGTTGACGCACCAGAACCCACATTATAGCCAATACACCTGAAGACGCAGCTGCCCATAAAACAGCCGAAAAGCCTTGAGTTGATAATAATCTAGAAGACACTTAAATCCTTATAAAAATGAAATGAAAAGACAATACATATTAAAGGTACTTTTAATTAGCTAACTCAAGCATCTTCCCAGGGTTCATAATATTTTTTGGATCAAAGGCTTCTTTTAGCATCCGCATGACTTCAACAGCTTCCCCATGTTCTGCTTTAAGATACCTTATTTTACCCTGGCCTACACCATGTTCACCCGTACAAGTTCCATCCATTGAGATTGCACGCTCAATCAGTCGACGATTAATCTCACCGCAAACTCGTAAATCTTCTTCTCGGGTATCTGGATGAATCAGAAGTTGTGCATGAAAATTTCCATCACCAACATGGCCAACTATTGGCGCCACTATACCAGCGTCTTCAATATCCTGTTTGGTCGCAAGAATACATTCAGCGAGCCTTGAAATTGGTACACACACATCGGTTGCCATGACAGAACATCCGGGTCGAAGAGCAATGCACGAGTAAGCAGCATCATGCCTTGCAGCCCATAACTTGTCCCGTTCTTCAGCGTCTGCTGTCCAAGAAAAATCACTCCCACCATATTCGCCACAAACTTCAGCCATACGCTCGGCCTGCTCCTTAACACCGGCGTCTGTGCCATGAAATTCAAGAAAAAGCGTAGATTTTTTTGGATAGTCAAGACCGGCGTAGTCATTAATTGCGGCCATCTGCACATCATCCAGCAATTCTATCCGAGCCATTGGAATACCCCATTGAATTGAAGAAATTACGGCATCTACCGCACCTTGCAGCGTATCAAATGAAACCACAGCCGCAGAGGTCGCTTCTGGGATACCAAATAATTTTAAGGTTACTTTTGTAATAATCCCGAGAGTTCCCTCAGAGCCTACAAATATCTTAGTCAGATCGTAGCCAGAAGACGATTTTCGTGCACGGCGTGCTGTCCGGATAACTCGACCATCGGATAGAACAACCTCAAGACTTAAAACATTCTCTCGCATTGTACCATAACGCACAGCGTTTGTACCAGATGCCCTAGTAGATGCCATTCCGCCGATAGACGCATCGGCACCAGGATCAATTGGAAAAAACAAACCCGTATCGCGCAAATATTCATTAAGCTGCTTGCGAGTTACTCCAGGCTCAACAGTAACGTCCATATCCTCTGCATTAACTTCAATAACATTGTTCATTTCCGAAACATCAACACATATCCCACCATGAAGTGCTGAAAGATGGCCCTCCGCCGAGGTGCCTGTGCCGAAAGGAATAATCGGAGCTTTATGTTTAGCACAAGCTTTAACAATCGCAACAACTTCATCAGTCGATCGTGCCATTACAACCGCATCCGCCGGCAGTGCATCGTAAAAAGAAAAATCACGCGCATGTAACTCGCGCGTCGACAACGCCGTTGACACCCTGTCTCCAAATAACTCGCGTAGTTCAATTAAAAGTTCTCGGATAACATCTTCGCCGGGATTAATAACCGCACCAGAATCATCTGCCGGCATTTGAATATCCTCTAAAAAATGATTTTCGCATATACTGACTCTTAATTATACAAATAGGTATAAAACTATCGCACTCGGGTTTCTCTTATTGCAATATAAATAGCACTCGCAATCACTATAATGATGCCTACAACCGACGTAGTGTCTGGGAAATTATTGAAAAATAAATAGCCAAAAAGTGTCGCAAACACAATTTGTGATAGCGTTAAAGGCGCTAAAATTGAGGCTTCGCCATGAAGAAATGAAGTAAAGAGACAAGTCTGGCCAAGTGCTGCGATAGCACAAAACCCCAGAACCAGTATTATATCGTCAGGACGCAGCGGCACCCAGACCGAAAATATAAAGGGTGTCAATAAAAGAACGCCAATAACTGAAGAATAGGTTTGATTAACTAAAGGGGGAGCTTTACCCGCCAATAATCGGTTAAAGGTATAAAAAACGCCAATCATAATACCTGCACCAAAAGCAATCAAATATCCCAGACGATCACCACTAAATTCGGGGCGTAAGACAATTAAAATGCCTCCAAAACCAACTAAAACAGCAATCCAACGCCGTAGGCCAATTTTTTCTCCCAGCATTAGAGGCGATAACGATGTCGTAACCAAAGGTGCTACAAACGTAATAGCAGTTGCCTCAGCCAGCGGTATGAGACTGATCGACCAATAAAACATACCAATTCCCGTAATAACTGAAATTGCCCGCATAATCTGCAAGAAAGGGTTTTGTGGCCACAAACTGCGTGGACCATATTTAACTGTAATAACCGGGGCAAATAATAGGGTGGCAAAACCCATTTGGGCCCACATAACCACAACCGGTGAATAGTGACCATCCATCATTTTTACGAGCGCGTCTTTAAAGGAAAACAGTGCCATAGCTAAAACCAGCAATAAAATACCAAGCAACTGTCTTTGTTGACTCATGGGCGTCATATGATTCTTTCTGGTCGGGAGTAACTTTTTCAAATGTGTTCTATAGAGTTTTCAAACGTATACCAGAACTAAAAATATATGTAATTAGCAAAATACAAATTTATAATATTTTTATTGGCAAACCTTGAACATTTAAAAATACAAACTACTTATAATGTGATCCTAGAGTTGTGCGATGGGGTGCCTTAACGAGGGTCCTATCCAACCTAGAGATTTAAACGAAGTTCGGCCAATATGGCGAATTTCATTTTTTTCATATCGCTTCTATAGGAGGATGTGCGATGCATACTTATGATTTTACACCTTTATTTCGTCACTCTGTAGGTTTTGACCACATGCAGAGCGTATTTGACAATATGATCTCATATGATCAGACGGCTTCAAATACCTACCCACCATATAATATAGAGACCGTGGACAAAGATAGTTATAGAATTTCAATGGCAATCGCAGGGTTTTCTGAATCTGACCTTGAAATCGTAGCGACCGAAGATAAGCTTACAATTAAAGGGGAGATCGGGTCGCAAGAGGAGAGAATGTATTTACATCAAGGTATAGCTGGACGCTCGTTTGAACGTAACTTTAGTTTAGCAGACTACGTTAAGGTTGTAGATGCCCGGATGAAAAACGGTCTTTTGCACATAGACCTCGTACGCGAAGTACCAGAGTCAAAAAAACCACGCAAAATTGAGATTAAAAATGAGTTACATTCATCCATCAAGGCAAAAACAGGTAAGTTTATTGGCAGAAAAGATAAAGCTGTTGCTTAGTACCTTAAAAATATAAATTTTACTAAGGGGACATGTAGTCAATACATCTCCCCTTATTTTTTTTATCAGTACTATTCGCAGAAAAATTATAAATTTGATAAATAAAAGCTAAAAACAAACCCAAATCACAAGTCAAAAAGCTTTAATAGCATACCTAAACTGTATAGTTTATCATGGCTTATTAGAAACATTTTATGGCGGCTTGGATGATAAATTATTTGTTCAAATCATTTGTGATTTTACTGATAATCTCAACTGGGAGCGTGCTAGTTTATGCTCAAGAATTAATACCTCAAATCGATACTTTTAATCCTGAGACACGCAAAAGTTATGAAGATACTCAAAAACTCATAAATGAAACTCGGACCAAACTTGATCTTGTCCGCACACAAAATAATGCCCGAACAAGAGAAATTGAAGCACTTACAAATAAAATCGGTGCTGTTATTAGGAAAATATCTGGGCAAGGCGAAGATAATACAGCACTCCAGTCTGAGATCTCCGTGTTAGATGAATTACTTGCCATCGAGCGGAAAATTACTGGTGATTTGAGAATTAAAAATATCCAGCTTGTAAACAAACTAAATACTATCAGGATCAAAAATACTTCCATCAAAAATCAGCAGACAGAAACAGCGAAGATAAATGAAGCAAAGTTGATAAAAACGAAAAAACACCTGGAGGCTGTGGTTGCCGAAATGGCAAGCCGGGGAAAAATAAACAAGCAATTAGAAATCAACATTAAAACTCTAGCAACAGAAGTCGTTAGGCTACGAAAGCAAATAAAATTATTAAAGAAAAATCGTTATAGGTCAAAATTAAGGACAAATTAAAAAATTAATCTGTCCAATGAACCGTAGGAAAACCAGCTACAGGCGCACTAACGAAAGGTATTTGAGTTCCCCACAAACTACCAATATAAACGGATTTAAGATTGAGGAATATTTAACATGGCAAAAGAAAATAACTCTAAAGATTATGAATGTATTCTCTATGAAGTAATAGACAGTGTTGGAAAAATTACTTTTAATTTACCTCAATATAATAATGCCCTTAACTTCCAAATTGAGGTTTAGTTTAATTTGTGAGACCGCGCACAAGTTTTGCAAGTTTTGATAATTTCTTATCAGAAAGTCCCAAGTCATCCAAATGGCTAACGGTATTAAATAAATAGTCTCTGCACTTACCAAGAGGGCCCTCTGCCAATGCAATCACTTTCGCCATAGTTTGAGGATCAAGTTTTCCAACATAATTTTCATGAAACCGGTTCATTGCAAACGCAATAGCTGAAACAACATCCCTCTTTCCACCATTTACCGTATGTAATTTCACAATCTTTGGTACATATGAGCCACCGATCATTTCCCTGTTCCAAATTAATTTTAATTCCTGTTCTATTTTCATTTCCGGAATTCGATAAGCAATACCCCTATTGGACCCCCCGGGTTCTAAAGCCAACGTTAACCCAGGTTGCTCAGGCGTACCCCGACCTAATTTTGTCCGCATACAAAATTGTCGATGATAACCAAACAATTTAGCATGACGCTTTTCAGAGTACTTTATCATCGGGCTCCATATTAACGATCCATAAGCATAGAGCCAGACATCTTGGCCCTTTGGGAGTTGTGCTAAAATCTCCCAACGGGATTTATCACGCTCAGTTTCTGGCATTCGTTGAAAATGTCCATTTTTTTCACTTTCAGTAATCATCTCTTCGAGCAGACCGTCTTCAACGTCCGCCCTAGTAATCTGACCATGGGTTTTAAAGGAGGGTAATCTTTTTTTCATTGAGTATTGTTAGAATTACAGGTGCGCCTTCGCAAGTCTATTTATCTCTGTTAAATTTCACAAAAAACAGACCTGACTATTAAGCAAATTTTTAGGAAGACAACGTAATCAAGCTGCTGGGTAAGTTCTGACCAAATTTAAGTCTTTTGTATTTCCTATTGAGTGAATATATATACACCATAGTGTAGTTTATAAATTGGGAACTAAACAACCAATAAGTTATAAAGAAAACCTTATCATATTTAGCCAGAGTAAGCGGAAAATCATTATGAGAAAACCAAACTTCCTTTTATTTATAACAGATCAACACCGTGCAGATAATCTTGGATGCTATGGCAACCAAATAGTTAAAACACCAAACATCGACAGTATTTCAGCGCGTGGTACGCGATTTGAAAAGTTTTACGTTGCCAATCCTTTATGCCAACCAAATAGATCCTCATTGATGACGGGGCGCATGCCTTCCGTACATGGAGTTAGGTGTAATGGGACACCGCTCTCGCAAAGCGCCAGAACCTATGTTGAACATCTTGCAGATAATGGCTACGAGACTGCCTTAATCGGTAAATCACACCTGCAGAATATGACAGGCAAAAAACCTAGCTGGTCGCCTTCATCAGAAGATTTTGCTGTTGATGAGAATGGTATTCCAATGCAAGCATTTGATTGGAATATGAACGGAATAGAATATGAAAATGAGAATCCAAATTTTTGGCGAAATCAAAAAAATCATAAGGTAATCACCCCGTTTTACGGCTTTGACCATGTTGATCTGTGTACGGAACATTCAGACGAAGTCGGCGGAGCTTATGAGCGTTGGCTACTTGAAAAAGAGCCCAACGGCAACAGCCTTAGAGGTCGAGATAATTGTCAGTCCGATAATAATATTACAACGCCGCAAGCATGGAAAACTAAACTACCTGAGGAACTTTATCCGTCAGCTTATATTGGCGATATGACATTAGACTATCTAGATCAGCATGCGGCGTCTAACGATGATAAACCATTCTTTATTCAATGCTCTTTTCCTGATCCACATCACCCCTTCACACCCCCAGGAAAATATTGGGATATGTATAATCCTGATGATATGCCGATCTCGGAAACCATTAATGATGGTGATTCCAGTATGGAAATTTTTCTAAGGGATCAACTGGAAAACAACGAAGCTATTCGCAATACCCAAATGCCATATATTGCCAATGCGCGTGAGATTCAAGAAGCCATGGCTCTGACCTTTGGTATGATAACAATGATTGATGATCAGATTGGCCGGGTACTAGCAAAGCTTAAAGAATTATACCTAGACGAGAATACTATCATTATCTTCACTTCTGACCATGGTGATTATATGGGCGATCATGGTTTAATGCTCAAGGGGCCCTTACATTTACAAGGTATGATCCGGGTACCTTTCATTTGGAGTGATCCGGAGGATAGGTCTGCAAAAATAACGTCGTCCCTTGGCCAAACCATAGATATTTCCAGCACTATTTTAGAACGCGCCAATATTAAGCCATATTGGGGCATACAGGGTACGTCACTCAACGGTGACATTTCGGGCAAACAGCCAACAAACCGAGAGGCCCTTCTAATTGAGGATGATCGCCAACGTATTAATCTCGGTTTTACTCGCTTCCAAAAAATTCGTACCCTGATTACTGAAAAATATCGTTGCACGTTTGGGTATCCAGATGCTAGAGATGAACTTTATGACCTTTTAGCTGATCCAGGAGAGTTAAATAATTTATGGGATAGTAAACCCGAACTAAGGGCTCAACTAACAGACCAACTGATGCGAATGATCTTGGAATATCAAGACCCAACGCCAATAGCTACAGCGATAGCGTAATGAAATAATTATTAGAAAGAGGGAATCTAAAATGGCTGTAACAAAACTCCACCATGCTGCATACCGGTGTAATGATGCGCAAGAAACAGCAGATTTTTATACAAATTTTTTAGGCCTTGAATATTATGCCGCAGTGTCAGAAGAAGACGTTCCATCAACTGGCGAAAAATGTCCCTATATGCATATCTTTTTCGCAATGAAAGATGGCTCTTGTGTCGCTTTTTTTGAGGTGCCGGCATCACCTCCAATGCAAAAAGATCCGAATACACCCGAATGGGTGCAACATTTGGCTCTTAATGTGGAAAGTAGAGAGGAGCTACTGCAACGCAAAAAACTTCTTGTAGATGGGGGCTTTGAGGTTATTGGGCCAACAAATCATGGTTTTTGCGAGTCAATTTATTTTTTTGATCCAAATGGCCACCGTACTGAGCTAACATTTCATATTGGCGATGATGCAATGATGAATAAATTGAGGACCACGGCACCTAAAATGCTTGCAGAATGGAATAAAACAAAAAAAGTCCAAACCGATGCAGCATGGATACATAACAGAACAGCGACAGAGTAAATACGAGTATCTTTAGTTTATCTTTGGTAAACTTCTGATAATCAGTAAGCTTAAATATGAGTGTCTGGTAATTTAACCATAACGCTGAAGTTGCTCCGCATTTTTATTCAACCAGGCTCGGGCAGCATCTACCCGCACATTAAAACTATTTACGGTCTGCCAAAATTCTGGGCCGTGGTTCAGGTGACGAAGATGAGAAACCTCATGCGCTATGACATAATCAAGCACCCATTCCGGGGTTAATATAAGACGCCAACAAAATGATAAATTACCACTAGGTGTGCAAGAGCCCCATCGTGACTTAGTATCTCGAATAGTTATCCTACCAACTTTTCTGTTTAATTTTGTAGCCATTCCAATAGCCTTTGGTTGGATAATAATTTTTGCCTCTTTACGCAGCCAATCATTAAGCCGTCGCGGCAAGTGCTCCTGACGACCGCCCAGGCGGATTTCATTACCGCTTTTAATGGCTACTTCTTTTTGATCCGGATTATGACAAACAACATGATAATCACCTAACAATGGGATTTGTATGCCATGCTCAAACAGAATTTTAGAAGGCATTCTATCCAACTTGGTAAAAAGCCAATCAGATTTCTCTTGAACCATCAATAACGCTTCTCGCTCGCTTGCCCAAGAAGGAAGCGTAATGACCGCTCCATCTATATTACTATCTAACCGCAAAATCATTCTTCGTGCCCGGGTATTCCGTCTGATCCTTAGCGGTATATTCCTTCCTCTTATAGTTATAATTTGATTGATTTCTTTATTCTTCATTAGGCCAAGTCACAATGTGATCGTCCAAATCGAAAATATCTGCCTCTGCAACACAACGGTCTTTGACTGAAGCTCCAGCTGTATGGACCATATTTAAATCGCCGGAAACAAGCGGATGCCACCAAGGTAGGTCCTTACCCTCATCCAATAAACGGTAGGCACAACTTGGGGGTAACCATTTTAAACTTGCTAGTTTATCTTTTGTAAGTTCAATACAATCAGCCACTAAAGCGGTTCGCTTAGAAAAATTTTTACAGCGACAGGAGTTTAAATTTAATTGGCTACAAGCAACATCCGTATAAAAAATTTCACCATTATCTTCGTCCTCTATTTTATGAAGACAACATTTAGCACAGCCATCACAAAGGGCGGCCCATTCATTAGAAGACATTTCAGATAATGTTTTATTTTGCCAAAAAGGTGTTTCTTTAGTCACGTCTTAGACCCATTCTATAAAAGTTCTTTGAGTTTGGTTACAATTACTTCAGCTTCAGCGCCATATCTAAAAAATGCTATAAATTTACCGTCGGGTCCTAAAAGATAACTTATGGAAGAATGATCCATTAAATAATCTTTGTTATCAGTTTTATCTTGTTGTGACCTTACTGCATAAATTCGAAATACTTTTTTAACCTCTTCAATTTGCTTGATGTTTCCTGTCAGCCCATCAAAATTTTTGTGAAAATGCATAAGATAGGATTTTAAGTTTTCTGGGGTATCTCGTGTCGGATCTACGGTAATAAAAACAGGCTTCACCTTTTCTGCATCCTTACCAAGTAATTCTAATGCTGTTGAAAAAGTAGTTAAGGTAGTTGGGCAAACGTCCGGACAAAAAGTATAACCAAAAAACATCAGGACATATTTTCCCAAATAGGTGTCGTTAGAAACAGCCTTACCATCTTGGTTAATGAGAGAGTACATTCCACCAATTTCGGGCATTCCAGTAGAGTAACTTTTTATCGTCCCAGAGGATTTGCCGAGACTTGTTGAGGTTTTTTCACTATTCAAAACCCTTAGGCCAAATCCCACACCTATTATAATAATAGCCAATAGCAAATAAAAATATACGTTCCGAAGTGGCATAAACCAGTTTCCCTTATACTTGCGATTTCAAACTTAATAAACCGGCTTGAAAAAAGCTGCAAGGCCTGAGAGCCTGTCGGTAAATACTTGATTGACGAAAATTAACTAGAGCTTCATGCTGTAGCCATGCTTTTATTTGGTATTTTAAGCCAATCGGGTTCGGTCACGCCACTTATATTGTTACTGATAGCATTGATCATTAACGTTTATACAGGACGTTTGACTTTTTTTTCCCATTTTAAGGGGCACCCTATAAATACACTAGAACGCCTCATCGAGTGGTTTAATTTAAAATTGAACCGCGAAACTAGAAGCCCAATAGACCGTGCAATTCGGGGATGCCTGGCCTCAATATCTATTCTTTTTTTAAGCGGAATATTTGGCTTGAGTGTGACATGGCTTAGTCACAATCTTCCATTTGCGTGGATTTTTGAGATAATGTTATTACTCATCCTCCTTGATCAAAGAAATACATACAAAGCGGTAGTAAAAATTAATACAGCACTATGCAATCATAGTATAGAATCTGCACGCCTAGGTATCGCCGACCTCACCACCGAATCCCCAGAAAAAATGGATTCATTCAGTATTGCTCGTGCTGCAATTGAAGTATTAGCAACCTCATTAATCACGGGTCTATTAGCTCCAGTTTTTTGGTACACTTTATTCGGGTTTGCAGGGCTCGCCATATACCATAGCGCGACTGTCATGAATATTAAAATTGGACACAAAACGTATGGCTACCAAGATTTTGGATTTGTTGCAAACCGCCTTAACGCTATCGTATTGTTCATCCCCAGCCTTCTAGCCGGCCCTTTGATTGTCCTGGCAAGCTTTTTCGTACCAACTGCAAGTCCAGTAAAAAGCTTTAAATGCATACTCAAGAATGCAGATAAATTTTATAGTTATAATCTAAGCATCGCCCTTTCAGCTTTTGCCGGTGCATTTAACCTAGCCTTAGCAGGGCCGAGAAAATTCACTAAAAAAACAAAAAACGAACCATGGATTGGAGGTGGAACAGCTAAGGCTACCCATCAAGATTTACAAAAAAGCCTTTATTTATTTGCTACAGTATGCCTTATCAATGGATTACTAATTACAACCTTGATATGGTTCAATTAGCTAAGGCCATAACAAATAAATATAATAATTTAACCCATATTTAAAACTACCACACATTATTTTAATACTTTAAAATAATGCTTTTTCGGAGGTTGCTTATCACTTGTATCATTGGTGATATTTAAGTTATCGTTAACAAAATTAAAAAATAATTTATACTAAAATTAATATAGAATAATTTAACTCAAATGACTGAAACTCAGAAACGCTCTGTTCTATTATCTGGTCATCGTACCAGTGTATCTTTAGAACGAGCTTTTTGGATTAAGCTAAAAGAAATCTGCAGACGGCACGGAAAATCTATCAATCAGCAAATTACAGAGATTGATAACGAACGGCTTAAAAAACCAAATAAAAATTTATCAAGCGCAATCCGTATTTTTGTATTAGAACAAACTGGTTAAAATTAACACAATATTATAGTAAGTAGCTAATTAGTTAATTCCCTCAATATGCCTTTTAGAAGATCTTCAGTAGTAATTTTTTGATTTTGTGGAAGCTTGTTACTCGGAAAAGCTAGATCCAGCTGAGAGCTTCCAGTTTTGCTATTACTGGAATTAACTCTAGGAAGGATCTTATCTAGAACCTTATTTATACCCTTTTTCTGCGTCAACTTATTCATCTTTTTATTTAAAATATCAGGTAATCGAATGCCACCTTTAGTTATTTCTGATGTTTCTAATTTTACGCTAGGATTATCCAAACGGCCCGTTATCTTGAATGGTAATAACACTGATTTTGATGGTTTTTTGAGAAGAACTTGAGCCAAAATATTTTGAGATAGTTTAATTTCACCATCAGTATTAATTTGCCAGTTTGGGAGATTAACCAAACCCTTTGCTACACCATTACCCAGCCCTGTTTTTATCGTCATATCTTTAAAACGAACAACCCCTTCAGCCGCACTAAAACTGGTATTAAAATTAGTCCGGTTAGAAATTATTTTTTTTCCTAAAACAGTGCCACTAAATTTCTTGAGGGACAGAAAGAAACCGGCAAACCCGGACATTACTGAACCCTTCTCGGCGCTAGAAGTAATATCCAGTCCACGAACAGAAATTGTACCCCTCCCATCAAGTTTATTTACGAGTTCAAATGTCGAACGTCCATGTGCGCTAAATTCACCAACCATATCAAGCGCACCTTTCCGAAAACCACGCGTACCTAACGAATTTAAAAATTTCCCAGTATTAATATTAATTGCTTTAAAACGTGTATTAAACCGATTAAAACCCTTAGCCGCACCAAATTGTCCGTTTACTTCAATGGCACCATCATATGCCTTTCCAGTTAGGCGTTTTATATCAATAACACCGTCAGTAATCATAGCTGCCAGATCAACATTATCTATGTGATAGCCATTAAACTGTAAACTTTTTGAGCGGAGCTTAACATCCGCTGAAAAATGTTTAAGAAACGAAATATTAATAGCCTTATTTGTCCACGGAGCACCTGCTGCTATATTTGTTATCGCCGCCGCAACAACAAACGGACGATTATCGTTTTTTCGAGATAAACTACTATAAGATACTGGTATAATCCGTGGATCAACAACCCATCTTTGATTTACAAAGTTCCGCGATCTCAAAAACGGTTTATTAATGAAAGCTGTTTGCTGACCCGGCAATAGATAATCAATCACAATGGTACTGGTTTTAAGATCAGCATCTATCCATGGAATTTTTCCCGTTAAATCTGTCGTAACGATACCATTGATTTTAATGTCGCCAACTTTACCTGATAAACTTAAAAAATTCATTTTTGCTGGATTACCCTCAACGACCCCTCTGACGTTAACACCACCAATTTGTATTTTTCGAGGCTGATAGTTACCGCCTAGCCGTCTTACCAACTTGGATAAACTTGGATGGAATACAGAGAATTTTCCTCGAACCGAAGATACCGGTGATAAAGTCTCAATTTGCCCATTAAAAGTAAAACGGCCTCCAAATAATGATAACTCAGCTAAAGTATCTAACGCCTTAAGCTTACCTTTTAATGTTCCCGACAATTTCATGGCACCGATTTTATTTATAGGTACTAATAGTTTTATTTCCAATAAATTTAATGTCCGCGCTAGGTTTTTACCACGTATAACAAACTGAAAATTATCAAATATTGGGTCAACGATACCGTTAATATTTTTACCATCCAAAATATTACCAGAAAGCCGTGCAGATAACCCTGCTGCGCTGGCAACCTGCAAGTTGGAAAGGGTTAATCTACTATTACGTAATTTTGCCCTAAGTATAATTTTTTTAATTGGTAAATTATCAACCACCAATTCATCTAATTTAAAATCTAGATTGGCATCAAATTTCTTCAAAATAGAAAATACTGATGAGGAGCCCGTAATGTTGGTTTTTTTAATTTTATCAGGTGCAGTTCCTGAGTTCACTTTTCTGATAGTCAGCACCTTTAAATTAAATTTTTTAGAATCTTTTCCTAGCAAATACCCATCTAGATTCAGTTGACTAATAGCAAGGCTAATATCAACTAGGGGTCGCTTATTTAGCATCATTGATACGGCACCTTTAATTTTTGTGCCATCAATTTGGGCTAAAATGCTATTAAACAATAATTTTTTAACGTCCGCTAGAATCTTTCCGCTAAGAGCCAACTTTCTAAGACGATCGCCGGGAACTCCTGGCACATCAACCCCAATCCAATTCAATAATGCCCGTAAATTATTTGTTTTTAGATCTGCAGTACCCTCAAATTGAGGAAGTTTTGTTTTCATCTTGTCAAATATTATTCCTTGCAGACCAACGTCTGTACTACCTGGCAGAAGTGCAGATGCTTGACTTATCGTTATTTCTTGATCTTCCAAATTTGCATTAAGCTTAACCTGACGAACGACAGCTTTATTATAAATTATAGCTTCAAATGATAAGTCAAACGTCGCAACTATGCCTTTAGTAAGTGATTTTAAACTAATCTGTGGGCCAAAAGAACTAGTCATCGCTATGTTTTCAATGAGAGAAAAATTATTGTTAGTTGACTTTCTTGTTCCGTTAACAACTTTTGTATTATTAGACTTTACTTTTATAACTGCAGGGTTCAATAACGAATCAATATCGAGTTTATTAACCGCAAACTTGATATTAAGATCAATTTTCTTACCACGTTGGAATGAAATTTTCCCTGTGCCTTGATTGTTATCTAACTTCAAAATCATATCAGAAAATGTGCCGCCCTTGGTTGAGGCTGCCACTGAGGTCATAACAGAGAATGTCCGGTTGAGGCCATCAGGTAGATACGGGATTCCGTCAACAGAAGAAATTAATCTAGCCAAGTTTTTAGAATTAAAATTCAGTTTGCCCTTAATCTTTGGATCCTTGTCAATTTGCGTTAGAGCTCCAGAAAATCGGAGGTTTGAATCTCCTCGGATACTTTTGAATAGAAAATTAAAAGGCAAAGTTCGATTCTGCAGAATAGAACCCGTAGCCAAAGAATAACTAATTGGGACACCCCTAATAATAGCTCTACCCGAACTTTCCACTGGGCCCAAAACCGATGCAAGCGAAAATCGGCCGTTAAGGTCTTCGATTTTTTCCATCTGACCTTTGGCATTATCACGATAAGTAATGGAACCACTTTGAACAAAAAAATCATCGACACTAATTTCTAGTGGCCCAACTCCAAGCTTATCAAATAAAGGCCTGAAAAACTTATACGTTGGACCTGAGTTTTTAAAATCTTTAATATCAGATGCTTTAGCGACCGATATTTCAGGAGCTCCAATCTTCATATTGTTACGCCCATCGGACAAAATTTCAATATTCAAAATAGGTTTTACTAATTTGACCGTATTAATTCGAATTTGACGGGTTAAAAGAGGAATTAGAGCAATGCGTACTTCAAGTGTCTTGACCGTTAATGTATCTGCCGTCGCAGCCCCTTCAATGTTAGCAACGTGAACATCGTTGATTAGTAATCCTGGAGAAGGTAAAATTTCAAGATTAATATTACCACGGATCTCAAAATTAAGGCCCGTTACGTCATACACATTTTCAGCAATAACATCTCGATATTCGTTCCAATTAATAAAATTTGGTGCTACCAACAAGGCGCCAAACAGTCCTATAATTAAAAACAAACAAATAAATAAAAGTCTTTGCAATTTATGTTTTCCTCTCATTCTTATGGTCAAATTCGCCAAACAGATTGCTAACAACGTCTCTAGTTTTTAAAGAATTTTGTCACCCAATTCCACGGACTAAGTTTACGTACATGTCAAATTTTAATAATTTTTAATACAAATCATCTGTGGTAAAAAAAATACTAACGTGTATTGTTTCAGCGCCTAATGTTAGCTATCCTGAATTAGGATTTTTTGTAATCCAAATAACCGTATTTCTAGTTAATATTATTTAATCCAACTAAAACACCCTTAATTATAGTATTTTCCTACCTATTTTTTGAGCCTAGGACTTTGACCGTTTGGTAAAGATCAATCAAAAAAATGCGCGCGCGGGTGATATTTTTTTATACTCTCTCCTATCACACGGGCACTGTAGTTGGTGCCCTGAAAATAGTCAGTGCTTCCAACTCTATCGGTCTGAAATTTTCCGTCTTTGGCCGCATATTTATTTTATCTTGCTCCTCCTAATTACTCCAAAACGCTGGAAATTATCTGCCAATATAAAAATAACGATGGGCCAATCTCCAAGATCTTATTTTATAACACAGAAAACCCCAATATGAGTAATTTTGGCTATTTTGTCTCAAATCTTAGTAATCGTGGTATGGGCCGGGCTTTACGCCACCGGGACTATAGACTTTATGCTTTAGCAGGATGGGTTTCAAATATTGGTTTATGGGTTCAACGAACAGCACTTTTCTGGCTAACATGGGAACTCACAGGTTCGTACAGCACATTGGGTGGTATTGCCTTTGCTGAAGCAATCATGACTATCTTAGTTATGCCTTATGCAGGCACTCTAACGGATCGATTTAACCGTTTGAAAATGGCTATAGGTACTCAATCAGCGCTCTTGTTGATTGGTGTTATCATTGCAACACTCTCGGCACTAGATTTAATTACTATTAATATTCTATTTGGGCTTGTCATGATAAATGGAGTCGCGGAAGGTTTCTGGACACCTCTCCGAATGACCATGCAGCCGAGCTTGGTCCCAAAAGAGGATCTACCTGCTGCTCTGGGTTTCAGTGCAACGATGTTTAATTTAGCACAATTTATAGGACCAGCGTTAGGCGGAATAATTGTTGCTTCATTAGGTGTCACTTATGCTTTTTCCTTTAATGCTGCGAGTTTTCTTGGTTACTTATTAGTTTTGTTTGTTATTAAGCTTCGCTATGAACAAATTACCCCACATAAAACAATCGGCTTCATAAAAGAGTTTAAAGAGGGACTTGTATACATTGCTGAAACACCGGGTCTAAAACGGTTTTTATTACTCTCACTCGGCATATCTCTATTCATGCGCGCCTACCGGGAACTCTTTGCCGGAATATCAGATGGCATTTTTGGTATGGGTGTTGAGGGGCTCGCGATCCTTAGTTCAGCTGCTGGATTAGGAGCCATGGTCACAGCAATTTATATTGGTAGTTTTGGTAAAATTGCAGGCTTGATAAAAATTATTATGATTGCCCTTTTGGTTGCAATGATAACCCAGATTGTATTGGCTTCCACAAATATTTTTTGGGTTGCTGTTGTCTGCGCTGCGATTTTAAGTGGTACCTCTACGTATGCTGGAATTGGAGGACAACTAGTTGTCCAAAATACTATTCATGGGGCTGTGCGTGGTCGTGTTATGAGCATCTGGGGAATTGTTTTACGGGGTGGTCCCGCCAGTGGCGCGTGGATGGTTGGTGCTTTTGCTAGTTACAGCAATTTACAATTTGCGTTTATAGTCGCAACAACTCTATTCTTAGTTATCTGGTTGTGGACTGTCCCAAAAACAACTGAAATGGCAGAAAATTTAGAAAGAAGTGCGGAACAAAGAGACTCATATCTTAGTTGATCTTGTGCCAAATCCACCACCGCCGGGTGTTTCAATAATAATTACATCGCCAGGCATCACCTCTAATTGATCCGTTGAATTGAGAACCTTTTCTTCTTTAGATCCTCTAAGAACAGCCGTTCGACCTGGTAAACCGCTCTCGCCTCCTGATAAACCGAACGGTGCAAATTTTCGTGAGCCAGATAAAATTGCTGCTGTCATCTTTTCTTCAAACCGCAACCGACGAATAACACCATCACCGCCCCTGTTTCTGCCATTGCCACCCGAAGACCTTCTAATACTGAATTCTTCAAGTATAACAGGATAACGCCATTCAAGAATCTCTGGATCTGTAAGTCGAGTATTAGTCATATGAGTATGAACAGCAGAT
Organism: Rhodospirillales bacterium; assembly: GCA_012960465.1. Lineage (GTDB taxonomy): Bacteria > Pseudomonadota > Alphaproteobacteria > Rhodospirillales > UBA2165 > TMED23. Next base: position 3,334 of record DUBF01000151.1, on the reverse strand, counting down.
GCTCCGTCAAAATTTGGCCCAGCTCCGGCGCCACCACAAATAGTCTCGTAATACTGATATTTTGCATTACCAAAAGTGAAGTTATTCATGGTACCTTGCGCAGCAGCCAATGCTCTGGCTGCACCAAATAAAGCTGCAGTAATTGCTTGGGACGTTTCAACATTGCCTGCAACAACCGCTGCTGGATATTGAGGTGATAACATTGTGCCCTCCGGAATAATAATATTAAGCGGCTCTAAACAACCATCATTAAGTGGAATATCATCATCCACTAAGCAACGAAAAACATAAAGAACTGCAGCATGACACACAGCCCTCGGCGCGTTAAAATTACTATTAGTTTGTCGCGAAGTGCCGGTAAAATCAATCACTGCACTGCGAGATTTCTTATCAATACGCATGGCAACTTTGATTTTACTACCATCATCCATAAGGTTTTCAAATTCACCATCTGGCAATTTATCAAGCACGCGGCGCACACTTTCGGCAGCATTATTTTTTACATGGATCATATACGCGTTAACGACAGAGAGGCTATAGCGATTAATTAGCTGCAATAGCTCTTGCCGACCCTTCTCGTTTGCAGCTATCTGGGCCTTAAAGTCAGCTACATTCTGATCAATATTACGCGCTGGATAATCCCCGGATGAAAGTAATTCTCGCAACGCCTTTTCTCTCAAAACGCCCTTTGCAACAAGAAGAAAATTATCAATTAACACGCCCTCTTCCTCAACGCTACGACTGTTGGGCGGCATTGAACCAGGAGTAATGCCACCAATATCAGCCTGATGACCACGCGAACCAACAAAAAATAGTAGCTTTTCTTCTAAATCATCAAATATTGGCGTTATTACTGTTACATCAGGCAAATGCGTACCGCCATTATAAGGAGCGTTCAGCGCATATACCTCGCCGCTTTCTATTGTCTCACCCCTTGCCTCTATAATGGTCCTTACACTCTCACCCATTGAGCCTAAATGCACTGGCATGTGTGGTGCGTTAGCAATTAAACCACCTTTGACATCAAAAATTGCACAAGAAAAATCTAACCGCTCCTTAATATTTACCGAACTCGCTGTATTAGCTAATATGGCACCCATTTGTTCAGCGATCGACATGAAAAGATTATTGAATACTTCAAGCATCACAGGGTCAGCTTTCGTGCCAATCACAAAAGATTGTGGTCTTGGTTCAATACGCTGGACAATCAAATAGCCTAATAATGTTATTTCAGCACGCCAACCGGGTTCAATAATCGTCGTACCATTAGCCTCAATAATCACAGCAGGACCATAAACCAAGTGCCCTGGCAGTAATTGGTTACGGTCGTATATTGGAGTAACTACAGAATTCGATGAAAAAATTATTGGCATCTGATCCAATATTTTTGGATCTAATTTTTCTGATACAGGCAACTTAGGATTAACCAAATTTTCAGTACCGCCGATGGCCTCAACAACAATTGACTCAATAATCAATACCCGGTTGGGATCATCAAAACCAAACCTCTGACGGTGTCGACTTTCAAATGCAACTTTGATATTAGCTAATTCACCATAGGGAATTTCGAGTGGTGTATCGGTGCCACTGTACCGCAGATACAATTTTTTCTGGATCAATATTTCAGCACTTTTGGTTCCTTGATCTATCAATTCCAGCGTTGCCTCATTCGTTAATTTTTCAAATAACAATCGAATATCTGGCAAATTTTTTATATTTAATTCTTGTTCAACAGCACACTCTCGCATTGTCCTTAACTCTGCTAATCCCATTCCATACGCTGACAATACACCTGCCAGAGGATGAATGAATATTGTGTCCATACCAAGTGCGTCAGCAACACCACAAGCATGCTGTCCGCCAGCGCCACCAAAACAAACGAGAGTATATCCAGTTACATCATAACCTCGTTGTACAGAAATTTGTTTTATTGCGTTTGCCATATTATGAATGGCAACCTGCAGGAATCCCTGGGCAACATTTATAGAAGAGCTACCAACTTTCGCCGCAAGTGTCTTGAATTTAGTCCGAACAATCTTAATGTTTAATGGCTCTTTTGCATTTAAACCAAAAACATTTGGAAAATATTTTGGCTGTATTCGGCCAAGCATAATATTGGCATCGGTAACTGTAAGGGGACCATTTTTACCATAACTCGCTGGTCCAGGATTAGCACCGGCAGAGTTTGGGCCAACTCGGAAACGTGCCCCATCGAAATGAAGCACCGAGCCGCCGCCCGCTGCTACGGTATGAATTTTCATCATCGGAGCCCGTACTCGTACACCTGCAACTTTCGTATCAAATGTACGCTCAAAATCACCTGCATAATGCGAAACGTCGGTAGATGTACCCCCCATATCAAAACCAATAATTTTATCGAAGCCCGCCATTTTAGCTGTGCCAACTGCACCAACGATACCGCCTGCAGGACCTGACAAAATACTATCTTTTCCGCGAAAGCGCTCAGCATCCGTAAGCCCGCCATTGGACTGCATGAACATCAATCTGACGCCAGCCAGCTTAGCTTTTACCTGATCAACATAATGATGCAGGACCGGTGATAAATACGCATCAACCACGGCTGTATCACCCCGAGATATTAATTTCATTAAGGGGCTAACCTCGTGTGATACCGAAATTTGTTTAAATCCAATTTCTTTGGCAATTTTGGCAATCCTTTCTTCGTGCGCCTTATATCGATAGCTATGCATCATAACAATGGCTACGGACTGAAAACCATCGTTAAAGGCATTCTGTAATCCCTTAATAGTATTATCTTCATCAAGTGGGACCAGCTCTTTACCATCTGCATTATATCTGCCCGACACTTCAAGAACTCGGTTATAAAGCTGTTTAGGTAATTTAATATTCAAAGCAAAAAGATCTGGGCGATTTTGGTAACCAATCCGAAGAATATCCTTATAGCCTTCATTAACAACAAGAAGCGTTGGTTCACCTTTACGCTCCAATAGCGCATTGGTAGCGACAGTCGTACCCATTTTTATTACCTGAATTTTATCGGTAGGAATAACCGCAGCCGGCTCTATACCAAGTAGCCGTCGAATACCCTCAATCGCTGCGTCCTCGTAATGATCTTGGTTTTCCGATAACAACTTTATTGCTATTATTTCATCATTTGGATTTTTCCCAATTATATCCGTAAACGTTCCTCCACGATCAATCCAGAACTCCCATTTTTTTTCTTTTTTCTTCATAATACCTTGAATATAAACAGTTAATTTTTTGGATAGAATTACACTTTTTTACACTTACGTGTTATAATCATTGGACTTTATTTTTTAAACGACACTTAAATGACACTAAACAGTTCCAA
>DUBF01000150.1 GCA_012960465.1 Rhodospirillales bacterium | reverse complement strand
CAACCCGCTAAATCCCGTTAAAGAATCCCTAAATGCAACACATACTATGAATTTCAATCAAAACACGCAGGGCAAATCATGTTCAGTGTTGACGATACTAGTCGTTCGGAAGAATTACTTTCGGATGCTTTCTCTAAATTAGAGAAAAGTCTCGTGGATGTTCCCTGGATTATGGGTGATCAATTCTCGCTCGCAGATATTTCATGGATTCCCACTCATTTTGTCTTGGTCGGATGCGGTTACGATTTTAATCCTTACCCCAACGTCGTGCGATGGATAGCAAGTGTCCAAGAGCGAGAAAGTTATCGCAAGGGAATTTTAGATTGGTGTGAAGATTTTTCGAAAGTTTGAAGCATCGTTCTCAAATATGAAAATCGAAATTGGATAAAGGAAATATCCTAATGTTAGACGCAACAGATTTATCAACAGAATCAAAATTATGGATCGGTGGAGATTGGGTGCCGCCCACGGGAGATAATTACTTTGATGATCTTAATTTCGAAAATAACAGTGCCTACGGGCTGTCATCCACAATTTTTACTGAGACTCTGAATAAGGCTTTGTACTATGCTCACAATGTGTCCGCTGGCTTGTGCCATGTGAACGGCTCGCCCGTCCACAAGCAACCACACGTACCATTTGGCGGTAGTGGCCGAAAGTGGTATCGGCCGTAAAGGCACGGAGGCAGATATTGACGCGATGACTAAATGGAAATGCAATTTAAACAAATTTTATAGAGGAGAAAACTATGTCTCGATTAGAAGGTAAAGTCGCTGTTGTTACCGGTGCAGCCCAAGGTATCGGTGAAGTTTATGCCAAGGCTATGGCCAAAGAAGGTGCAAAAGTTGTTGTTTCGGATATTACCGATCCCACGCGTGTTGCCGACGAGATAAATGCCGATGGTGGAAGTGCCGTTGCGATAGCCGCCGATGTGACAAGCGATGGGTCTTTGGCAGCTCTTGTCGAGAAAGCTGAAGCGGAGTTTGGTCCAATCGAAATTTTGGTGAATAACGCTGCGTTGTTTGCCGAACTTATGATCACGCCAATAATGAAAATGACCAATGAAGAGTGGGACCGTGTCATGACAGTCAATGCCCGCGGCTCTTTCCAATGCATCAAGGCAGCCGTACCCAGCATGCTGAAAAATGGTCGAGGTAAGATTATCAATATTAGTTCCGGCACTTTCTATTATGGCGGGCCTGGTTTTGCACATTATGTCAGTTCTAAAGGAGCGATCCTCGGTCTTACTCGGTCGGCGGCTCGGGAGCTCGGAGACAAAAACATTCATGTCAATTGTATTGTTCCAGGATTTACGGAAAGTGAAGGTGTTAAAAACCATCCTCAGCTTGATATTGCACGTGCCCCGACCCTACAAAACCGCATACTCAAACGTGATATGATGCCGGAAGACCTGGTGGGCACCTTATTATTTTTTGCTTCAGAGGACAGCGACTTTCTCACGGGTCAATCAATCAATGTAGACGGCGGGAAATACTGCCAATAATTAACTTGTATGAAACAAACCATATGCTGCAATTATACCATCACGGCTCATCAGTTTGTGCGGCGAAAGTACGCATGTACATGCATGAAAAAGATTTGGACTGGGACGGTCACTATATTGATATTCTCAAAGGTGATCAGTTCGACCCAAAATATTTAAAACTCAACCCGAAGGCCGTTGTGCCGACGCTGATCCATAATGATGAGGTTATCTGCGATTCCACTGTGATTTGTGAATATTTGGAAGATGTCTTTACCGATATTCCCTTGCGCCCAACTAATGCGCTTGAGCATGCACGGGTTCTCTATTGGACCAAGGCAGTTGATGAAGCGCTGCATCCCGCATGTGGTTTCGTTACCTACCTCGCTTGTCATCGACATATCGTCCTACGGCTTGGCCCGGAAAAAGTCGAGGCGTTTCTTCAATCAACGCCAGCGATGTCGGTCACGACTGATTGGCATGAGACCAAGAAATCCATTGTCCGGAACGGACTGAATACCGAAGGCGCATCTGCTAAGCTAAATCTGTACGATTACTACCTCCAGAATATGGAGGACGCTCTGGCTAAAAATGATTGGCTTGCAGGCGATAATTTTACGTTTGCCGATATTGCTATGGCGCCCTATGTCAACCGTCTTAAAATGCTGTCCATGTCGGGTATGTGGACCGGCGGTAGGATGCCCAAGGTGGAAGCATGGTTTGAAAAAATTAGGTCGCGCCCGAGCTTTAAGCCCGCCTTAGTCGACTGGCTACCCGACCATCTGGCAAATGACATGCAAACTTTTGGAACTGAAAGTTGGCCGGAATTTGCTCAAATACTGAAGATAAAACCCTAGTTTGGACCTATTGCGCTTGCAATAGAAGCTGACTACGATCTTGATGACAGGATATTAAGTATTTGTTCTTCTGAATCCAATTTCAGTTCACCCATAAATAGAGTTAACCTTCAAAAGGTATTTTAATTATGTCACAACAACTTGATCCTAACCGAAAGATCGAAGGCAGTTACATATTTACAGGCCCGATGAGCCAGAAGGGGTATGCGCTAAATAAACTGGGTGCTTCTTTGATGTCGGATGACGCGCGCGCGACCTTCAAAAATGATGAAGAAAGTTATATGTCTCAA
>DUBF01000149.1 GCA_012960465.1 Rhodospirillales bacterium | reverse complement strand
CTGAAAGAATGTATGGAACCCACATAAACAAAGTAAGGGTTGAGACCCAAATCAACATTTCTAACTCTACTGACATTATAATTAAATCCTTTTAGTTGTTATCTAAATCCTCTAATTTTAACAGAATTTAATGAGGAAGTGGCGATAAAATATTAACAATATGTTCCACTACGTGCTCTTTAGTTAATTTTTCAAACTCCGGGTCACTCATCATTGCACCCATGGCTTCCATATCAACATCATAAAAATTCACAATTGCAGTTTTATCATCTACATGGCCGCAAGTTGTCCTACTGTCATCACATATTTTTTCCCTATTTTCGGTGTCATTATCAAAGATCTCCCGCCAATCGGAATACGATGATTTTATTTTTACAACTACATTAACGTCCATAATATTGGTCCTTTTTCCAAATTAAACAGCTTTATGTTTAGGATACATAAGTCGATGGTTGACACCAGATCATTTACGTATATTGGCCATGAAACTACACCCCAATGTGTCACCAATGTGTCAAAGCTGATTTAGATACACATCAGAGCAGTATGAAAGTAAGGTGGGGATTGGAGCGGGCGATGAGATTCGAACTCACGACTTCAACCTTGGCAAGGTTGCGCTCTACCCCTGAGCTACGCCCGCATATCAACCATGTAAAATTCGTGATTGCCATCGTTAAAAAGAACGCAAATAATAGTCATCCAGACCTGCTTTGCAAGCCGGATTTTATTAAGGGGCCTTTCTTTAAAATATAGAGATAGCTTAATTCTTTTGTCCGTATGGCCGTGTAAATCTGGAATATGGCTTGCAAGTTGTTAATCATATGCCAAGTATGCGATTGATAATATTAACTTAAACAAGAAAGGCTCTTTATGTCAGAAATTCTTGATGGTAGTGAAAACATTGCGGGTGCTCAACCCAATCCAGGAGTTTCCTCAGGTGACGCCGAGGGCCTAGTTATAGAATCAAACACCGAGAAGTTTGGTGATGATGTAATTAACGCATCCTCTAATGTACCTATAATTGTAGATTTTTGGGCGCCATGGTGTGAACCATGCAAACAAATGACCCCCATCCTCGAAAAGCTCGTCCTTGAGTATAATGGTCAGGTCAAACTAGTTAAAATTAATATTGATGAAAACCAGGCCCTAGCCCAACAATTGCGCGTTCAATCAATTCCTATGGTTTATGCGTTTAAAGATGGGCGCCCGGCAGACGTATTTAGTGGGGCATTGCCGGAAAGTCAACTTCGTAAATTTATTGAAAAACTCACCGGCGAAGATGGATCACCTATAGATCAAGCCGTTCAGCAGGCAAATAGCCTTATAGAAGCGGGTGATACAGAAAACGCTAGTTCTATATTTAATCAAATTTTAGCCGCCGACAATCAGAATGCTGAAGCGCACGTCGGTCTCATAAAATGTCTGATGGCAGCAGGCGAATCAGATCAAGCTCGTAATTACTTAGCGGGCCTTTCCGAAGAACTTCGAACAAATCAATCTATTTCAGCAATCCAGACAGCCCTGGAGCTAGAAGAACAAACGGCGGAAGCCGGGGAAGTTGGTGAGCTGAAACAAATCGTCCAAGATAATCCAGACGATCACCAGGCCCGATTTGATTATGCTTTGGCGCTATATGGAGCTGGCGAGACCGAGATTGCTGTTGAAGAACTAGTGGAAATTATAAAAAGCAATCGGGAATGGAATGATGATGCAGCACGACAACAGCTTTTTAAAATATTTGAGGCACTGGGACATGAGGACCCTATTACTGTTGCGGGGCGCCGCAAGATGTCAACGGTTTTATTCTCCTAATGTATGAACAAAAGCCCGCTGTGGTTGGGGACCCTTTTGGGCTACCGTTTGAAGGTTTGCCGGAAAATCTGCCAATTTTTCCGCTTCCTGGGGCTATGTTATTACCACATGGTAGAATGCCGTTAAACATATTTGAACCACGCTACTTAAAAATGATTATGGATAGTCTTAAACAGTCACGCTTGATTGGTATGGTGCAGCCGTTAGAACTATTATCTGATCCAATTCCAGAAAAAACAGCCCTTTTTCATATCGGCTGTGCCGGACGAATTACGGCTTTTGCCGAAAGTGATGACGGGCGCTTCATGATAACGCTTCAGGGTGTCTGTCGTTTTGAGATCGAAAAAGAACTCCAAGAGAAAGGCCCCTATAGACGGGTTAAACCAGATTTTAACAATTTTAAAGAAGATCTTTCATTTGATAATCCCAATATAAATCGCGAGGGACTTATTCCCCTCTTAAAGGACTACTTAGAACTCAAGGGTGTCAAAGTACGAATAGAGGACTTAGTAAAAATTGAAGATCGATTTCTAATTCCAACACTTGGCATGATTAACCCTTTTGATTTTCGAGAAAAACAGGCAATTTTAGAAACACGCAATATAAGTGATATTGCAAATATAATAATTTCGCTGATGGAAATGGAGCTTAAATCATCTAATCAAACCTCGACAAGGCATTAAAAGGACCCTCAAATGACTGCCCAATCGATTGACCCTAAATTATTGCAAATTTTAGTGTGTCCATTAACCAAAACAAGTTTACGGTATGATAAAGAGAAACAAGAACTAATTAGCGATAAGGCTAAACTGGCGTTTCCTATTAGGGATGGTATACCAATACTGTTAGCAGACGAAGCTAGGAAATTAGACTAATATTACTTAATTTCTACGGTGTAATTTTTTTGCTTGGCAAAAACAACTTGAGTAAAGAGCTTTTCTTCATCCTCCCTATCAATTAGATGCGGTTATACTCGCTAAAACCACTATTACTTAAACAGCCCCAATAAACCAAAAAATCTGCTCAGTACTATTTAAAATTAAAGTGCCTCGCCCTTTAATAAACGCGGAAGATCGCCAACAGATCCCATAGCATGTAGCATAAAAAATTTCTTCAGTGGGTTCGCCTTATTAATAGTGGCAAGACCAAAATCGCGCACCGCTTTAATTGGACTAATATCGTTTGAAAATAAACGGTTGAGGCCGTCAGTCATGGCCAACATGACAGAGCTATCGAAACGCCGCCATTTCTGATATTTTTCTAAAACACCAGTACTGCCAATATCAAGGCCAAGGCGTTTCGCATCAGTCAGAACTTCTGCTAAAGCTGCAACATCCCGAAGACCTAAATTCAAGCCCTGCCCAGCAATGGGGTGTATTACATGAGCGGCGTCACCTATCAATGCCAAACGTTCAGAAATGCATGTTTCCGTATACTGCAAAGACAAGGGATAAGCCCAACGAGGACCGACAAAGGTTGGATCGCCCAGATGGTCTCCAAACCGGCGTTTGAACTCGCTGGTAAAATCATTATCAGATAAATTCAGAATTTTTTCAGCTAAATTAAACTTCTCGGTCCAAACTATTGAGGAACGGTTTTTTTCGCCCCGCTCTCCGCGTAACGGCAAAATCGCAAATGGTCCTGCCGGCAAAAAATGCTCATACGCTATATTATGGTGTGGAACCGCATGGTCAACTGTAAGTACAATCGCTGTCTGATGGTATGACCATGTCGTACAATCAATACCCGCACTCTCTCGAATCTTCGAACCTTTGCCATCAGCACCAATAACAAGGCTAGATTTAACTTGTGCACCATTGGTCAAAAACGCATGGACACCGCCAACCCCACGCAAAATTTGATTGATTTTAGTTGGAGCTAAAAAAATGATGTTTTTATTATTTTGAATTTGGGCTCTGCATGCCTGACGAAAATGCCTATTTTCAACCATAAACCCTAAAGCTTCGCACAAAACATCTTCATAATTGTAGTGGAGAAAAAGGCTCGATTCCGCATCCACCACGCGAATATCTTCTATTGGTGAAAAATTTTTTCCTAGGTGTCGCCAAATACCGATTTGATTCAGCATTTTTTGGGGTGTCGCTGCTATTGCCGACGCACGACCATCAAATTCACCACCCGTTTGAACCAATGGATCAACCTGATCAACAAGAGCAACCCTAAGGCCAACATTAGAAAGGGCTATAGCAAGACTACTCCCGACCATTCCCGAGCCAACGATTAACACATCTGTTTTGTGAATTACTTGATCATTATCAGTCATTTAATAGAACTGCGCCTCAAAAAGACAATTGTCCAGCCGCAATTTCGCTTTTTACTTTTACAAATGTGTATAAATAATAGCCAAAAAATTTATGTTGCCCTTTTATTGAGCACAATAAATTTTTTAATGTTTAAGCATTAAGGACACCATAACTAAACTATTGATAAATAAGATGATTTAAAGTTTTAAAAAATCGGCACGGATTTTGAATGTCAGTAGGCTAATGCCAGGCGTAACTAAAACCGAAGGGCTTAGCATCAAATACTCTTTCTGAGTGCAGAAACAATATGGCAACGGAGAAAATATCATGCTTTGTTTTAAGCTAAAACTTACAGCAGTTTCATATATTGTATTACTAACCAGCTTAATTTTCCTATACCCGGTCGAGGCTATCGCAGCGGAAAAACTAAACGAGGGTAATACTGCTTGGATTATTACAGCAACTGCGCTGGTGTTGTTTATGACAATGCCTGGACTAGCGCTGTTTTATGGTGGGTTGGTTCGGTCAAAAAACGTTTTGTCTGTATTAATGCAGTGTTTTGCTATTTGCTGTGTTGCTTCTATTGTGTGGCTTGTCGTAGGATATTCCATAGCCTTTGGAGGTGATAACATCTGGTGGGGGGGGCTTTCTAAAGCATTCTTGGGCGGTGTAACCACCAAAACCTTATTCGGTAATATTCCGGAAAATGTATTTTTTATGTTCCAAATGACCTTTGCAATTATCACACCGGGGCTAATTGTAGGCGCTTATGTCGAGCGTATTAAATTTAGCGCTGTCTTATTCTTTACTGCCCTTTGGTTAATTTTTGTATATGCCCCATCAACCCATTGGATCTGGGGTGGTGGTTTTTTAAGTGATCTCGGCTGGGCGAGCTCAACTCTTAAAGGCTTCGCTACTATGGACTTTGCTGGAGGGCTTGTTGTTCACGCAAATGCAGCTGTCGCTGCGCTGGTCATTGCTAAAGTGTTGGGCTCCCGTAAAGGGTTTCCAGACGAGCTCCGCCCACCCCATAACCCCGGTTTAGTGATGATTGGAGCCGCAATGTTGTGGGTTGGCTGGTACGGCTTTAATGCAGGCTCGGCTCTGGCAGCAGATGGAAATGCAGGTATGGCTATGACTGTGACACATATTTCAGCCGCCACTGCTTGTTTGGTTTGGATCTTGATCGAATATGTTAAATTTGGCAAACCAAGTTTGGTTGGTATCGCAACCGGTGCAATCGCTGGACTTGCTACCATTACACCAGGCTCTGGTTTTATTGGTCCGGCTGGCGCACTAGTATATGGAGCGCTCTCCGGCATCATCTGTTTTTATATGATTACGGTTGTTAAAACTAGATGGAAGATAGACGACTCGCTTGATGTTTTTGCCGTTCACGGCGTAGGCGGCATACTGGGTATACTTTTAACCGCCATTTTTGCCGATATAAGCTTAGGCGGAAACGGGCTTGCAGCTGGCGTTAGCATCAAAATAGCATTTCTTGGTCAGTTGTTGGCGACTATCATTACAGTAATCTGGGCAGGCCTTATAACCTATGTTCTACTCAAAATCACCCAGTCACTTTTTGGGCTGCGTGTTACAGAGGACGACGAAATTGAAGGTCTTGATATCACTTCACATGGCGAACGTGGTTATGACCTTTAAACCAACTCGCTGGAAAAGGAATTGGTGTTATGAAATACATCATCGCTATTATTAAACCTTCTAAATTAGAGGCAATACGAGAAGCACTAATGACGATAGGTGTAGAAGGCTTAACCACCAGTGAAGTTTCTGGGTTTGGTAGGCAGAAAGGTCACACTGAAATTTATCGGGGCGCAGAATACGTTACCAGTTTTGTACCAAAAACCAAAATTGAAGTGGCGGTTAGTGATGCTTTGGCCGACAACGTAATAGAAACCATCCAAAGCGAGGCTAGTACTGATAATATAGGTGATGGTAAAATTTTTGTTCACGAATTAGCCGATGCAATCAGAATCCGCACGAATGAACGCGGCGAAGAGGCCCTCTAAAAATATTAAACCATCATCACTTGTGGTAATATTAATAGAAGGATAGATTATACCCTGTTTTATGGCCCCATATTAGTGTGGGGCCAAAGTTTTTAAAGCGATTAAATAGATGTACAACACTAATCTTGATAAACTAACAGATTATCCTTTTGATCGATTACGAGCCTTGTTAAAGAATATTGAGGGACCAAAAAACAAAGCGCCGATGATCATGTCTTTAGGTGAACCACAACACCCGCCCCCCGCGCTTTTGATGAAAACAGTTAATAAACATGCAGACCAATGGGCTAAATACCCTCCCATAGCTGGAACGCCAGACATATTAAACGCTATCAAAGATTGGTTGATCCGTCACTACGGGTTGAAGTCAGAAACAATTAATCCTGAAAAAAATATTAGCGTCGTTTCTGGCACCAGAGAAGCGCTTTATATGGCTGGCGCCATCGCTATTCCACCGCTAAAACACAAGCGACAACCGATTGTGCTAATTCCCAACCCATTTTATCAAGTCTACATTGGATCAGCTTTGATGAACCGGGCAAAGTCGGTTTATATGTCAGCAACTAAAGAAAACGGTTTTCTACCAGACTTTCAATCACTTGACGAAGACACATTAAGCCGCACGGCGTTAGCCTTTTTGTGCTCCCCCTCAAACCCCCAAGGAGCTGTAGCCAATCTGGAATATTTAAAGAAGGCTATCTTATTGGCCCGTGAATATGATTTTGTTTTAGCAATCGATGAGTGTTATGCAGAAATTTATGACACAGCCCGGCCACCGGGTGGTCTTGAGGCATGCCAAGCTTTAGGTAACAATTATCAAAATGTTCTTGTTTTTCATTCTCTTTCTAAACGATCAAGTGCCCCTGGTTTGCGATCAGGCTTTGTTGCTGGCGATCAAAATTTAATTCAAAAATTTAAAATACTACGTAACTATGGTGGTGCATCAGTGCCCGGCCCACTAATGGCGGCTTCTGCAGCCTTGTGGAAAGACAATAAACATGTTGAAAAAAATCGAGCACTTTACCGCCAGAAATTTGATTGTGCTGACCAAATACTTACTGGTAAATTCGACTACTATCGACCCGCAGGCGGTTTCTATCTTTGGTTAAACGTTGGAAATGGCGAAGAAGCGACAAAAATGCTATGGGAAAAGGCCGGTATTCGCGTAATACCGGGCAGTTATCTGGCGCGAAAAGATAAATCCGGGGAGAATCCAGGCGCAGGGTTTATACGTATAGCCCTAGTTCAAAAACCAGAATTTATTCACGAAGCTCTAGTCCGCGCCATCGATACATTATAAAAAACCCCTTTATAAGACAAATTTATTAAAAAGATCGTATTTTTCGATTATTACACGTTGTCAAAGAATAGATTAGAATCAAAGGCTTGGCACCACGTATTAACTATATTTAAATAAAGTCCACATATAATGATTAAATGGCGCATTCGACACCTATAATGGATCAGAGAACTAATAAAACAGCTTCTGTTTTTAAATTTTTCCCACGGCTATTTCCTGAGAGTTTTTCAAAATTGGCCGGAAGACGATTTAAAGAGTTAATTGGCGCAGTTTTAATTATTCTCGCCTTAACATTAGTTGTCTCCATTTTAAGTTATCACGCTTCTGACCCCTCATTAAACAGCTCAGCCAGCGGCCCAGCAAACAATGTGCTTGGATTAATTGGTTCGCACTTAGCCGACTTAATATTACAAATATTTGGCATTACGGCACTCCTGCCCAGCCTAATTTTTAGTGCTTGGGCGTGGCGGTTTTTAAATAAAAAGGGAGTAAACTTCATCTGGCTTCGCGTTTTAGCTTTAATTACTGGTCTAATATTAAGCTCAATGGCCTTTTCCGTTATTACGCCTCCAGAAACCTGGCCTTTACGCACCGGTATTGGCGGGGTTGCCGGACAAACGTTATTTCTCCAAGCAATCACAGCAATGGAACCGCTTAATTTTTTATATAGCAATATATGCATTATCATTTTGAGTGGTTTATTGAGTGTCGCTATCTTAATTTATGCGAGTGGTCTAGATCGCTCTGAATGGTCGGCTTTAGGACACGGTACCATCCATTCGTGTGTTTCAATTTGGCGGGGTATAATATCTTTAACCCGCCAAGCAAAGGCGCTAAGGGAACGAATAGAGCCAACATTTGAAATTAATAAAAAAGAAAACGAAAGTACATTTAAGGCCATTAATACCGTAACACCTTCTAACAACTCGCTGGGCCCTAATTCTAAAACTACAAAACAAAAAAAGCCCGCCGTAACAGAAAAAACAAAAAAAATAGCGGCTGGCGTGCGCTCCAAAGATGCCGGACAAGGAACACTTATTCTCCCAGTTTCAAGTATTTTTCAATTACCGCCTCTGGATATACTTGAAGCACCTCCGGCCACAACAGAAATAGATGGGGCCGATAAAGATGCCTTAGCCCAAAATGCTGAACTGTTAGAGAGCGTTCTACAGGATTTTGGTGTTAAGGGGACCATCGTAAACGTACGCCCGGGACCTGTCGTAACACTCTATGAATTAGAACCTGCCCCCGGTACAAAAACATCACGGGTTATTGGGCTGTCTGACGATATTGCACGATCAATGTCTGCTTTGTCCGTCAGAATTGCCGTTGTACCCGGACATTCAGTCATTGGTATAGAATTACCAAACACAAAAAAAGATACTGTTTATTTCCGGGAAATATTAGCCTCAGCGGCTTACGAGAAAGCAAATTTAAGGCTCCCCCTAGTTCTCGGCAAAGATATTGGTGGTTTACCTTGTGTAGTAGACCTTTCCCGAATGCCACATCTATTGATTGCCGGAACAACAGGGTCTGGTAAGTCGGTGGCTATTAATACAATGATTTGCTCTCTGCTCTTTCGGCTAAGTCCTGATGAATGTAAATTTATTATGGTAGATCCAAAGATGTTGGAGCTGTCGGTCTATGACGGTATACCCCACCTATTATCTCCAGTTGTAACAGAACCTACCAAGGCTGTAATTGCTTTGAAATGGGTCGTCAGGGAAATGGAGGACCGTTACCGATTAATGTCGCAAATGGGCGTGCGAAACATTATGGGCTACAATGCGCGCTTGAGTGACGCATCAAAAAAGGGCGAAAGCCTAACGCGGCGCATACAAACTGGCTTTGACGAAGCGGGAATGCCAATTTACGAAGACCAACCACTCAATACTGATCCATTACCGCTTATTGTAATCGTAGTGGATGAAATGGCCGACCTTATGATGGTCGCTGGAAAAGATATAGAAGCGCTAATCCAAAGACTAGCCCAAATGGCGCGAGCTGCAGGCATTCACTTAATTATGGCAACACAGCGCCCGTCCGTTGACGTGATCACCGGTACAATTAAAGCAAACTTCCCAACGAGGATCAGTTTCCAGGTAACTTCTAAAATTGACAGCAGGACAATACTTAGTGAGCAGGGCGCTGAACAACTGCTTGGCCAGGGCGATATGCTATACATGGCTGGTGGTGGGCAAATCACGCGGGTTCACGGCCCATTTGTTAGCGACGAAGAGGTTGAACAAATTGTACATTGTTTAAAAGCACAAGGGGATCCAACTTACATCGAAGCCGTTACCAAAGATATTGAAGACGATCTAAAATTACCAGGGCCCGGCGGTATAGAGAGTGCCGACAAATTATACGATGAAGCGGTCGCTATTATTGCTCAAGAAGGCAAGGCTTCCACCAGTTTAATTCAACGCCGCCTTCAGATTGGTTATAACAGGGCAGCACGTATCATAGAACAAATGGAGGCTCAGGAAGTTATTGGCAAAGCTGACCGCGTTGGACGCCGCGAAGTTCTTATCGGCACTAATTAAGTCGACACATAAAATCTGACCGTTGATCCGGTTTACCTTTTATAAATTTATTGGTAAAGCAACTATATTTAAGAAAATATCCATGGTCAATTAGGTTCAAATTTTATGCAATTATTTAATTTACTTAAGATAATTATTGTTATTTATAGTATACTAGCTCCCAGCATATTATCATCCCAACCAATTGCTATAAAATTAAATGCCGAAGATCGTAAGGATGTGCTTCGTATTGAAACATATCTTAATGAAATAAAATCCTTGCGCGCCGATTTCTTGCAAGTTTCTTCAAGTGGCGAAGTAGCAACAGGAACTTTACTCATGCTACGGCCAGGTAGAATCCGCTTTGAATATGACCCCCCCAGTCCTATTTTATTAGTCGCCGATGGCGTTTACCTTAGGTATATTGATAAAGAACTGGAACAAGTTACTCACCTTTGGCTGGAAAATACACCCGTCTGGTTCTTGGTTAAAGAGGATATAAAACTAGCGGGTGATATAGCCCTAACTAAATTATCACGCAGCCCAAACGTATTAGCCATGACCTTAACCAAGTCAAAAGAGCCGGAAAAAGGGGCCATCACATTGATTTTTTCAGATAAGCCCTTGTTACTTAAAAAGTGGATTATTACGGATGCACAAGGGATCAAAACAACGATCACACTTAACAACTCGGAGCGTGCTATTGAAATTGATCCTTTGCTTTTTGAATTTAATGGCCTAACAAAAATTAAATAAATCAGTGGTTTTAAAAAAACGGGTTATTGCATCACTTGGCAACTACGGGGCTTGGTTTTAGTATGGAAAATAAATGAAAATTACAACTTGGAATATAAATAGTGTGCGCCTTCGATTGTCAGGCCTGGCCCGCATTATCAAAAATCTTTGTCCTGAAATTATTTGCTTACAAGAAATAAAAGTAACAAACGATTTGTTCCCATCTAAAGATATCGCGGACCTTGGCTATCCCCACCAAGCCGTCGCAGGTATGAAAGGATATAATGGCGTGGCAATTTTATCAAAACGACCTCTAACCAAGATAAAAACGAGGGAATGGTGCGGCAAGGCGGATTGTCGGCATATATTTGCAACCATCGCGGATAAACGGCTAGGATCCATTGAGATACATAACTTTTATGTCCCGGCAGGCGGGGACATCCCAGATCCAAAAGAAAATGCAAAGTTTGCTCATAAACTACAGTTTTTGAAAGAGGTGGCTGCATGGCAAAAAGGAAGGCAAAAAAGCCCAGGAAATATGGTCTTGGTCGGTGATTTAAATATTGCTCCACTTCCAACCGACGTTTGGTCTCATAAACAGCTTCTAAAAGTGGTGTCCCATACGCCAGTCGAAGTAAAAGCATTAGAACAACTCCAACTATCCGGGCCTTGGATTGACGCAATTCGAAAAAAAATCCCGCCAGAAAAACCTGTCTTTACTTGGTGGAGTTATCGATCAAAAGATTGGACCATAAACAATCGTGGTCGCAGATTAGATCATATTTGGACAACCGAGGCGCTTAAAGAAAAAATTACAGCAGTAGATATTTATCAAAGTGCGCGGAGCTGGGAAAAACCCTCGGATCATGTTCCTGTAACGATTACCCTTACGCCATAAATATTAAATTTTAGCGAACTATTCTATAACCTTTAGGCTCAGTAACTAATATAAGTGCATTCGAGGGATCTTCCTCAATTTTTTGACGCAACCTATAAACATGAGTTTCAAGCGTATGTGTCGTAACACCAGCATTATAGCCCCAGACCTCGCCCAAAAGGACATCTCGAGACACAACGTGATCACTGGCCAGATATAAAAATTTAACAATAGCGGTTTCTTTCTCTGTCAGCCTAATTTTTTGGTCACTACGATTATCTTGCATTGTTTTATCTAAGGGTCTGAAACTGTAGTGACCTATTTGAAATACAGCATGCTCACTTTGCTCAACTTCACGTATTCGGGCACGAAGACGCGCCATTAACACGTTAATCCTAAACGGTTTTATAACATAATCATTTGCCCCTGCATCTAAGCCTAAAATAGTGTCGGCATCAGTGTCAAATCTAGACAACATAACAATGGGGGATTTTATTCCATTTTCTCGCATCATCCGACAAACTTCGCGGCCATCCATGTCTGTCAGGCTAACATCCATGAGTATGATGTCATAATATCGCTCCAATGTTTTATCTATTGCAGCTCGCCCATTATCGATACTATCAGTTAAAAATTCACCGTGAAGTTCCAATTGTTCTGTCAACATTTCTTGTAAATCTGTGTCATCAACAACAATGAGAATTTTTTTTGCAGCCGTCATGCCAAAACCCTATAGTCAATCATAAAAAGCTTTTTTTGATCCTTCACAATATTTGTGCCGCGTCGAGGCCTAATAATATCTATTAGATTTTATAGGGCTTGCAAGGTTTATATTTTTGCCAATCAAAAAACACAGCCTTTAACTGCTAGGTAATAATTGCCAGCAAAACAGACAAGTCCATGCTGTGCGTAAAAATAGCTTAAAATCAATATAAAATACGCAAGTTTTTGTTGGCATTAGATTTGCTTAGAGAGTCCCATAAACATTAATCAATTAAATTAGGGGGAAAAACAGTGGTACAAAAAGACGCATCAGTGGGAAGGGCTTTATTCAAACCTGATAATTATCACCTTCAAAAACCAGATAATCAAAACGATGGCATAAGACAACAAAACAACAAAAGTATTAAACCTTTTGGCCAAGACGGAATGTCTTTCTTAGATTTTCTTGATGTAATTAATCCACTTCAACATATTCCCCTGATTTCAACACTATATAGAAGCGTCACCGGTGATGAAATTGATCCTGCTAGCAAACTAATGGGGGGTTCGCTTTATTGGGGACCAATTGGCGCAGTTACATCACTAGTAGATGTGATGATTGAATTTAGTACAGGTAAAGATATTGGCGAACATATGTTAGACATAACAAAAGGAGATCATACAGACGTCAAAACAGCCGCACACGCTAGTGAGCCGGAAGTCGGAGAGGGGTCAATCTTACCTGACAGCCGCAGCTGGGTTCTATCAACAAAAACAACTGACGCAAGGCATTTGAATTATGGCATAGTCAAAAGTTCTATAGGTAACAATTCTCATGCAGAAAAAAGGGCCAATTATAATTCATTGCAACAGGTCTTACTCGATAAACTCCAAACACGGGTCAATATCAAGGATGGTGCAGATCCCCAATCAAGAGGAGGCTTGCACATCGAGAAAATCGCAGCGGCATATGAAAAAACATCGCATTTATAAAACAATCGACTGGTTAATATGAAAATATAAAAAATAGCTAGGATTAATTCCTGCAGATGAAAAACAAAAATATTATTGCTGTTAGCCCTACAGGTGCGCTAACTTTTGAGAATAAAGTTTATAAATGTGCACTTGGTAAGTCTGGGGTAAGGACTAATAAAAGGGAGGGCGACGGAGCCACCCCTGCGGGTACGTTTCCAATCCGTGAAATTTTTTATCGTCCGGACCGCCTGGCTAGACCAAAAACAGGCTTAGCTCTATCGCCATTAAAACCAAATGATGCCTGGAACGATGATCCTGACCACACATATTATAATAGAAAGGTTTTGCTGCCGCATAGGGGACGAGTGGAGCCGCTGTGGCGAAAAGACGGTGTTTATGATATTATAGTTGTTATTGGCTATAATGATAAACCAGTGAAGAAATCAAAAGGCAGCGCAATTTTTTTACACGTTGCAAAAGATGGCTTCAAACATACAGAAGGCTGCATTGCGTTAAAACTAGGGGATTTATTGGAAATCATCACAAGCGTGACACCGCCTAGTCACATCACAGTATTATCGCCACAAACCGATTAAATCAGATCTGTCCAAAATCTAATGTGGCTATAAAACCGGGTATAAACGCAAACCCCGTGTCTAAGTGCTCTTGGCAAGTTAAGACTACACGGTGCGTGAACCAAATATAGCGGTACCTATACGAACATAAGTCGCACCAAATTGAATAGCTGTCTCATAGTCAGCGCTCATTCCCATGCTTAGTTCTTTAATATTATTCCGCTCAGCAATTTCGCGTAATAATCCAAAATGAAGGGCCGGTTCCTCGTTAGTTGGGGGAATACACATCAAGCCCTCTACCGGAAGGTTTAGATTAGTCCTACATATGTTAATAAACTCATCAGTCTCTTCAGGTAAGACCCCCGCCTTTTGTGGCTCTTTGCCAGTATTGACTTGAATAAAACACCGCGGCCGCCGATCCGTGTCGTTTATATAACGCGCCACGGCCTTAGCGAGCTTAAATCGATCAATAGTTTCAATAACATCGAATAGACTAACCGCTAACGCCGCTTTATTAGTCTGGAGCGGCCCAATAAGATGGAGTTGGGTGTCTGGATAAAGTTTTTTTAAATCCAGCCATTTCTTTTGGGTTTCCTGGACGCGGTTTTCTCCAAACAGGCGGTGGCCTGCCTTTAACGCCTGTTCAATTACATCTCGCGGTTTGGTTTTAGAAACCGCGACCAACTTTACAGAATTTTCTAGTCTTTGATTAATAGCAACCGTATCGTTAATGACACTTTTAACGGCCTTTAAATTTTTATCAATTATTCCCAACGGGTACATCTTATATGTTAGTCCAGTTTTAAATAAACTATACTAGGTATCATGATTACGTACACGTTACCAACAATTGCACGCCTGCTGAATTTAAGGTCGACCGCTTCATCCGTACCCCCCATATTATATCTGACAGATGAAGTCCGTGCCCCGAACCCCCTGCCGACGATTAAGAAATTGAAAACAGGAAGCGGCGTCATATTCCGTCATTATAATATTAAATCTAGATTTAAATTAGGCCTCAAAGTTAAAAAAGTGTGCCACGAGAAAAAACTGTGGTTTTTAGTTGCCCGAGATTACTCATTAGCGCACAAACTCAATGCAGACGGCTTGCACCTGCCGGAATATATATTATTAAATCCCTCATTAAAAATTAGGTTGTGGCGCCAGCGTCCAAACAAAATAATAACAGCGTCTGCCCACTGTCACAAATCACTGATAAAATGCGCAGCACTGTCTGTCGACGCCGCCTTAGTGTCGCCGGTCTTTCCAACCGAAAGTCATTTAAACGAGACTGCGCTTGGAATTTCTAGATTTCAGAAGTTAGCGCAGAAGGCACAAATTCCAATATATGCCTTAGGTGGGATTAACAACAAAAATGCCATTCAATTAATAAACAGCCCCGCCATTGGAATTGCCGGAATTAGCGCAATTTCATAAATTCAACACACCTAATTTAAGGTTGTTGACATAGAAAAAGGGGAGCAATTTCTTGCTCCCCTAAATTCTCGTTTAAGTTACTTATAACTTAGAACCCAACAGAGATGCCGCCTACAATAACAGTACCTTTGTTGTTCAAAGTGGCAACAGCAGATTCGTCACTCCACTTAGTATTTTGGACGGTACCGACAAAGTCAACACCAGGGCCCATAGCGTATTTTGCGCCTAAGGTCCACCTCTCCGTAGAATCTGAACCAGTTACTCCAGTGGCTAGGTCCATTGATTTGGTAAAGTAATTTAATGAAAGAGTAGTGGCGCCTTGAGCCCACTGCGCTCCAACAATAACTCCATCAGCATCCAAAGAAGTGGCGGTGCCTGAGACGGGAGTTCCAGCCGCTACATTGCCTTGAGACCTATGTTCATCCATGCCAGCGCCAATAGTAATCGAACCCATTGTTACAGATGCACCTATCTGATAGCCGTCTTTGGAAGCTGTACCAGCCTCATTTGTCCAATAGGTAATACCAGCC
>DUBF01000148.1 GCA_012960465.1 Rhodospirillales bacterium | reverse complement strand
ATATGATGTTAGATATAGGATGTTAGGAGTTAGGAGTTACCGAAAGACCAAACAATCTTTCCATGTTAAAACTAATATGACTTCTAATTCTTTTGATGAACAGCGGTATTAGCGTGTACGTGAGGAGGGCGATCGCAGCCATGCCTGCGTAATTGATTGCTGTTCTGAAGCAAACAAGGACCCCGATTATCTTCTAACCACCAAAGATGTTGAGACTTGGGAAAAAAATAACGGTAAAATACCCCCGCGTTCTTGGTTGCTCATGAGGACCGATTGGTCCCTTAAAAAAGACCCAGCTGAATACCTGAATCTAGATGAAGAAGGCGCCCATACGCCAGGTCCACATCAGAATTTAATACCTTGGCTCATAGATCAACGCGATGTTGTTGGCTTTGGATGTGAAGCGGTCGGTACGGACGCAGGTCAAGCTGCCCACTTCACGGTACCGATGCCCTGTCATCATCTAATGCATGGAAACGGCCGGTTTGGGCTCCCTGCGCTCACTAATTTAGATAAATTACCACCTCAAGGCTCAGTAATAATTACACCACCTTTAAAAATACGCCAAGGCTCAGGCAGTCCCGTTAGAGTACTGGCATTAACGGAGAAGGCTTGAGCAGGTATATGACAAGCTCAAATAATAGTTACCAACCATCTCAGACGATCCTGCAGGCAAGTGCGACAAATATCGGTAGGCTCTTCAAAGGTATTGCTGATCAATCGCCAGATAACAATGCGATTATTGAATATGATCGTAGGATTACATACAGGGAATTGAATGATAGAGTTAATCAATTAGCAAATGGTTTATTAGATAAGAATCTAAAACATGGAGACCGTATCGCGTTAATAGCCCGTAACTGTGCAGCATTTCTTGAGGTGGAGTTAGCATGTGCAAAAATAGGTGCTATTCTAGTTAGTTTAAATTGGCGATTAGCCAGGGAAGAAGTAAAACATTGTCTCGATCTAACCCAACCTAAATTAATTTTTTCCGCTATTGAATTCCAAGAATTATTGCCAAACAGTGGCGAAGTACAAAATATTTTATTCCACACTGAATACGAGAATTTACTTCGCAACTCATCAAATGAAGAACCAACAGACTTAGTTGATGCCGAGAATGGATTAGTAATAATATTTACCAGTGGAACAACGGGCCTGCCTAAAGGCGCCCTTATCAGTCACCGCGCGATTATAACCAGAGCCTTGATTTTCGCTGAAGAAACGAGAGCACCCAAAAATGACACTTTCATTGCCTGGACGCCACTATTTCATATGGGCTCAAACGATTTTAGCATTGCTACCCTCTTACGTGGCGGTCAAGTCGTTATTATTGATGGATACCAGCCCGATGAAATAATCAGATCTATTGAAATGTATCCGGTGCATTACCTGACAGTCGTACCGGGTATGATTGAGGACTTTATCAATCAGTTAAAATTATCAAATGCCAAGCCAAAACCTATTGGTTTAATAGGAGCCATGGCAGATTTAGTCCCAAGATCGATGTTAAAAGAAATTACCATATTATTGGATGCACCTTACTTTAATACGTTTGGCTCAACCGAAACAGGCAACCCCCCAGCTTCTGGCAATCTGATACCGATTGGTATTGCTCCTGAGGTTTTGTCAAAAAAACAAAATAACTTTTGTGAAATTCGTTTGGTGGATCCAAATGACAATGACGTTAAAGATGGCGAGCCCGGTGAACTAGCCATTAGAGGACCTAGTTTATTTTCAGGTTATTGGGCGAACGAGGAGGCGAATGCGGAAGCCTTTCGTAATGGCTGGTTTCATATGGGAGATGTGTTTAGACGAACGCCTGAAGGACTGCTCGATTTTGTCGATAGAGTTAAATATATGATCAAATCAGGTGGTGAAAATATTTATCCTGCAGAAATAGAACAGCATATAATGGTAGATGATAGAATTATTGATGTAGCTGTAGTCCGTAAACCTGATGAACGTTGGGGAGAGGTCCCTGTAGCTTTTGTCGCCAGTAATTCAGATAAAATAAAAAGCATCGATATAATTGATCTATGTCGCGACCGAATTGCTAAGTATAAATTACCTAAAGAGGTACATTTTTTGAAGAATGATGAAATACCTCGGAGTACTTCAGGTAAAATCCAGCGGCATATTCTCGAACAAAGACTGACCATTAAGTAATTTATTCGTCCGAATAAAATACGTTACATAACGAGGTAAGGATCATTTAGTCAAAAATGGCAACCAAGTTGTAATACTTGGGAAAATGATAATTAACACTACTAAAGCCATGGCACACAGCATAAATGGAACAGCGGCTAAACAAATCTCAACGAACCTAGTACCAGACGGCGCGACGCCCTGCATAACAAATAACAGGAGACCAAAAGGTGGCGTCGTAAAACTTATTTCCATCGCTAACAACATTATCACAGCAAACCATATCACTTGCTTTTCAGGGCCCATTCCTAGATCAAAACCAGCCATAATAGGGAAAAAAATAGGAACAGTAAGCAACATCATCGCTAACTGATCCATAAACATCCCTAAAAATAATAGAATGACAAACATCGCCATTAACATACCAAGTCCAGAAATTTCAAAACTCGTAACCCATTCAATCAGCTTAACGCTAGCACCAGAACCGGCGAGAACATTTGAAAACAAGCTGGACCCGAAGAGGATCATTAATGCAATTATCGTTACTCTACTTGCCCCCCACATTGACTTCCACATGGCTACCTGGAAATTTGGCCAGAATATTTTGACTTTATCAAGATCTCCTTGGAGCAAAGGAATAATAAGTAAATAAATAAACGATAAAATAACTACACTCAGGGATCCGTATGCTGCCGATTCCGATGGGGTAGCAATCCCAAACATTATTAATAAAATTACGAGAAAAATAATTGAAACCATCGGAACCACATCAACCAGAAAATACTTTATTCTTGTTGACCAAGGAATTCGTTTCACTTCATAAGAGGGCGCCAAGGATGGTTTTAATGTGACCCTCACATATATGAGTATTGCGTACATAGTGGCTAAAATTAAACCTGGCAAAACACCTGCTATTAATAACTTACCAATATCTAGTTCTGCCAAAGTTCCAAGCAAAACCGCCAGGGCAGATGGTGGAATTAACATAGCCAATCCGCCAGTGCCAAGTATTGGACCAATCGACATACTCTTGTCATAGCCCCGCTCTTCCATTTCAGGCACCATTAAGGTGCCAAGAAGAGCCGTTGAACCCATCGATGATCCAGAAAGTGTGGCAAAAGCGGTTCCGCCAGCTACAGTCACATAAGAAAGACGCGCGGGGATACTTCCCATCAGATTTTCAATTGCATCAAACATTCTCTTTGCGAGTCCTGAATGAAAAAAAAGCTCCCCCATTAATAAAAACATCGGTATCGGGACAATCGCAAAGATTGCCATATTAGCAAATGCGTTATCCGTAAGCTGGCCAATGCTAGCTGATACATTAGCGTCAAAACTTCCAAATCTTCCGTAAAGAAAAAATGCCGCTACTGAATTCACAAATATGAAGGCAATCCCTATGGGCACCCCAACGAACATGAGAAAAAGTATAGAACCAAGCAATAAGAATAAAATCCAGTACCATTCCATCTAGCTCAAGCCCTCCAAGTCTCGCTTGGTTTCTTCAAGTTCTATCCGATCGCTAGCAATACCTGCTAAACCCGTATGCATAGGTTCTGCGATAAATACAAAACGAAAGAATTCAATTGACATAAGAAAAAATCCTATTGGGAAAGGTAATGTGCTAATCCAAAGCGGAATATCCCATTGAGCTCGAAGCTCGTCATAAGCCATAATATCTTCATAACGCTCGAGAAAAAGAAGCCCGGTGTACCAAGCCCAGGTGAGGCAAACGCCACCTGCCAATAGGCAAATTAATCTTGATACAATGAGCCGTTGAAAATCACCCAGTGCGGCCGTGAGCATTTCAATATAAACATGCCCCCGCATCCTTACTAAAAAGGGTGATCCAAGAAATAATATGTAAATAAAGCCATACTCAATAAATGGGATGGTAAGAGGGGAATAAGAAAAACCCAAATAACGAAACCCGCTAGTGTAAACAATGGCGAACATTATTAAGGTGACATAGATTGCAGCTATGCCCATTAATCCCGCTAGTACCTTACCCCAAATATCATCTAAAAGTTTAAACATACAAGATTGCTTAAGAAACAATTAGTACAATAACTTTTAACTTTTTTGCTACTGCTGCCATGCAGCCCGAAGTTTAGATATATGATCTGTACTTCTTTTAGCTTTCTTTAAGCGTCCGACCATTCTCTCATAAGCCGAGTCGACCGCCAGCTTTAAGTATTTTTTAGGGTCAGGAACAGTATGGAATTTCATTCCACCACTGATTAAAGCTTTTCTTTCTGCCGTCTGAAGTTTTAGCAAACCATTTCTATTCGCTAATTCATATTCTTTAACCGTTGATTGTAGAACATTTTTTGCCTTGGCACTCAAACCATTCCATCTCTTAAGGTTGATAATCCAGCCAATATCCGTAGCATAAAAATCAGGTTCGATCGCATGCCGAAGCATTTTATCCCACTTAAGACCCCTGAGTCCTGTTGTCGCCCAAGCTGCCGCGTCAACAACGCCTTTTTCTAGGGCGCCATAAGTTGCAGTTGCGGGTAAACTATGCGTTGTGGCTCCCATAGCCTTCAAAAATGCCCCATAAATTGGATTACCCCGAAGCTTAACACCACTAAAATCTACAAGGCCATTAGACCCAAACTTTGGCTTATTTTTCATGTAAATTCGAAATTTATTGCCGTCCGTTGTCCAGCCTAAATACTTAACCTTAAAATACTTTTGCTGGAGCTTATCCAACATATCAATTCCACCAGACTTTCGTGCTTGCTCCACTGTGGAACTCGCCGTTGAGACGGCCTCTAATTCAGGAACAGCTCTCGCATAAAAAGCGGCGGGTATACAGTTCAAATCGACCCGGCCCTTACTGACTGCTGGTGCCTGGGCAAACATCTTAATTGAATTGAATGGCAAAACTTCAATTTTGATAACACCTTTACCACGTTTATTGATCTCTTTCGCCAATGCCTTACAATTTTTCGTATACTGGAGAAAATCGGGAAAAGGATAGATGAGTGTTAATTTTGTTTCTGCATTACTCTTGTTTGGCAAACCAAATAGTGCTGCTGAAAAGCATGTCAAGGCTACCACACAGCTATATATTGAGATTTTGAATATCTTCATAATTTAACTCCTCCACTGTTCAAAAATTATTCCGATAGAATAGCATTTATTCTATTTTCATAAATCTAGTGCGTTTATGTATAATTATTATCTTTGAGATTATTATACCATATGTTTAATCTTTTAAAAGATACCGCGAAACTTTTTCTCATAAATATTTTAACTAATACTATCATCATACGAGTTTGGATTTAATTTCCGAACACATTTGGACATCAGCAAACATCCCGTATAAAGCTTTGAGAGCATTCTCATGAGCTTCAATAGTCATCGATGCAAGGCCATCCGACACCATCGTAGTTCTATAATTCAGCATCATCGCATCACGTGCAGTAGCTTCACAGCAAACGCTGGTGGCAACACCCGATATCAATAAAGTATCTATATTCAAGGCTTTTAACTGCGTGTCAATGTCAGACGAACCGGCAATGAATGCACTAAAACGAGACTTTTTAACCCGAAGGTCTGTATCGGATACCATTAATTCTGGCCAAATTTCGTACCCCTCATGGTCCTCGGCGAGCTCAGTATTCCTGCGTTCCCAATTTTTCGAGGTATATAGTTCCTTATAAATACTCCAATCTTTAGTTGCTTCAGGGGCAGCCGTAGTTTGTATCCAAACGACAGTACCACCCTTCTCCCGCAAATCACTTGCCATCTCGTTAATTACGGAAACAATTTCGATAGCCATCGGACAAGCTGCTAAAAAACCTGGTTTCATAAAATAATTCTGCATATCAACGACAACGAGCGCAGTTTTCTTAGCCACAAACCTCTCATTGATATAGTCCCGACCCAAACGGCTTTGCGAATGAGCACGAAACCACGCCTGCAAACTTTGTTTATTTATATTATTCACGCCTTCGACCCTCCAGTAAATTGAGTATTTCCCCACAAGTTTTTATTTCAGCAACAGTTTTCAAACTTTCGATAGAAATATTATGGATTTTCGCATCAAAAGCCGCACACCCGTCAGATAATACAGTATTACGGTAGCCATGCACATGGGCATCTCTAACAGTAGAAGCCACACCGCCATTCGTAACAATACCGCCGTATATCAAATGTTCAATCCCAGCTTGTTTTAACATCCAGTCCATGCGGCTCATATAAAACGCTGAATAGGCTATTTTTTCTACCAATAAATCTGCCGGAGCTAATTCATCAATAAGCCTATGACCAAAACTCCCAGGGGAAAAATCACCTTCAGCAAGAAAGGGGCGTAGTTCTAACAAGTGATCAGCAATAAAAGGTTTACTATTTTTTCCAGGCACTAAAGTGAAATGTGTCGAAACTATCCAACCACCTGCCCGTCGAACAACCTCCGCAACTGGCTTTAACGCCTTGGGTAGTGCAGCAATATAATCTGATGTTGCCCCACCCCGGGCATAAGCACCCTCCGGATGTATGAAATCGTTCTGCATATCAATAAGAACAAGTGCTGTCGTTTTACTCATCAAACATTCTTTCGAGAAATAATTAAATTGCCAAATTGGTCGACTTTACCTTCTAGATCAGGATCTATAAATATAGTCGTATCCGGTTGCTCTAGTAAGGCGGGACCCGACACAACCTGCTCTTTAGGAAGATTTAAACGACTATACACGTCTGTTTGCCGCCATTTACCTTCAAACCAAACTTCTCGAGAATCAATTTTAGCTTCCTCAATTGTATAATCACCTGAAGGACCGAGGATTGATAAATCAAACTTTGGCCGACGGCCAATCACGGTTACTCTAAGGTTAAGGACCCTTATTCCAATGTTATGCAATAACCGTCCAAAAACTTTTTCATATGTATTTTCAAAAGCGGTGCGAATAACGTTAGTATTCAAACTACTTTTAATATCTTCTAATCCAACAGGTAACCTGACCGCTACAGTATGGGTTTGTCCTAAATAAAGCATATCCAATTCAATTAAATGCTCTACACCGTCAAACGTTACATCAGCCTCAACCAAACGTTTTTGACCATCTTCTGCTGTCTTTTTTATTTCAGATGCAAGTTTTCTAATGTCGAGATCATCAAGTACAGCATTAATTGTATGTACCCTATCAAACCGCATATCAGCGATGATACAACCTAATGCACTCGTTACGCCGGGATAGCGTGGCACCAGAGCTTTTGATAAACCAACATCTTTTATAAGCGCACCAGCATGTAAAGCGCCCCCACCGCCAAATGGCATAGCAACAAATTTTTCAGGATCATGTCCGCGTTCCACAGAAACCAAACGGATAGCGCCCGCCATCTTTGCATTAGCAACCCTAATAATAGCTTCAGCAGCGTCCATAATTTCGATTTCCAACAAATCAGCAACGTGTATCTTTATTGCTTTTTTGGCTGCGTCAACATCCAAGCGAGCTAACTTACCGCCGATTGGTTTTTCTGCATTGATCCTCCCCAAGACAACATTAGCATCTGTCACCGTTGGACGATCATTACCTTGCCCATAACAAACGGGTCCGGGATCAGATCCTGCACTTTCAGGCCCAATTTGTAGCAAGCCACCTCTATCAACAGATGCTATTGAGCCGCCACCTGCACCAATTGTTGTGATTTCTATCATTGGCGTACGAACTACCATACCAAAGTCCACTGCTGTTTGTGCAGCAAGCGCGCTTTCACCATCGGCAACGAGAGACACGTCAAAGCTCGTCCCTCCCATATCGCATGTTATAAGATTTGGAAATCCAGCACTCACACCAATATAAGCTCCGGCGATGACGCCCGCTGCTGGACCAGACAATGCCGTTCGGACTGGAAACGATCGGGCCATATTAACTGACATTACGCCACCATTAGATTGCACAATTAATACTTCACCACCAAATCCGCCTTTCTGCAGCCCCCCTTCAAGCCGCTCAAGGTAATCACCAATAGGAGGCTGCAAATAAGCATTTAAAGTTGCAGTCGAACAACGTTCAAATTCCCGGATTTCCGGAAGTATTTCAGAAGAAGATGTAATGTGGTCGTTTGGCCATATTTCTTTTAGAGTTTTAACTGCCAGTTTTTCATTAGTGTCATTGGCGTAGCTATTTATAAAAAATATGCAAACGGATTCGGCCCCAAGGGATAGTAGTTTCCCCGCTGCTGATTTCACATCACTTGCATCAAGTTGAGTAAGGATCGTACCATCAGCCAAAACCCGCTCATCAACCTCAACCCGCAGTTCACGGGATACAATCGGCTCGAACATTCCCCAAAGACCCCATGTTTCCGGCCGATCGCGTCTTCGCATTTCTATTACATCACGGAATCCCCGCGTTGTGATAATTCCAGTCTTAGCTCCTTTGCGTTCGAGAAGTGCATTGGTTCCAACAGTGGTACCATGAATTATTAGAGAAACTTCAGAGAGCTTTTTTAATTGTTGTGCAATCCCTTCTTGGATTCCAACAGATTGATCACTGCGAGTTGAAGGCACCTTCGCCACATCACACGAACCATCAACTTCATTCAGGAAAAACACATCTGTAAAGGTACCGCCTACATCGACCCCAACGACTGTCCTAGATCTTTTTGGTTTACTGACCATGTTTAGCTCGTTTCTCGCAACCGGTCAGTTTCTTGTTGATCAAGGATCCCGTCATCAGATACCGAACATCTATAGTTTTCAAATGCTGAATTAGCCGTTACATAACCAAGTCGCACATCCTCGGCAACAAGTTTTGGATCTCGCTCAAAAGCATCGCCGTAGCCTCCACCACCCGGCGTTTCCAGACGTATACGCTGATTTTGCTCCAGATGAATGCCAACCATCTTAGAAACCATCGGGGGTGATGTTTCACCATTGACGCCAGTCGGATAACTAAATTTATTTAGAGCTCCGCTCTCACCCCCTATAACACCGGGCGGGCCAAATTTGCCTCGTTCGCCAAACAAAAAAGCATCAGCTTTTTCTTCAAGTAATTCAATCTCATAAATTGCACCGCAACCACCACGGTTTTTACCTGGCCCACCACTATCTGGCCTGAGGGCCCATCGGGTAAAACGGATTGGATAGGCAGCCTCCAAGATTTCCAGTGGGGGAATGGTGGCTGTTGAAATTGGCGCATTTCCATGATTAAGGCCGTCACCATTAGGATGGCCGCCGTGGCCGCCGCCAAAGAAAGAAAACATAACCCAGCGAACGCCATTCTTACGATAACCTGCCATTGATAATGCATTGATGGTTCCGTATGCACAGCCATTACTCATTTCTGGAGCAACTTGAGAAATCACCTGAAACATAACATCGATAACACGAAGAATTGTCTCAGTATAACCACAAACGGGTTTTGGGCGACCAACACTTAGTAAGCTATCTTCTGGAATTATAAAATCAATCGGCTCCAGCACTCCAGCATTGGCCGGAACCTCACGAAAAATATGCTTAAGCGCAACATAGCAAGACGCAATACACGTAGAACGCGAGATATTTACTGGTCCATCACATGCAGCCGATGTTCTAGAAAAATCCAAAGTCATTCGGTTATCAGCAATAATAATATCAAGGCCAATTTTTAGCGGCTCATCGATAATACCATCATTGTCGAGCC
This sequence comes from Rhodospirillales bacterium, assembly GCA_012960465.1. Classification (GTDB taxonomy): domain Bacteria; phylum Pseudomonadota; class Alphaproteobacteria; order Rhodospirillales; family UBA2165; genus TMED23. Next base: position 72,246 of record DUBF01000148.1, on the reverse strand, counting down.
AATCTTCAGCCGAGTAAGTACCGTTTGGAAGATCACTAATATAACTCGCCATGAGCCTGGCAGCACTTTGATTCAGTTCAACTAAAGCAGATGTAATTTTCTCTTTACCATATTCTTGAAGCAAATCCTTTAATCTTCGATCACCGAGATCAAGAGCGCTAACTTGTCCATTCAGATCACCATAAAGACTGCCTGGTAGGCGCGAATTAGATTGTAAAATTGCAATAATATCTTCATTGAGAACACCTTCCTTATAAAGAAACACTGGAGGGATTAGCATGCCTTCTTGGTAACACTCCGTTGCAACGGGATTATAATTACCTGGCACATTTCCACCTACGTCGTGCCAGTGGCCAACGGAAGCTAAGAAGCAAAAAATCTCGCCCTCATGAAAGAAAGGCTTTACGAGTTTAAAATCTGAAAGGTGAGTTCCACCTTCATAAGGATCGTTAAATACGAAAACATCACCCTGTTTGAGAACAATATTTTCGACTTCAACTTTATCGATCACCATTTTTACCGCAAATGACATAGCTCCAACGAAAACGGGTAGGCCAGACTTGCCTTGAATTAAGGTCTCACCAGTTTTGGCATGGTAGAGCCCATGACTGGCATCATGAGCTTCAGCTATTATTGGATTAAACGCACTACGAAAAAGCGTCGCATCCATTTCATCCGCAATTTGCTCCAACCGTCCTTTAAGGACAGCCAGCATCACAGGGTCGAGTTTTTGCATCTTAATCTCCACCATCTGTGTAACGATTACCTATTTCAAGCATTTCTTCCGTGCCTAGAAGTTCATTTAGCTCATTAAAATCAAACATTTGAGATTTGTGATGCAAAGTTGAGCCATGCTTGAGTAGCGAATTAAAATAATTCTCCGCAGCATGAGCAAGCACACGAACCAAAGCACCGGGAAATATTACAATCGAAAAACCCTTTTCTTCCAATTCAGAAGCTGGCGCCATTGGAGTTTTACCACCTTCAACCATATTTACTAATAACGGAACTTTGCCTCCGAATTGTTTTATAGCCCCTGCAATTTGTTCAGTATTTTGCATAGCTTCAATAAACAAGACATCAGCTCCTGCCTCGACATAACCAACTGCGCGATCCATGGCACTCTCATAGCCTTCAACCCCAATAGCATCTGTCCTTGCTATGATAACAGTATTTTCATCCATACGCGCATCGAGAGCTGCTTTGACTTTACCATTCATTTCATCTGCAGTTATCAGCATTTTACCATCAAGGTGTCCGCAGCGTTTTGGCAGAGACTGATCCTCCAGTTGAATACCAGAGGCACCATTGCGCTCCAAGAGTTTTACAGTGCGCTGAACATTGAGCGCATTACCAAACCCCGTATCCGCATCAACGATTGTAGGTAAGTCTGTCCGCTCACGAATTGTTCCTACAACAGACGCCAACTCGTCCAAGGTTACGAGTCCTATATCTGGGCGGCCTAATTTTGTATAAGCTATCGAAGCCCCGGACAGGTAAAGCGCCTCAAAACCAGCCCGCTCAGCCATCATTGCTCCAAAAGCATCATATATACCTGGTGTAAGTATAATTTTATCCTGGTCGAGACGATCTCTTAAGATTTTCTGCGGCGACATGGCCACTCCTTAATTAATTATTATTCAAGTTACTTTCCAGGTAAGGCACAAGCCCGCCAGCTTCAATAAGTGTCAATAAATTTTCCGGTATTTTTTCTCCAACTAAATCTTGACCTGTAGTAATATTACAAATTCTTCCAGTTTTAATATCAAGTTCAATTTGATGGTCTGCAGCGATTTTTGTGAAATCTTTAGAAATTATCGCGGGCAAGCCGAGATTAAAAGCATTACGATAAAATATACCGCCAAAAGAAGCCGCTATAACCGCAGTAATACCAAGTTCCTTCAAAACTTGAGGCGCCTGCTCTCTACTTGAACCCATCCCAAAATTATTGCCCGCCACAATGATATCTCCTTCACATACCCTAGAAGCAAAACTAGGATCAATGGACTCAAGACAATGCTGTGCAAGTTCGTTTAGGGGTAATTTAATGTATATACCCGGTGCTAAAATATCTGTATTAATATCATCTCCAAACTTCCAAACACGACTGGACATTATAATAGCTCCTCTCTTGGGTCTGAGATATGTCCCCGTATCGCACTGGCGGCAACCGTGTAAGGCGATGCTAAATACACTTTAGAAGTACTCGCCCCCATTCTACCTTGAAAATTCCGGGCAGTTGAAGCCAGGCAAACTTCATCCTCTGCTAAAACACCTACTCCGTAACCTGCGCAAGCCCCACAGCCAGGAGGCAACAAACCTGCTCCAGCTTCTAGTAAAACTTCGATTATCCCCTGCTTGATCGCTTGGGCCAGGATGCGCGAAGAGGCCGGTGCAACTGTAAGACGTTTGCCAGCAGCAATTTTCTTACCCTTGAGAACAGAGGCCGCCATTTCCAAGTCATTTAATTTAGCCCCAGTACATGCACCAATATAAAATTGATCAATCTGATCCTTTCCAACGTCTCCAACAGCTACTGCATTCGCTGGGCTATGTGGTACGGCTACCTGCGGTTCTAAATCTATAGCACTAAATTCATGTGAAACGCTATAGTTCGCATCTGGATCACTCTTAAAATTCTGCCAATCGCCGGGAACACCTCCCACTGACTTAATATAATCAACAGTTTTTTCATCTGGCTCGATCAGACCAGATTGCGCACCGAGTTCCGCTGCCATATTACTCAACGTCATGCGTTCCATCATATCCAAATTTTCTATTGTATCACCTGAGTACAGAATTGACTGATAATCTCCACCATCCATGCCGAGCGTAGCACACATTTTAAGGGCCATATCTTTAGCTGCTATTCCAACACCAAAATCTCCAGACCATTTAATGTTAATAGTCTCGGGCACTTTTATCCAAGTCTGACCCGTGACAAGGACACCAAGCATATCAGTTGCACCAATTCCAAACATATAACTACCAAAAGCTCCGCCCGTCGGTGAATGGCTGTCACCACCGACAGCAAACATTCCAGGGTGAATGTGCCCACGCTCAGGAGTTACCACATGACAAATCCCCTGTTGATCATAAAAATTAATAATACCCTGTTCCGCTGCCCATTCTCTTGTCAATTTAAGAATGTTTGCGCTCTCAGCATCCGTACAGGGAGTAAAATGGTCGGAAATCAAAACAACCTTGTTTGGATCCCAGACGCTAACCCCAAGTTTTTCCATTAAAGGTTTAACCCGGCGCGGACCACCACTATCGTGGATCATAGCTAGATCGACATTACAGGTAACGATATCACCCGGCTTAACAGTCTGCTGACCAGCCGCTTTTGCGATAATTTTTTCAGCTATTGTTTGTCCCATCAAATTCACTCTATTTTTCTACTAGTTGAATTTTCTAACCTTTATTTTTCACGTATTGCAGAAATGCCAAATATTTAATGTCACTCAATAAGTGAAGCCTGGCGCAAACCTTCAAACATCGACGATTTCAATAGAAAAGCCCGACACTTTACAGGGTCGCTCGAGATATCTAGCAATTCATCTAGAGATTTTCGCCGCTTTTCATGGTTCTTCTCCGTCATGCGCTTACAATTTTCATCAGCTTGCTTAATAATTTGCTCTTCGGCAATCGGTTTTCGCTGGCGCGAATAAAGACCAAGAAGATCAAAATAAATATACTCATCTTCACTTAGCCAAATCTGATTTAATTTTTCTGCCAAGTCATGGGCATCATGTAAGCCACCATTCATGCCCATACCACCAGATGGCGAATTAATATGCGCGGCATCACCCGCCAAAGCAATTCGACCATGATCATATTTAGATACTATGCGTTGATGAACACGATAGACACGCTTATCATAGATTTCGAATGGCTCGCCAATTGGACATATAACATGAAGTTGTTTTTGGATGTGTTCATCCGCCAAAGCAGCATCAGGTGACATATTTTCTGGAAAACAGAGGCTAGCTCGCCATTGGTCGGGTAATTGCAGGAGACTAAAATTACCCTTTTTTTCCCAACAATAGCTAACACTCGACAATCCATCAATATGCTCATGGAAGGGAAAGGGTGTTGTAACCAACACAGTTCTCTCAGAATACGTAGATCCTTCAAAAGTTAGTCCTAACTGTTCCCTAATTGGGCTAGCACCCCCGTCAGCTGCAATTAAAAATTGGCCATGGATTTTATCTGGTCCTGCTGCCGTATTAACATTGATTGAAACACCAGCGCTATTCTGGTCAAACGACACAAATTCTGTTCCATACCGAATATCGGCTAACTGATTATCCTGGAGCCTCCTATCCATGATTGCACAAATTTTACTTTGCTCAAACTGCACACGGTACGGGTACTTAGTTTTATCTGCGATATGCTTAAGATCAAAAACAACCCTTTCACCCGTAGCGTGATTACGTATTTGCCATTGCGGTACTTTAATTCCTGTCTCAAGTATCTCGTCTGTAATACCGTAAGGCGCCATCATTTCCAGGGAAGGTGGGTGAATTGTAGAGGCGCGGATATCAGTACTAACCTGTGAGGCTTTATCAATGAGTATAACCGGAATTCCAAAGTCAACCAAACGTGTCGCTGCAAATAATCCTACAGGACCACCCCCAACTATTAAAATACGTTTCTCGTTAGCTTGCTTTAACATATTAAAGACCTTGCCCATAAATTGAAATTATGGTTTTTCACCTGTAACAATGTCATAAACTAAAGATAATTAAAACTCAGTGGACTTAATAAAAATGACCGAACTAGAATATGCAAAACGTGGTCTCGTTGGTGTATTAACACCTCAAGCCAATACCACTGTAGAGCCTGAGTTTAGAATATTATGGCCTGCTGGCGTAACAATGCTGAATGCCCGTCTAACAAGCAGTAAAAAAGAGATGGAAGATCGACTGGTTGACTATACGAACCAGATTGAAGTGACACTTGATCAATTTGCAAATGCTCCTATACAAGCTGTTGCTTTTGGCTGCACAGGCGCCTCCTATCTTATTGGTCAAGAAAAAGAGACCGAGATATGTGAACGAATCAAGAAAAGTAAGGGCTTCGAATTTGTTACAGCAGCGCGCGCAGTAACCGATTCATTTAATGCGTTGGGCGCAAAAAAAATTGGATTAGTTTCACCATACCCAGCTTCTTTAACAAAGATCAGTGTAAGCTATTGGCAAAATGCTGGTTTCGAAGTTTCCGAAGTTGCCAGTACTTATAATGATGAAAGCGATTTTCATCCGATCTATAGTATTCGCGCAGATAGTAGCAGTGAAGCCTTATACTCTCTCCAAAATAAAGAAATAGATGCAATCGTGATGCTTGGCACGGGAATGCCAACACTACAGCCTATTCTAGATTGCAAAAATTGGGAGGGGCCGCCAGTAACGTCTTGCATGCTGAGCCTAGCATGGCGAACAGTCTTATATATTGATAAAAAAGAACCTGATGCTAAAAACATGTTAGCCTGGAGCAAAGGCATAGAATGGCAGGATAGAATGAAAATTCATAGCTGTTAAATAAAGAACCTTTATTTAATTAGCTCGTCGAATAATTCGATTTTAGTAACCAATATTCTGTTTTTTAACCTAGAAAACTGATTATCACAACCACAATAATAAAAACTATGAATATTAAAAAATATAATTAGGTATTGATGGGTTGGTCCTACATCTTCACTATAGCGCCATGACAGATCTACAAAAACCAAAAAAACTACCTGAAACTGCTGATGATTTTAAAGCACTTTTTCCAGATGTTTCTGGTAATACGGTAAATGGCCTAAACGAAACGGAGATTAGAAGCCCATCCCCCTTTTTTTGGCATCCTCACGACAAACACGCCTTTGGCGAATTACAAACTGAAGTTGTTGATATCCAGAGACGATCTCCCGCAATTGTTGAGCACTACAGTAGTAATGCAGCACGTGGCCCCAAAACAATTGAAAAAGCACAAACTATTATTGAAAAATCTGCCGAAGAATGGGTAATGGCAATTAAAGAATTTACCCTCTGCCATGAAGGTGATGATGTCCGTATCACTAAAATGGATCCACATTATATCTACGAAGGATATCGGATAGATGAACCTTGGGTTATTATTGTTGGTGTTACCATGGATCATGCGGAGCTCGACAAAGTACCGGCAAGTCTCGAGAAACCAGAATCGCCGGTTGAAGTCGCGCGTCAATATAATCGTGCCGCTAGGGTTTGCCGAGAACTAACCAATTTTATACTCAGTCAGGGGTACTTTGCTAAACCATGGGCGGGGCCGTTTGCATCGGCACTAAGCATGGTGCCGGCCGCTATTGACGCAGGAATGGGTACACTCGGCAAGCATGGCTCTTTGATACATGGTGAATTTGGCTCATCTTTTAGACTTTCAGCAGTAACTACAGATATGCCACTGATCGCTGATCAAATGAGAGATATAGGCTCCGAAGATTTTTGTAATAATTGTCAAATCTGTGTAAAGGCATGCCCTCCCGGGGCAATTTTTTCAGAAAAACAGATGGTCCGCGGTGTCAATAAATGGTTTGTCGATTTCGATAAATGCATACCAACATTTGGTGAAGCTTTAGGGTGTGCTATTTGTATTGCAAGATGCCCGTGGTCTACCCCTGGCCGAGCCTCAAAACTCTCGCAAAAAATGCTTAATCGTAGAAAAAAATAAAGAAATGTGCGCCGCACAGATTATAGCGTTATTTAAGTATATTAATCGAACTTTCGGAGCCTGCCTCTTCCTTTTTTAATATTACTTTTCTGCCGTTTACTATCCAAACGACGCTTATTGGAACCCCGGGTCGGTGCAGTCTTTCGTCGCACTTTCGGCACAATAGCCACTTTCCGGATCAAGTTAACTAGACGCTGAAGCGCATCCTGACGATTTTGTTTCTGTGTAGAATACTTATGCGCAGTAATCACAATAACGCCAGAATTTGTCATGCGCTGACCCGCTAGTCGTTTTAATCTTAAAAACAAATCACTAGTTAAGGCGGAACTTTTCTTGGCATTAAACCGCAACTGAACTGACGTAGCCGTCTTATTAACTTTTTGACCTCCAGCCCCTGGTGATCGAATGAATTTCTCTTCAATCTCGTTATCTGAAAGTGAAATATAAGGCGTAACTTCAATCATTATCTGAGCTTAATATAAGATAATTAATTGTTAAACAATTTACGAATAAAGATCTTAAAGTTTTCCAAAATTCTCACATCTCTCTAATCGCTTTTAATTAGCATTATTTAGTTAATATAGCAGCCAGGTTAAATAAAAGGGTGCTCATAAAGCACCCTTTTATTTATCTAATTTTCTATATTATTAGGAACTTAGTTTTTAGTTTTATCAACCAATGCGTTTTCTGTGATCCAAGGCATCATATCACGGAGATTCTGACCAACTTTCTCAATATCATGCTCTGCCGAACGACGCCTCATCGCTTTAAATCTCGGCGCGCCAACCTTATTTTCCATCATCCAATCTTGAACAAATTTACCAGATTGAATATCATCAAGGATTTCTTTCATACGGGCTTTAACGCTAGCATCAATAACGCGAGGGCCTGACACATAGTCGCCAAATTCAGCAGTATTAGAAATTGAATAACGCATATTTGCTATCCCTCCCTCGTACATTAGATCTACAATTAGTTTTACCTCATGCAAACACTCAAAATATGCCATTTCCGGTGCATAGCCAGCTTCAACTAAAGTTTCCCAGGCTGCGGTTATTAAAGAAGTTAAGCCACCACAAAGAACCGTTTGTTCTCCAAAAAGATCAGTTTCACACTCCTCTCTAAAAGAGGTTTCAATAATTCCAGAACGGCCGCCACCAATAGCAGACCCGTAAGACAGCGCTAAGTCCAATGCGGCACCGCTAGCATCTTGATGAACAGCAACCAAACACGGCACACCCGCACCACGGGCATATTCTCCCCGAACTGTGTGACCGGGACCTTTTGGTGCAATCATAAATACATCAACACCTTCAGGCGGGCTAATAAGACCAAAATGTATTGATAAACCATGCGCAAAAGCTATTGCAGAACCTGATTTAAGATTTTCATGTATTTCAGCAGTATATAAATCAGCTTGAATTTCATCGGGGGCCAAAATCATCAACACATCCGCCCAAGCAGCCGCTTCAGAGGGTTTCATAACTTTGATACCCTCGGCTTCAGCCTTTGCAATTGAGCCAGACCCTTGCCGAAGAGCAACAGCAATTTCTTTAACACCGCTATCTCGAAGGTTCAAAGTATGGGCATGGCCTTGACTGCCATAACCTACGACGGCAACTTTCTTGGTTTTAATCAGATTAACATCAGCATCACGATCATAAAAAACACGCATGGTTAAAATCCCTACAATTACGTTAAGTCAATTAGCCTATAGCCCTGGGAGGCCGTTTAAATTGGTTCTGAACCGCGCGAAATGGCTACCACACCTGAACGTGATACATCCACCAAACCAAGCGGCTTCATTAAATTAATAAAAGCATCCATCTTTTCTGTACTTTCTACAACTTCAAAAACACAAGATTCTGGTGTACTGTCTATAACATTTGCCTGAAAAGTATCTGCTACTTCCAAACATTGAGCCCGCATTTTATCACCTCCAGCTACTTTTATCAAAGCGAGTTCTCGCTCGACAGAAGGCCCATCAATAGTCAAATTTGCGACCGCTCGCACTGGCACTAAACGCTCAAGCTGAGTACGAATTTGCTCAAGCACCATTTCGGTACCCGAACTTACAAGAGTTATTTTAGAAAAATGCTCGTCTTTATCAACCTCAGCAACTGTTAAACTTTCAATGTTGTACCCTCGGCCAGATAATAGGCCAATCACACGCGCCAAAACCCCAGCCTCATTTTCAACAAGAACTGAGAACGTATGATTTTGCTCACCACTATTCAAATTATCAGTCAATTTTATTTACCCTAGCACAAAATTCTTAAGCCATTTCTTTATCTTTAACAAATTTCGTTTTATTATTGGGAGCCAGAACAATTTCATTATGGGCAGCTCCAGATGGGATCATGGGAAAAACATTTTCTGCTCGATCTGTGTGCATCAATAAAAATACTGGTCCTTTAATTTCAAGCATTTTATTAATCGAACCATTAACGTCATCGGCTTTTTGACACTCTAACGCACTAAAACCCATGGCTTCCGCCAGTTTAATATAATCAGGTCCGTTACTTAAATCACATTCAGATTCGTTATTTTCATGAAATAATTCCTGCCATTGCCGGATCATACCAAGCACTTGATTATACAAACAGAGTATTTTAACTGGAAGGCCTTCTTTTGCAATAGTTGCCATTTCTTGAACGTTCATCATCATTGAACCTTCCGAGGTCACACAAACTACAGCTGCATCAGGGTGTGCAACTTGTACACCCATAGCTGCTGGAATGCCATATCCCATAGTACCGAGACCACCAGACGTCATCCAGCGATTTGGTTCAGAAAATTGAATATACTGAGCAGCCCACATTTGGTGCTGTCCAACATCTGTCGTAACGAAATAATCGGTTCCATTCAAAGATTCACTTAATTGACTTAAGGCGTATTGTGGCTTAATCGACTCTTTAAAATCTTGCTCAAATCCAAGCGAGTCAGCAGAACGCCATTCTCCAATTACATTCCACCAGTTCTCGATAGCATTTTGATTAAGCTTCGGTTGTTTTTGATTCCAGATGGTTATCAAATCGGATAACACATTCGTCACGTCTCCTATAATCGCGATATCAACTACAATATTTTTGTTAATAGAAGAAGGATCAATATCGACATGAATTTTCTTACTATTAGGAGAGAAAAGCGCCGTATTACCGGTCACCCGATCATCGAAGCGCGCTCCAATATTAAACATAATATCACATCCGTGCATTGCGAGGTTAGCTTCGTAGGTACCATGCATACCCGGCATACCAATAAACTGATCATCTGTTGTTGGATAGGCACCTAATGCCATTAATGTTGTAGTACAAGGATAGCCAGTCATTTTGACAAACTTCTGTAATAAATGAGATGCCTCAGGACCGGAATTGATCACTCCACCGCCGGCATAAATAAGGGGACGCTCTGCATTTGCTATCATATCAACTGCGGCTTCAATTTTTTTTCGGTCTCCACTAATTTGAGGTTTATAGTTGCGAGGCTCAATACCTTCGGGACCAACATAAGTACCCATATTCATTATTATATCCTTTGGAATATCAATTAAAACGGGTCCTGGACGACCATTTGCTGCAATATAAAATGCTTCATGGATAACTCGAGCAAGTTCATCTGTCGATTTTACCAAATAATTGTGTTTCGTAGCTGGCCGCGTGATACCCGTGGTATCGGCTTCCTGAAACGCATCGTTTCCAATTAGATGGCTAACAACTTGACCCGTTAGACAAACTAGCGGAATACTATCCATCAAGGCATCTACCAAACCTGTAACTGTATTGGTTGCGCCCGGACCAGAAGTTGCCATTGCAACACCGGTTTTACCTGTTGAACGCGCGTAACCCTCGGCAGCATGTACTGCTCCTTGTTCATGACCAACAAGGACATGCCGCAGACTATTTTGCTTATACATATCGTTATAAAGCGGCAGTGTAACACCACCCGGATAACCAAATACGACTTCAACATCTTGGTCAGCTAATGCTTTGAGAATAATCTCACCGCCAGTATATTGGTTACTCGACATTTTCTTTTCTCCAACGCCAATTTAAGCGACTTCTTCCTGGTTAGTTACAAAATAAAAAAACCAACGCCAACTAACTCCCCAAAAAATCAAAAGCAGAAGAGCTATTCTGGCGCAATTCCGCCGGAAACTATACCTAATCCTATCTGGGGTCAATACCTATTTTATAATATTTGAAAAGATTTCTGGTATTAAACTTTTCGAATATTGCGCATTTAACCTATAATCTTGAACTATTTGATTGCGGAACCAGGTCATTTGACGTTTTGCATAACGTCTAGTGGATTGCTTTGCTGCATTTAGAGCTTCCTCTAACGTTATATCATTATTCAAGTACGCCAAAAACTCGGAGACACCAAGAGCTTTCATAGCTGGGCGCATTGGATCAAGGTTAATATCCACTAAGGCACGCACCTCATCCAACGCACCGTTCTCTACCATCAAATCGAGGCGATCCTCACATTTGGCATAAAGTAAATCTCTTGGCGGCTCGAATATTATTGATTGATAGTGCGCAGAAAGTGGCTCCGCTATCCGCTCCTGTTTATGCCAATCACTCAACGAACGTTCCGTTGCAACATACACCTCATACGCCCGTATTACTCGCTGACTATCTGATTTATTAAGGCGTTCTGCTGACACTGGATCAAACCCTCTTAATTCGAGATGAAAGGCTTCAACTCCAATTTTTTTGCGACGCGCAATTACCTCCTCTCTAATTTCTCTAGAAACGGCAGGTATTTGAGTTAAACCTTCCATCAATGCCTTTATATAGAGCCCGGTGCCACCAGTAATAATAGGAAGCTTGCCAGACTGCCAACAAGCCTTAATTTCATTTATGGCTAAATCGCGCCAGATACCAACGGAAAAGAAATCGGCCACAGAAATCATACCATAAAGTTTATGGGGTATATCGCGTTCATCTACAATCGACGGACGTGCCGTGATGATTTGTAGTTCGCTATAGACCTGCATCGAGTCACAATTAATAATTACGCCATCATACTTGTCAGCAACTTCGAGAGAAAAACCCGACTTTCCACTGGCCGTTGGTCCCGCGATAATTAAAATTGACCGAGGCAAACTAAGATTAATTTTCCTCACGATAGCTCTAATTTGACGATGATAAGTGAACTATGAAGTTATACATTCCGCAACCAACACCCAAAAAAATTTACAACTAAGATTCTAATGCTTCCTCACGGTATAAACCCAGTTTTTCCATAACTTGGCGGTCAGAGATCACAATAAGAAGCGTTTCTTCACTAGAAGCTGTGTGAGTTGCCCATGACCAATGGGGTATCGTAAAGATATCTTTAGGCCCCCATTGATGAGCGACATCACCAATTTGACTATAGCCATTGCCTTTTATAACGATACACACCGCATTTGCGGTAGAACGTAATGTTGCTGTTTTAATGTTTCTACCTAAAGAGCAAATTTTTGCATCATGAGTTGGCAAAATGCCACTACCGTCAACTGGATTAGTATAATTGATCGACTGGATGCCATCATCTGATTTAGGCGTATTTTTTATCGCAACGAGAACATCTTCAAAGGCGTAGCGTAAACGAGGTGAATGATTGACATGCATAAGATTACTAACAGGTACAAGTCCTCCTCCTGCATACGCATCATCAGATATCATAGCCCTATTATCCGGGAAATGATTTTCTGGTTGCATTTTCATATCGCTAAAAACTGCGTCTAACGAACCAACCAATGGAATGTCTAGTACATCTAACCAGATAATTCTCTTACTGCTGTCGTTTTTATGGCAATGCCACGTCCAATTAGGCGTAATGATGAGATCTCCCTCAAACATCTCACACCGTTTACCATCAACAAACGTACTGCCACCAGATCCTTCTATAATTACTCGAGTAGCGGCTGGAGTGTGACGGTGAGGAGAAGTTTCCTCGCCCGGGTTCACGCATTGAAAGGCTGCTAGAATATTAGTGGTTGTTGCCATTTTGCCATCGAGTTTAGGGTTTTTAAGGATAAGCACACGATGGTCTGCGTGACTTCCTTGAACAAGCTCAGCTGATTTTTCGATTAGAGGCAGCATTTCTGTCCACTTCCATATTATTGATGGTTCAGATCGCGACGGTTCATTCAAAACAATATTCTCATAAACCTCCCACAAAGGAGCCAAATCGTGTGCCTGAATTTCTTTTAGAAATGTATCCACAGTATCATTCCTTTTAATTATTTTTAAAATAAGGCATCACTTCTGTACCAAAAAGTCTCATGGACGCCTCAGCCGCATTAAGTTTCAATCCAAAGGGGTTTACTTGAAGCGATAATTCATCACAACCTCCACAAGCCTTATTAAAAACTTTCAACTGCTTGATTATCTCCGATGGGTTACCAACAAAAGCTGCCCCACTTTCAATTTGGCTTTCCAATGTTTGAGTAGCTATTTTTTTCCTTAATACATCATAGTTCTTGTAAGCGTTTGAAGGTGAGCCATCAGTGTATTCCATCATCGCATCCACAATCTGCGCAAAATGACCCTCTATATGCGGTTTTGCAATCCGCCGTGCTTCGTCTCCATCTTCATGACAAAACATAAAAACGGCCATCATCATCTTTGGCTTGCCAGGATGCTTGGCTTTCGTCCATGCATCTCTATACGTTTCCAAAAGCGCAATGGGATCAGAACCAACTCCGGGAATTGCCATGATCCAATGCCCCATCTTACCCGCACGTTCAAATGATGCTAGCGTACCAACTGCTGCTACGTAGAAATTTGGACGTGGTAACTGCGTCGGCCGAGGCATCGTAGTAACATTTTCAAAGCTATGGAATTTACCTTTAGAGGTAACGTTCTCTCCCTCCATAAGCAACTGAACTTGTTTAATACCTTCTTCAAAACGTTCAACACTTTCGTCCATATCGACCTCAAAATGCCGAAACTCTTGCGGTAAAAAAGCCCGAGCAAATCCCACATCCAACCGGCCGTTCGAAAACGCATCAAGCATACATAAATCACTCGCAAGTTTCAGAGGTGAGTTGAATGCCGGCAAAACAGCGCCCGTTACCATTCTTGCTGTCTTAGTGTGCTGACACGCCGCTGTCAGAAAGATAATTGGATTTGAGCTATACCCCCCCCAATGGTGAAAGTAATGCTCAACAGTTCTAACATGAGAATACCCATATTCGTCGCAAAGACCGACGAGATGCATGGCTTCATCGTAATATTGCACTGGAGATTTTTCATCTTCCCGTTGATCTGGAAAAAATTGAATGCCAAAACGCACAACTGGCTCCACTTTCATTCATATAAAGGTGTACCGTACAGTCTATGCATTTGAGAATAAAGAAGTAATGTAAGGTGCTTAACTTTTGAATTTTTTAGTAGATAAAATAAAAATTCTTTGCATTAAATACCTAACAAATAAGGGAATATATAAAAAACCGGTTAATCTAAAACTAAAGATATCATTCCATCAGCCAGCTTTGGCTCAAACCAAGTACTTTTTGGCGGCATTACTTCTTCTGCGTCTGCAACGGAAATAAGGTCTTGAACACTTGTCGGGTAAAGCGCGAAGGCAACAGACCATTCACCACTATCGACGCGTTTTTCTAGCTCTACCAAACCCCTAATACCACCGATAAAATCGATTCGCGGGTCAATTCGCGGATCGGCAATCCCTAAAATTGGCTCTAACAAAAGATTAGTCAAAATACTAATATCAAGTTGCTCTACTGGTGCTATATCATCAGACATGGGAGATTTTAACGACAGTGAATACCAGGTACCGGAGATGTACATACTAAAACTATTACGTACGCTAGGTTTTATAGCTTCGGCTTGCTTTACCAAATCAAATATTTCACTAATTTTGTTAATAAAATCTGATTCTGAAAGTTCGTTGAGATCTTTAACTATACGATTATATGCAAAAACCTTAACCTCGGCTTCAGGAAAACTAACTAACAAGAATGAATCGTTTGGTTCATTTACAGCCGAATTACCCCCAGTTTTATTTCGATCAGCAAAAACACGTGAAGCTGCGGCTGAACGATGATGACCATCGGCTATATACAAAACACCTAAAGCATCAAAACCCTCGGTAACTTTTTCGATGTCATTTAAATCCGTAACCACCCATAGCGTATGCTCCACCTTCCCATCGCCAATTACATGATAATCTGCAGCATAAGCGACGTTTCTATTGATTACCTCCTCAAGAAGATCATTTGATTTGTGTATTGTAAAAACAGGTCCCGTTTGAGCATTAATGGCGTCTATTTGACGCACTCGGTCGTTTTCTTTATCAGGCCGGGTAAGCTCATGACGGCGAATAAGGTTAGCTTCATAGGCTGCAATAGAACCTGCACCAACAATTCCTGTTTGAATATGATCTGCCATTTTAAGGCGGTATATATAATAATAGTCTTGTTCATCACGCTTTAAAATTCCATCGTCAATCATTCGATTGAAATTTTCACGGGCCTTCTCATATACTGCATCAGAATAGATATCTATTCCTACCGGCAGATCGATCTCTGGTTTGGAAATATGTAAAAAACTCCACGGCTTATCTTCTGCCAATGCAATCGCTTCATTAGTACTTACTACATCGTAGGGAGGTGCTACTACTTCCGCAGCCAAATCGGGGACCGGACGAAGCGCAGCAAAAGGACGGACCAAATTCTTTTTTTGAAAATCACTCACAGCACAATCCAATACTTTAATACCAGACTACTCACCAACACTATTTAACAAGCTTACACACTAAGTTAAACCCTAAATACTTGGGGAGCTATTTTTAATTGGCTGTCTGTTAATCAATAATCTACAGTTTGTCATAAATCCGCTAAATAGCTGACCCAATAAGCAATACTAAACAAATAATGCTGGTTTCAATCTTTAAATAGAAAAGTTATTTCTTAGAGAGACGTAGGGCAACATAACGCGAGCCAGACTGCCCCTCAACCAACAAAAGTATCGACTTCAGACTGGATGCCCGCGACTTTTTAATTTGGCGTTTAACATCGCTGGGTGTTCCTACCTGAACCTGGCCAACTTCTATAATAAGATCTCCTATTTTTAGTCCTTTTTCAGCTGCAACGCCTTCTTTGTCAATTGCTACAATCACTACACCGTTGGACGCTTTTTTGAGATTAAAACGTTTACGTAGTTGATTTGATACGGTACTCAGAGTGAGGTCAAAATCCTCAATAACAACCTTTTCTACGTCGCTATTTTTTGGTGTAGGTTTTACTACTCTTTTAGTGACCTGCTCTTCATCCAATTCGCCTACACTCACTTGTGTAACAATTTTCTTGCGACCACGCCAAACTTCGACGTCTACCCTTTTATTTATCTCAGTCTCTGCAACAATTTTTGGTAAACTACGCATTGATTTAACTATTTTGTTATTAAATCTCAAAACAACGTCGCCTGCTTTTATGCCGCCCTTCGCAGCTGGGCTATTTTCAGTCACACTTGCAATCAAAGCACCAGTTGCTTTCTCAAGTCCCAAACTTTCAGCAATTTCATCTGTCACACTTTGAATGCGCACACCCAACCAGCCGCGTTTAGTTTTACCATATTTGATGAGTTGGACTATAACACCATTGGCAATACCCGAAGGGATTGAAAACCCAATGCCAATACTACCGCCAGAAGGAGAAAAGATTGCAGTATTAATACCAATCACTTCACCTGCCATATTAAACAATGGACCGCCTGAATTACCCCTATTAATAGAAGCATCAGTTTGAATAAAATCGTCATAGGGACCAGAATTAATGTTTCGTCCACGTGCAGAGACGATACCCGCCGTTACCGTGCCCCCAAGACCGAACGGATTACCAATGGCTACAACCCAATCACCAACCCGGATTTTGTCTGAATTGCCTAATTTGACAAATGGCAAATCTTTTTTGGGTTTAACTCTTAGCACCGCTATATCGGTTTTGATATCGCGACCAACCACCTCAGCTTTTAACGTCTCATTGTTTTGTAACACAACTGATATTTCATCTGCACCCTGTATCACGTGATTGTTCGTAATTACAATGCCTTTTCCATCTATTATAAACCCAGACCCCAAAGAGGTGGATTTTCGCTGCTGATTAGGGTTATTCCGATCGAAAAATTCACGAAAGAAATCCTCAAATGGAGAGCCCGGAGGAAATTGGGGAAGCTCTGGCCTCTTGCCGGCACTTTGTTTTACAACAGAGGTTGTTGATATATTAACAACCGCCGGAAGTAATTTTTCTGCTAAATTAGCGAAACTCTCAGGCGCTGAGCGAGCACCAACTGTAGTTGAAACAACAATAGAGACCAGAAAAAAATAGACTGGTATGACGTAAAATAATTTCAAGCTTAATCTAGTCACTCTTAATTCTCCAAACACTGGGCCAAATAATGCGTAGGCTAATTTTCGATTCTATAGCTCTACGTTACCTCGTACGTAATAGATCAAAATCTATTTAAAAAATATAAACTCAGCAGTTATCGATCACAGGATGTATTTTACCTCCGAATAAGCCAGACACATGCCACCCCAGCAATCACTGCGGTCATACCAGCACGACGTAAAGCATTATCTGGCTGATCTAGAACCTGAACCATAAATTTTTTCATAGCTTCCGGAAAGATTGCGTATAATGCTCCTTCCAAAGCAACCGCAAGTGCGATTGCGGTTAAAAGATCCGTCATTCGACCTTCAACTTCTTTCTATTTCTTTGATTTACGTCCATTCACGTTTCCAAAAAACTTAAAAAAATCTGAGTCCGGTGATAAAACCATTGTCGTACCCTCGCCAAAAGCCTCGCTGTAAGCATCCATCGATCGATAAAATTCAAAAAAATCGCTATCTTGGCCATAGGCTTTATTCAAAATTGATGTCTGCGCACCTTCTCCAACACCACGCTGGATCTGAGAATCCCTTTTTGCTTTGGCTAATATTACAGTTCGCTTGCGATCTGCATCTGCTTGTATTTTAGCTTTCAATTCAGCACCCTGGGCACGAAGCTTTGCCGCCTCAGCAATCCGCTGCGAACGCATCCTATTATATACAGACTGAGAAGTTGTCTCAGGCAAATCCGTTCTCCCGATACGCACATCAATTACTTCAATACCAAACTGTGGAGCTTGTTTTTTTAATTGATTAGTAATCAATCCCATTACATCATCGCGTTTGTTAGATAGCATATCACCAAGCAAAACTTTACCCACTTCAGATCTAACTGCAGCATTTAACCTGCCGCCAAATATTTGCCTAAAATTTGCATCTGTTTGCGCTGTTTTCAAAAACTCCAATGGGTTGATTATTTTATATCTGACAAAGGAGTCAACATTGATACGCTTTTGATCATTCAAAATAATTTCTTGAGCAGGAGGATCAAGATCAAGAATACGCCGATCGTAAAATGTTACATTCTGAACAAAGGGCACCTTAAACTTCAACCCTGGTTCTGTTTCAACACGAACTGGATTACCAAATTGTAAGATCAAAGCCTGTTGCGTTTGGTGAACAGTAAATATTGACGCTGATCCGACAATACCTCCAACGATCACGACAAAACCAATTATGGCGAGAACCAATTTATTCATTAGTTTTTTCCTCTACTACGCTTTTTTATTTCTGGGAGCGGAAGATATGGGATCACACCGGCCCCCCCCTGTCCCTTATCAATAATCACTTTTTCTGAATCTTTCAGGACTTGTTGCATGCGTTCTAAATACAACCTAGTCCTAGTAACTTGCTTGCCACCCTTATAAGCCTCATAAACAGATAAAAATCGTTTAGCTTCACCATCAGCCTCATGCATCAATTTCTCTTTATACGCCGTTGCTTCCTGAATCATTTTCGCAGCTTCACCTTTTGCTTTTGGTATAATATCGTTGGCATAAGCTTGTGCCTCGTTTTGTTGACGCTCACGGTCCTGCTTAGCACGTTGTACATCATTAAACGCATCTATTACCTGTTTTGGGGGTTCAACCTTCTGCATCTTTACCGAATCGATAAAAACACCGGCACCATAGCTATCGAGTATTTTTTGCAAAACTTCGTGGGTTTGACTTTCAACCTGTTGGCGTTGCTTAGCCAACGCATCTTCAAGCGTAGTTTGACCTACAATTTCACGGATAGCACTTTCAGATGCCAACTTGACCGTCTCTTGTGGATTGCGAATATTAAACAAAAATTCTGCTGCGTTCTTGATCCTCCATTGTACCTGGTAATCAATATCGATAATATTCTGATCCCCAGTTAGCATCAGGCTCTCTTCTGGAACATCGCGCACATTCGTTGCGCGAGCCCCACCGGAACCAACTTGACGGAATCCAACACTGGT
Source organism: Rhodospirillales bacterium (assembly GCA_012960465.1). Classification (GTDB taxonomy): domain Bacteria; phylum Pseudomonadota; class Alphaproteobacteria; order Rhodospirillales; family UBA2165; genus TMED23. The sequence continues at coordinate 53,204 of DUBF01000148.1, read as the reverse complement.
AATGTTAGTATTCGTTACATCCGGTGTATAAACCTGTCCGATCGGTCCAGGGAACCAGTAGTTCAAACCCGGGGTCGTCATTTGAACAAATTTGCCAAATAAGAGTTCTACACCTTGTTCACTTGGTTGTACTCTATAAAACCCAGTGCCCAGCCAGATAACTATGGCTGCTAATACTAGAAGAATAATCCGCTTTGGTCCTCCCCCACCACTAGGTATAAACTTTTTAAATTTATCCTGGCCACGTCTCAGCATTTCTTCGATGTCGGGTGGTTTCTGCCCAGATTGACCTCCATTGCCACCCCAAGGGCCTTGTCCACCTCCATCTGATCCGCCCTCACCTGATCCGCCCCAAGGGCCTCCACGTTGGATATCCCACACCATTATTTTTTCCTCATCCAATAAATGCAGCAGATTACCGCATAAAATTAAGTTTCGTTGTTTACAAAGTATTATTCTGACTTATATGACAGGTTTAACACCGTTGCAACGGTGTCTCAATCTTGTATTACCTTTTAGACGTTTATTTTATTCAATAGGTAAATCAGAGCTTGGAGCCATAGATATGTCGGAGATCACTGCTGAGCAAGTCCTAGAAGCCCTAAAAACGATAAAAGATCCTGATCAGGGCCAAAGTATTGTAGATTTAGGCATGATTTCTGGTCTTCAATTAAAAGATGGCCACGTTGCATTTGGGATTGAGGTTGACGCTAAAAGAGGTGCTGAGCTCGAACCTGTCAGAAAAGCTGCAGAGCAAGTAGTTCACGACCTTTCCGGTGTGCTGACAGTAACCGCTGTTTTAACCGCAGAACGCGAGGCGGAGGCTGCACCAGAGAAAACTCCAACAAATCAATCACCAAATACTCCTTCCGGTGCTCAACCCGCCGCATTTCAAAAGATGGACCTCCTAGGTATTGATTCAGTTATTGCGATCGCCTCAGGTAAAGGCGGTGTCGGAAAATCAACGACAGCAGTCAATTTAGCACTCGCGATGGCTGCAAAAGGAAAACGCGTTGGCTTGCTTGATGCGGATATTTATGGTCCATCCATCCCACTAATGTTGGGGATTACTGACAAACCGTCACAGACAGCAAGTGGCTTGATTGCCCCACTCGAAAATTATGGGCTCAAATGCATGTCAATTGGCTTTCTAATTGATGAAGCCACTGCAATGATATGGCGGGGGCCAATGGCTACAGGCGCCTTAGAACAACTGATTAAAGATGTTGCTTGGGGCGAGTTGGATTGTCTAGTAATTGATCTGCCTCCAGGTACCGGTGATATTCATCTAACGATGGCCCAACGAATACCATTATCAGGTGCTGTAATTGTATCAACACCGCAAGATATTGCGCTTGCTGATGCCCGCAAAGGTATGAATATGTTTGAAAAGGTTGATATACCAGTCTTTGGTTTAATTGAGAATATGAGCTATTTCAATTGCCCGCATTGCGGCGAACGCACGGAAATTTTTAGTCATGGCGGCGCACGCCGAGAATCTGAAAAACTTGGGATGGACTTCTTAGGCGAAATCCCACTAGATATTATCATCCGTGAAACTTCTGATAATGGACAACCCATTGTTGTTTCGGATCCATCCAGCATACATTCGACCACCTATCTTGATATAGCTGATAAAATTTGGGCTAAAATAGATATTATATAGCGGATTTCTATTTGTTAATAAATAAGTATTGCCTGCGATCAATTGTAAGAAGTAAAGACCAACTATAGACGAATGAAATGTTACAGCTATTAAATAATACTTTAACATATAACTTGCTACTAGCTGCTATTGTTGCACTCCCAAGCGGTATGATTCAGGGATATGCAGGCTTTGGAGGAGCACTCGTCGCCATTCCATTTTTTGCAATTTTGTATGGTCCTGTGGAAGGCTTCGCTATCGTTTTGTTTATAGTTTTATTTGGCCAAGGCGCGCTTTTTTTTGATGCATCAAAAAAAGCTGATTGGAAAGAAGTTGGACCAGTTTCAGCAACCTCTACGATCACCTTAAGCCTTGGCATTTTATTTCTAGTTTCTGCTGATCCAGAGATCATACGTAAAGGAATGGCTATATTCATTTTATTTATTACAGGCTTTATGATGTCTGGTTGGAATTATTCTGGAAAACGCTCGATATTCAGTGGTATTTTTACTGGCGCAATTTCAGGCGGAATAACAGGGTGTTTTGGAGTTCCTGGCTTCCCTCTTCAGGTCATGTATTTCCAGACATCACCCGAAAAAGTGGAAATAAAAAGAGCTAATGTTCTTGCCGCTATGGCATGCGCTGCGCTGGTGGCTATATTTGGTTTGATAGTGCAGGGGGTGTACACCGAAACAATGCTTCTTCGGGCGCTGATAATTGCTCCCATTTTTATGATCGGCACAAAATTAGGAGATTACTTCTATAAAATCTCTCCAGCTGAATGGTTTAAAAAGGCAACCTACGGCATTCTAATTTTTACGGCACTTACTTTATTTATATTCTAATTTCTTCGCATAAGACCTAACACTGAAGAAACTTACGTATTTATTTTATAAATCTTAAAAGCGCAGACTCTATATATGGCCAGTCAACTGTTTCATTCTCAGACAAAATAATTTCCAAACGTGAGTCCCGGCGATATGCAATAGGCGAAAAAGACAACTCGTTCCTTACACGATCAACCAACACCCATTCGTCATCCATTCTGAAAACACCTTTAAGTCGTTCGACATTATTAAGCCCTTTAGGTCCCGGGGGACCCAAGTAATCAATCAATGCCTTGTCACGAAAATTATCTTCGTGAGAAAAAACCCAGCCACAACCTTGATAACCAGCCCCATTATTTTCTACCCGAATAGGAATTCCAGGTCTAGGTTCACCAATGTCAGATGGGATAGCTTGCTTTTCATGGGAATGCAGATTCGGAAAAAGTGGTAATCGGTTATCGTACGACTTAACGTCTAATAATGCTATATCAATATTACCCATTGCTGTTTTGGTAATAACAAGCTTCGGCGGAAACAAAGCCTCTGCCCAAGCTTGATAACGCTCAAGATCATCTTTACTTGCGAGGTCCGTTTTACTCGCGATTAATACATCAGCCAAATGAACCTGGTCGCGAAACACTTCAACATCTTCAATACGCGGATCACCGACAAATCGTGGATCAACAAAACAAATTACCGCGCCTACATCGACTATATCTTTAAGGTTGGCATTTCTAAGTTCATCCAAAATACCGGCAGGATGTCCAATCCCTGTAGGCTCAATCAATAAGCGATCGGGTTTGGCCCACCTTAATATTTCCGTAATCGCAACTCTCATTGGTATATCTTTTGCGCAGCACATACATCCGCCTGGAATTTCTCGGATGGTAACATTATTTCCGTTAACTACGTTCAAGGCCGTCTGGTCAATGGCTACCTCACCAAATTCATTTACCAAAATTGCCCAACTCTCGTTTTTTGGCTTTCGCGCCAGCAAAGACCGAATGGCGGTTGTTTTACCGACCCCAAAAAAGCCGGTGATCAATGTGGTTGGGATTTTTTCGTTGGTCAAAATATGTTTCCCAAACTATAGATCGAGCTTCATAAGATTAAGAGATAACTCACGCGCCATATAACGGGCAACCGCCTCCTCACTGCATTTCTCTTCCCACCATAATCGGGTTTGATTTGAAATTTTTTGTAGTTTCTTATGGTCGTTTAAAAGGCTCTCCGCAATTGGTTTAAGTTCACACCAATCATCAAGCTCAATCAATGGCCATCCATGGCTAAACCAAGCCGGTACTTGTCGCGGTACAATTACCACACATCCGGCACGCATCGCCTCATAAATGCGAAATGTATCACAGCTAATTCCACCTGGACAAAGGGCTATTTTAGCCTGCGCCATATTGTGGGCATATACATTGTATTGGATCTCGACTGATCGCTCTATCACTATATTCCGGGCTTCAGTATTCGATAAAAATTCTTTTCCCACAAAAGTAAAAAAATCTTCCCTGTTACCTGCCCGACCCATAAAAAAAAGATTAATAGTTCGATCTGCCATCAGCTGAACATCCAGATTTGGTATTTTTTTGTTGCAACCTAATGGCACACTATAAACGCTATCTGGAGAAGGACTAAATGGCACATAATTCTTAAAAATTGCAAAAGCATCATTAACATAATCTGGAATTTTATGAGCCTTATCTTGTATCTGATAAACAACAATAGGTGTATCAATAGCAATCTCGAGTTTTTCATCCTGAGAGGTAATGAAGAAAACAAATCGATCTGAAAATCGCAGAGAAACAAGGTGGTTTTCAAGTCGCGCCAAAGTAGTCTCAATATGATCCCATTCTGCGCAGTTCTCTGGCAAATCCCAAATAACGTCTAGGTTATTAAAATTCGGATAAGGCATTTTATTTCCTTGAGCTAAAGAATAACACAAATCAAAAAAAAAGTCTGCTATCCGTTCGGGACCAGACTTGTTATAAACCGAGTATGTCAGAGCCGGTAAACAATTTAACTAAACCCATACATGGGGGTGACCTTACTGCGGCAACGAAAGAGTTTGGTTTGCCGGAGGATCAGTGGATTGACCTTTCAACAGGGATTAATAGTGCAAGCTATCCAAATACCCATTTAAATGCGCAGATATTCCGAACTCTGCCAAAAATGAGTGACATGGAGCGCCTCTTAAACGGAGCCAGAAGATTTTATCGGGTTAACAAGGATAGCGAGATAATTGCTGGACCTGGTACTCAATCAATACTGCAAAACCTCCCCCTTCTCTTTCCAAGTCGAAAAATCGTCATTTTAACACCCACATACAGTGAACACCAGTATACGTGGGAGCAAGCTGGAAATAAAGTTGTGCCCGTTAACACACTAAGCGCTATTCCCCACGACGTTATTGCGGTCGTAGTAAACCCAAATAATCCTGATGGTCGAAAGCATCAAGTAGAAGATCTTTTAAAACTTTCAGAAAACTTGGAGTTATTAGTTGTTGACGAAGCATTTTGTGATAACTCACCAGATTTAAGTATTATTCCTCATTTAGCTGAACACAAGATTCTTGTCCTGCGCTCACTCGGGAAATTCTTTGGGCTAGCTGGATTACGCCTGGGATTTGCACTTGGCATGCCGGTAATTACCCGGCAACTCGCAGCACGGCTTGGTCCATGGGCCGTATCAAGACCTGCAATTGAAATTGGTACCCGAGCTTTATTGGACAGTTCGTGGTTTTCAGAAATGCAAGAGACATTAAACTCTAAAAGCTCTCGTCTAAATCGCATATTGGACAAAGAAAAACTTTCTATTATCGGTGGAACTGATTTGTTTACACTAATTACAACCGATCACGCCTTTGAACTCTATAATGCCCTTGCTAACGCAGGTATCTTGGTTAGGCGATTTGAAGATCACCCAAAGTGGTTAAGAATGGGCTTGCCCGGAGTAGAAATTGAGTGGCAGAAATTCGAATTTGTTTTAAATTCAACACTAAACACTATCAATAATGTGAGAAAATGAACCCATTACCGAACCACGCTTTGAGCCCATCGCCGGCAATTTCTCGCCTCGTGCATCGTAGCCATAAAATAAACTTTCGGCTTTGCTATCCTCAACTATATTACAATAATGAAATTCATGACCTTTAAACGTAGCACCAGCGTCGCCCAGGATGCCCTTATCGATAAGTGATAATTGACGATAGCCCAAATGCAATTTGGGTTTGGCGAATGATGTTTTAATAGGCAGAAGGTCTAGCATTTCGTGCGATATACCATCTCGGTCTATTAACGACCCGCCCAATACCATAAAACCTCCACATTCGCCGTAAATCACCGAGCCATTGATTGCGGCGATCTTCATCGTTTCTTTAAATTTTTGATTTTCAGAAATTTCAGCAGCATAAAGTTCCGGATATCCGCCAGGCAAATAAATACTGTCCGCGTGCGGATGTGGCGCCTCCCCAGCCAGCGGGGAAAAAAAAGTTACCTTAACTCCGCCGGCCTGCCAAGCACCCACCACATAGTCGTAACAAAAAGAAAATGCATTGTCACGGGCAACAGAAGTGTGCTTCCCGAGCATTGGGATTGTCATAGAATGTTTAGGCGTTGGCATAATTTTTGACCGCGTAGAAAGTTTACATAACAAATCAAGATCAACGCTACTGGTGATCAAATTTGCGGCCCCATCAAGCCACATGTTGAGGTGTCGCATTTCACGTGCCTGGATTAGACCTAAATGCCGATGCGGAAGATTTAGCCTGTCATGCCTCGGAATACAGCCTAAACAAGGTACGTTAGTATTTGATAGTGCTTCTCTTAATATACGTTCATGGTTTTCGCTACCGATCCGGTTAAAAATAACACCAGCAATTTTAATATCATCTCGGTGATTGACAAAACCTTCAACTAAAGCAGTAACCGATGCGCCTTGCCCCTTGGCATCAACAACCAAGATAATGGGCCAATCGAGCCATTTAGCGGCATCTGCGGTACTTCCTGAATTTATCGATTTCCCCGTCACCGCACCATCAAACAACCCCATAACACCCTCCACAATAACCACATCACTTTCTCCCACTGCGGAGGCACGTTGGTGTATAAGGGTTTCGTTACGCATTCCCCATAAATCAAGGTTTTGACACAATTCGCCAGAAGCGGCAGAATGATAGGCAGGGTCAATATAATCCGGACCGATTTTAATCGAGCTTACTGTAATACCTGCATTTCTCATCGCACGCAGCAAGCTCAGGGTAATAACAGTTTTTCCACTACCCGAAGCTGGGGCTGCTATGACAAGTCCAGAAGCCATTTGTTTACCCACTGGTAAGCCAGTCTAATTGTTCACGAAAATTAACTATATCTCCAACGACAATTAGAGCCGGCGGAATTAAATCAGAGGCTGCTACATCAGCAGCGCAATTTTGCAAAGTAGAAATTAGAACTTGTTGTTTAGGCATTGTCGCTTTGCAAATGATTGCCACAGGTTCTGTCGCCGAACGCCCTGCTTCTTTTAATTGATCAGCAATTCGACCAATATGGGCCATTCCCATAAAAAAAATCAGGGCAGGCGCACCATCAGCCAAAGCTTTCCAATTAATATCATCCGGCACCTCCCCGCTGGCATTATGCCCGGTAATAAAGGTCACCGCTGAATTGGTCCCTCGCGTTGTCATTGGAATACCGGCATAGGCAAGCCCGCCGATACCCGCAGTGATACCCGGCACTATTCGAAAGGAGATGTTTTCTTTTGCTAAACGCAAACACTCTTCAGCGCCTCGACCAAAGACAAATGGATCACCACCTTTTAGCCTTAATACACGTTTTTTATCACGGGCGAGCACGACCAGACGATCAGTTATATCTTTCTGATTAGGAGACGGCTTCCCACCGCGCTTTCCAGCATATTCGAGCACAGCATTTTCCCGTGCAAATCGTATAATATCTTCCCCAACAAGCGCATCGTAAACAATAACATCCGCATTCTGGATCCCGTGTAATGCCAAAAGTGAGAGTAATCCAGGATCTCCTGGCCCCGCACCAACGACCCAAACGGTTCCCGGTTCGAAGTTAGGCATTTTTATTGGTATATTTTCCATAACTTTGAATTTAGCAGACTGGAGCCCGATTGAAAAAGGCTATAAGTTAATTTAATGAAAAATAATAATTCTACAGAAACCGAGAAGGATACGCGGGAACTGCGTCGAGGTTGGACAACGGGCGCTTGCGCAACTGCCGCAGCAAAAGCCAGTTACATTGGTCTATTAACTGGCCAGATACCAAGCGAGGTTCAGATAACGCTTCCAGGAGGGCAAACGCCTAGTTTTTTCGTCAAAGACACGTGTATTTCCAAAGTAGATATTATGGCTGCCATTGAAAAAGATGCAGGAGATGATCCTGACGTTACTCATGGCTCAATCGTTCGGGTGACAATTCGCAGGTCAGAGAAATTAACCTTTAAAGCTGGACACGGTGTTGGGAAAGTTACAAAACCTGGTTTGCCAATTGAGGTTGGGGAACCAGCAATTAATCCTGGACCTCGTAAAATGATAGAACAAAATTTACAAGCGATTGCAAATGAACACGGTGTTGATCTGAATATAGAGATAGAGATCTCAATTGATAATGGTGCGGCACTAGCAAAGAAAACCTGGAACCCGCGTCTCGGTATTGTTGGTGGTTTATCGATACTCGGGACAACCGGCATAGTTATCCCATATTCTTGCGCTGCATGGATAGCCTCAATTCATCAAGGTATTGATGTGGCGCGCGCAACAGGGATCACACATGTGGCAGCTTGCACAGGAAAAACTTCCGAGGAAGCCGTAACTGCTTTATACGGTTTTGAACCGTCATCAATCTTAGATATGGGAGATTTTGTTGGCGGCACAATTAAATATCTTCGAACCTATCCGATTCCAAAAGTTACAATCGCAAGTGGGTTTGGCAAAATTTCCAAACTCGCGGCCGGTCATATGGACTTACATTCAAAACGTTCTCAAGTAGATCCAAATTTTATAGCCTCACTCGCCGCTAGAGGTGGGATTAACAAAAATATTTGCACGCAAATTGCCAAAGTGGAAAGCGCAGGAAACATAATAGAGATAATAGAAAAGAATAGTCTTAAGCTTGGTGATTACGTGGCTAAAACCGCTCAAGCCATTGTGAATCAAGAGGTCAAAAAAGATGTTGATATTGAGGTTCTAGTCTATGATAGAAAGGGCAACCAGATTGGCCACGCTCCTTTTAAAAAAGGTTAATAGATGAAACGCCTTTTAATATTAGGAGGCACAAGTGATGCCAATAAACTCGCAGCAATGACTAATGAGATGCTGAATCTTGCGACTATTTATTCGTTAGCAGGCCGAACCCATAGTCCCAATATCCCTCTATGCGAAATCCGAACCGGTGGTTTTGGGGGAGTAGATGGTTTGGTTAATTATCTCCGGGCCGCAAGAATCAATTTTGTAATAGATGCAACTCATCCTTTTGCTGATAAGATAGCTGCAAATGCTGCGGAAGCATGTAACAGAATTAACATCCCCCGAATTAAATTTTGTCGGCCACCGTGGGAACCAAATGAAATAACATGGATTTCTGCCCTTACTTATTCAGAGACTGTAAGAAAGATTCGCACAATGGGTGAGCGCATTTTTCTTTCAATCGGAGCAAATAATTTAGAGGCCTTTTCTATTCTATCAAATAAGTGGTTTCTAATTCGAGCCATCGAGAAACCAATTCACCCAATTCCACTTAAAAACCACAATATTGTCTTCGAACGTGGTCCATTCGACGAGATCCAAGAACGTACCTTACTAACTAATTTCCGTATTGATGTTCTTGTAAGTAAAAATAGTGGAGGCCCACCTGCAGCCAAACTCAATGCTGCTCATAAACTTGGTATACCAATTGTGGTAATCGAAAAACCAATGCCGCCAGCAGGGAAATTAGTTTTTACGATTGAAAAATCTCTAGACTGGCTGAGTAACCAAACTTAACTCTTCATATTTACCCAAATTTCACCTAGTAGAAAATATCAATTGAAACGATGGTTAACGAGGGCGCAACACATGTTTGTGATCTTTTGAATATAAACGACTATCGATGAAATCAGTAGTGCTAAAGACCCTACCTACCATAATCAGTGCTGTCCTTGTAATTTTCGCCGCACGGACTTTTGCCCGTATATCGGAGAGTGTACCAGAGATTATTTTTTGGTCCGGCCATGTGACCCTATATACAATATAGACAGGGCAGTTTTCTCCATAATAAGGGACGAGGTCTTCAATAATTTTCTTTAAATTTCGTATAGAAAGATGTATTGCGAGGGTTGCCTTTGAAGTCGCCAAAGAAGCCAACTCTTCACCCTTTGGCATGTTAGATGCCTTGCCTGCAGTCCTGGTAACTATGACTGTTTGGGAGACTTCGGGAAGCGTAAGTTCTTGATTCAACACGGCTGCCGCTGCAGCAAAGGCAGGAACACCAGGCGTAACATCATAATTAATGTCAAGGGCATCAAGCCGGCGCATTTGTTCAGCTATTGCACCATATATAGATGGATCACCTGAATGCACTCGCGCCACATCCAATCCATCCTGGTCTGCTTCGTTGATTTTCTCAATGATCTGATCAAGGTGCAATGGCGCCGTATCAATTACTTCTGCATCATTCGGGGCCTCTGCCACTACTTCTTCAGGTACAAGGGAGCCGGCATAAAGGCACACCTGGCTGGCCTTTATGTAATTAAGACCACGTACCGTAATGAGGTCAGGGGCACCTGGGCCAGCGCCAATGAAGTGAACCGTCATTTAAAATTTTCCTTTTTATCACCATAACCACGTGGCGTATATACATACGATTTATCATTATTGAGCGTCAGCAGTCGCGTTTGGGAACTGCCAACCAGTAAAACCGTCAGCATGTCGACCTTTTCAGCATTTAGTTCATTTAAGGTAATTACATCAACCTGTTCCTCTTCACGACCAAGATTCTTTGCTAAAACAACTGGTGTCCCTGCTGAACGGTAGTTTAATAAAATATCGCGGGCAAAACCTAATTGCTTTCGCCGTTTGATTGAAACTGGGTTGTAAAGCGCTATGATAAAGTCACCTTTAGCAGCAGCCTCCAAACGCTTTTCAATTACTTCCCAAGGGGTCAACAGATCAGAAAGAGAAATAGTACAAAAATCATGACCTAATGGGGCACCAATCTTAGCCGCGGCCGCCTGCAAAGCCGAGATACCTGGAACAACATGGACATCAATTCGTTGCCATTCCGGTTTAACATTTCCCATAATACCGTGTTCTATCAATTCAAACACCAAACACGCCATAGCATAAATCCCCGCATCACCGCTGGAAACAAGCGCGACTTCCTTACCCTCAGCCGCCATTCTAAGTGCTTCTGCAACTCGATCGCGCTCTTCACCTAGAGGATAATCATAGCGATTTTTACCTTCGATGAGAGGGCCTAATAAATCCAAATAAAGCTTATAGCCAATAATCTCAGTTGCCCTGGAAATTTCGTTCGTTGCTTCTGGGGCCCGCCAATCATTAGAGCCAGGGCCAATTCCAATCACAGCCAAACGTCCACACCCTCTTCCGACTTTTTCAGGCTTAATAATACGTGATGACAAGGCTACAGCGCAGGTTATACCTCCGTGTTTTTGTTTGGGAACGATCAGCTCCGCATCGGGTCCTGCGGCAGCCAGAGCTGAAGCCTCACTTACGCTATGGCTGCCAACGGTAGAAAAAACATAATCAGATGGATCCGTCAGACGAGGTGTTTCTTTTTCCAGAACTGCTGCTTCAAACAAACGTAGCGGCACCTCCCACAAATTTGCGACATTACGAATAGCTCCTTCATCTTCTTTGATATCGATGGTAGCAATACATGCAATCGCATGTTTACCAAGATTGTGTTTTTTAAAAACTAAAGACAGAAAAGTTAAAAGTTCATTTGAATCAACACCCCTCTCGCAGCCAATTCCCAGCGTAAGCACGCCTGGCGAAAGTATCAAATCCTTAGTTTTTTCAGGAAAATCGAAATAGGTAACTCGAACTTTTTGCGGGGGGCTCTCAGATACCGAGAAATCAAATTCTGAAAGCCAAGCCACGTCAACGCCATTCAATGTTTCGTTTTTAATAAATACAGGTTCATTATTTAATAAAGCCGCCATGATCGGTTTAGCAGCATCGCGGTTAGCGACTCGCCAACCTATCGGAGGATTATCAAGCGCTATTCCATACCGCGTATCACCAGCGGTTGTAATGCTCGGCTTAACTTTTAAAACTTTAGAAATTATACTAGTAAGATCATTTGCGCCAAAATGCCCACCCAACAATGGTACAACAGATTTTCCATCCTCAGATATTACCAACACCGGTGGTTCATGAGTTTTATCCGCCAGTAACGGTCCCAATGCTCGAATGACGATACCTGCCGATAATAAGGCAATGATGGCCCGATCTTCGATAAATAGCATACGCAGATGATCAACAGTCTTCTCAAATGGGAAATCAACTTCGGGGACCCGCGCTTTAAGCCCGTGGACCTCTGCGCCATACACATGAGGAACTAATTTACGGGCTAATTTGGCACCCGTTTTGTTTAAGACGACGAAAGCGGGGGACTTCACCTTCATAATTCTAATATATCTCCACTCAACCGTACAATGATCATTGAAAAATAAGGAGCAGTGTCACCATCCATCTCGCTCAAAAGTCTAATATGCTGATTGTCCATAGTCGCACGTTCAATATAATGGGCATTATCAATGACACCAATTTTCCTCAATATACGTTTTATTTTCCCCAAATGACGACCAACCTTAATAATGGCTGCGACATTAGTTGTCAGCAATCGCTCTTCTAAATCCTTTTCATCCAAAGGTCCCGGTATTACAGAAATAACGTCATTACGTGCGGCAAGCGGCAAAGCTAATGCAGATGAGCAGGCTGCCAATGATGTCACGCCCGGCACCACTCTAACTAAATGGTTTTCTGAAAGTCGGACAAACAGATACATAAACGATCCATAGAAAAACGGATCTCCTTCACATAAAATTGCGACCGATTTACCAGCGTGAACCGCCGCACTAATTTTTATAGCGGCAGAATCATAAACACCTTGGGCTGGATATCGATCACTAAGCATTGGGATTGAAATTATAATTTCTTCCTGATTTGAGGTCAGATGCGGCTTGGCAATCGAACGTGCTAAACTCTCACCTCCATCCAAGGTTGGATAGGCAATCACATCCACTTCTTGGAGAATTTTCAGGGCTTTCACGGTAATTAAATCTGGATCCCCAGGTCCGATACCAAGTCCCCAAATTTTTACTTTATTATTCATGTTTTGATTATTTTTAATTGTGTTACAGGCATGAGACCATGCCAACTAGTATAATCTCCCATAGCTTGAGCTCGCGAGATTTCTATTTTATTTAAATCACCACCTAACTTCTCACGGGCTTCAAACAAACGTCTCTCACTTTCAAACGTTACTGCATTTGCAACTAAGCGCCCACCAGGCCTTAGATTTTGCCAGCAGTATTCTAGCAAACCATCCGTTGTGAGGCCCCCACCTATAAAAACGGCATCCGGAGAAGGTAAGCCAATAATTTCAGTCAAGGCTTCCCCAAATATTACTTTTAATTCGGGAACGCCCAAAGCCAAAGCATTTCTGTTAATCATCCCAAGCCGGTCCATATTATGCTCAATTGCAATCGCTCTTGCATTTAGAGTTCCACGCAACCATTCAATACCAATAGATCCGCAACCTGCACCAATATCCCACAGCATCTGCCCTGGCATGGGAGCTAAAGATGAGACCGTGATTGCCCGAACTTCACGCTTAGTCAATTGACCATCATGCTCAAAAACATCGTCGGGCAGACCTGGAATACGGGCTTTAAGTATTAGTCCCTCATCCGCTAAACACTCGATTGCAACAGTATTCAGATCAGGTATTGCATCGTGATCCCAATCGATTGCCGTACCTTCAAAACGTCGTTCTTCAGTTCCTCCCATTTGAGAAAAAACTATAAGCAAGCTTCCACCAAAACCAGTATCTTTTAAAAGCCCTGCAATCTGACCAGGGGTGTTGCCGTCATTAGTCAAAACAATAAGTTTATTCCCCGGCATCAAAAAAGCCTTCACTCGATCAAGGTCCCGGCCATGTACCGTTATGCAGTCGATTTCGTTCAGTGACCAAGTCAATCGAGCGGCGACGAGCGAAAAAGCCGAAGAAGAGGGGATAATTTTTATCGCATCTGGCCCGTAACGACGGCCGAGAGTGGCACCAATGCCAAACCACATAGGATCACCAGTCGCAATTACAACTACCTTTTTACCCCGAAGTTGATCGAGCTCGGCAAAACTATCTTCTAGCGGCGATTTCCAAATCAACCCCTTTTTACCAACGAGTGCAAAATGACGTTCTCCACCGAATAAGAACTCTGCATCGTCAATAACCTCTCTTGCTAGGGTTCCAAGCCCTGGAAGTCCGTCTTCACCAATCCCAATAATAGTAAGCCAAGCCGTCATATAGTACCTCCAAGTAGAATCGCATTGACCGCTGCCGCAGCTAACGCTGAACCACCAATTCTACCTGTAAGTGTAATGTAGGGAATACCTAAATTTTTTTCTATTAAATAAGATTTAGATTCGGCAGCTCCAACAAAACCAACCGGAAACCCAAATATCACTGCCGGTCTTGGACATGTAGAATCATCAAGCATATCAATTAAATGAAATAGAGCTGTCGGCGCGTTACCAATAGACACGATTGCACCGTCCAAGAATGGACGCCACAACTCAACCGCCGCAGCCGAGCGCGTTGTAGCCATTGACTTTGCGATGTCAGGTACGCTGCCATCATTGAGAAAACATTTAACTTGTGAACCTTCGGGTAACCGACCTTTTATAATACCCGCTGATACCATATTAGCGTCAACGATGATCGGCTTAGCATTTGCCAAACTAACACTTGCATTTTCCACTACATCACCATCCCACACAATATCATCAATAATTTCTGGTATTGCTATCGCATGAACAAGACGCAGAACAATATTATGAAGACCTTCAGGAAATTTAGATAAATCAACTTCGCTGGTAATTGCTTCAAAGGAAGCACGGTAAATTTTATCAGGATCACGCAAGTAGTTCATGTATTTCCGCCTAAACATATATTAACTTGAGTCGGCTGGATCATTTTCTTACCCGACTTATGCAAATAATCTAAACTAACATCCACAGTCATTAAAATACGCCCACAGCATGGCTTCATGTTTTGATTTTTTTATTCTGAGTTATTAATTTATTTCGAAGCATGCGCTCGTCATCTATAACGTCTTGGGGAAACTGGCTCATAAAACAACAACAGACTCCCTGATCTATCATTGTTCTGGGCCCATTTGGATGAGCAATATGTTTATATTTAGCATGTGTATGCCCGTGAGAATGCTCATGGGAACTTTCATGATCGTGCGTGTGAGTATGTATCCCAGAAGCCTCTTCATCTTCTGGATCCATAATCGGGTGATACTCTGCATGATGATGGTGAATTTCGACTTCACCTCGAGACAGACGAGCTTCAAATGAAGCCATTAAATTATGGCTATCTTTCACAAGTCCTTGTTTTGCCTCTTCAATCCGATCTACAAACGTGTCTATCACATTTCTTTGGTCAGAGAGATAATTCGCCTTAAAAAATTTAACATCAGGGGCGCCGTCCGCAACTCGGTCAACATAATTTTGTATTCTATCAATTAAGCGACCAGAAAAGAGGAAGTACGGTGCCACGACTATTTTTTTATAATTTAATTTAATAGCCATTTCCAATCCTTGGCCAACGGATGGAAAAGTAACACCCGAATATACCGTCTCTGACCAACCAAAACCTAAATTTTCAGTAACTATTCGTGTTAATTTAGCTGCCTCCGCGTTAGCGTATGTGTCTGAAGTACCTCTACCAACAACAACCAACATCGTATTATATAAATCTCCATCATGAACATGATCAACACCCAAACTCTCCATGATCCTCGCTTCAAACGCAGCAATCATTTTAGAGTCTAGCGCCAGTTCTCGGCCATATTTAATTTCTATACCAGGGTACTTCTTTTGATATGAAACCAAAACGGATGGAATATCATTCTTTGCATGAGTGGCGGCAAATAACATTCCAGGTACAGCTATAATTTGCTCGACACCTGCTTCCCTAAGAGCGTCCAAGCCCATATGAATATTAGGTGAAGAATATTCCAAAAAACCATACTCGACAGGAGTATTGGGAAACCGTTTTCTTACAGCTATGGCCAAAGAGCCAAACTCGCTCTCTGCACTCTTCGAACGGCTACCGTGTCCGCAGATGATGATACCAGTTTTTAACATGTAAAGCCTCGTAAAAAAAAACTTCTCGGACTTATTTAAACTTACCTAAGTTAGTCCATTATTAATGGGTATTTTTGCTTAGTCACTCAACAAAGACATTTACTGAACTTTATACAATAGTTTACCAAGGTATCGCATCATAAAGGATCAGTCACTGCAGCTAAAGATTTTTTATAAATCAAAGTTAGAAAAATAGTTACCTAATTGACGGTTTAAATCCTCCCTGATAGAAATCAGAAATGTTTGAACTTACAATGTTCCCAACCTTACTATTCGCACTGACGATTGACGCTATTATTGGCGATCCAAAGTTATTCTACCGCTCCATTCCCCATCCCACCCAGATGATGGGCTGGGTCATTAAACACCTAGATACCCGACTAAATGACGAATTAGACGAGACCAGATCTCAACGAATAAAAGGTATTTATGCAGTAATTATAATTTTAGTATTAGCCGCCAGCATTGGTTTGGGACTAGTATTCCTATTATCGTTCATTCCTTATGGCTGGATATTGGAGGCATTGCTGCTCTCTACGATGATCGCTAGCAAGAGCCTCTATCAACATGTATTTGCCGTCGCCTCTGCTCTGAAAAGTGATGATATCGAAAATGCACGATCTGCCGCAGGGAAAATTGTCGGCCGAGACACAAAAAATCTTGATGACCATGGCATTGCTCGCGCGGCTATTGAATCTTTATCAGAAAATTTCTCCGATGGTGTAGTGGCTCCAATATTTTGGGCAACACTTTTTGGCCTACCCGGCGTGCTAGCATATAAAATGCTTAATACTGCCGATAGTATGATCGGATACAAGAATGATCGTTACCTTTATTTTGGGTGGGCTGCTGCCCGCATGGACGACCTTGCGAATTTTATTCCCGCGCGACTGTCAGCACTTATGCTGTGTATTGCAGCATTCACCTGGGGTCAAAGTGAAGCTAAAAGATCATGGATAGCCATTACACACGATGCAAGAAAACAACTATCGATTAATGCCGGATTTCCCGAATCTGCAATGGCTGGGGCCCTTAACTTAAGATTGGCCGGACCCCGCGACTACAGCGATCAAACGATCGATGGCGATTGGGTTGGAATTGCCGTCGAGGGTAGTACTCCTGATGCGACTGATGAGGATATTAGTAAAGGTTTATTACTCTACGTAAACGCATGTCTTTTATTAGCGGCTTTACTTGTATTTTTGACAGGATTGAACATCCATAACTAAAACACATCACGGCGCTATTTTTATCAAAATTAACGTGCAGAAGCCAACAATCTATCAATATTCAATGCTTTCTCAAAAGCTATGGAAACACTATCTAAAGCTTCTTCAACTTGAAGATCATAGGCAACACCAGTTGCTTTTCTATCTTTTAGACTTGAAAGAATTGAGTGACGAAATGCGTCATTAGAAAATAGGCCGTGCACATAACAGCCCCCAACATTTCCATCTGGAGAAACGGCCCCTGTATTTCTACCGTCTACTTTACCAAAAGGCCTGCTACAATCGGGGCCCACAGTTTGACCTATATGCATTTCGTAGCCCTGAAACTCTCCAAAACCCAGACAGGAGTCTACTGAAACTTCAGTTAAAGTCTTATCGCCACCCATCCTAGTTTGAATGTCCAAAAGTCCAAGTCCCTCAATTGAAGCAACTTCGCCCTCCAAATTTTCAGGATCATTTATCTGATTGCCCAGCATTTGATAACCAGCACAAATACCGTAAACATGGCCTCCTCGCCGGAGATGAGCCTTAATATCTATATCCCAGCCTTGTATTCTTAGATCTACTAAATCAGCAGTAGTCGTTTTAGAACCGGGCAAGATGACCAGATCCGCATCACCTGGTAAAACCTCTCCACGTTTAATAAATTGTAAATCAACATCGGGCTCCGCAATAAGTGGGTCAAAATCATCATAGTTAGAGATATGAGCTAATTGTGGCACAACAATTTTAATCTCTCCGCCACTTTGGTTGCGCGTAGTATTTTCTAAAGAGTGGGCATCCTCTTGGGGCAACCTCGTAGCCTCCGGCACAAATGGAATAACACCAAAACACGATAATCCAGTCTTTTTTTCAATTATCTCGATACCACTTTTGAACAAATTGACGTCGCCGCGAAATTTATTAATTATATAACCCGAAATTAACTTGCGCTCCTCTTCTGGCAGCAACTCCCACGTTCCAACAATACTTGCAATTACGCCACCTCTATCAATATCAGCTACGAGGACTACCGGCGTTTGCGTAGCAACTGCAAAGCCCATATTGGCAATATCGTTTTCTCGCAGATTAACTTCTGCAGCACTTCCTGCACCTTCAATCAAAAGAATATCTGCTTCTTTTTTAAGGCGCTGAGCAGCATCCATCACAACATCTAATAACTCAATCTTTTTTGCTTGATATTCTTTCGCCGGATAATTCCCTTCAACTTTACCCATCACAACCAACTGCGCACCCACATCTGATTGCGGTTTGAGTAGGACAGGGTTCATATCAATATGAGGTGATAGCCTGCAAGCTTTTGCCTGCAAAGCTTGTGCCCGTCCAATCTCGCCACCGCCTGAAACAACTGCCGCATTATTAGACATGTTTTGAGGCTTGAATGGTTTCACCAACAACCCTCGGTTCACCAGGGCACGACACAGACCCGCTACAATGAGTGATTTACCGACATCGGAACCAGTACCCTGAAACATAAGAGCAGACATAAATTAAAACTCTATTCCAGCCTGCGCTTTGTATCCATCACGAAAATGATGTTTTATTTCGGTCATCTCAGTCACCAAATCAGCCACTTCAATTAATTCCAACTTAGCATTGCGACCTGTACAAATCACATGTTTGTCATTTGGTTTATTTTTTAAATATTCAACTACTTCTTCAATGTCGATATAATTATTGCGCAACACGATGTTAATCTCATCCAAAAGCACCAAGAAAAATTCGGGGTCTTCAATCATTTCCTTTGAGCGAGCCCAGGCTGCATTTGCCGCTTTAATATCTCGAGCCCGATCTTGTGTCTCCCATGTAAAACCTTCTCCCATTGCCGTAATATTTACGAGTTCTGGAAAAGCCTCGAGAACAACTCGCTCTCCTGTTTCCCACTTGCCTTTAACAAACTGTACAATACCAACTTTTTCCCCATGGCCAATACAACGGGCCACGATCCCCATAGCGGCGGTCGTTTTACCTTTACCTTTGCCCGTGTGGACGACCAGTAGACCACCCTCTTTAGTTTTAGTTGCTAGTAGTTTATCTTTTGCCGCCTTGTGCTTACGGCGTTTTTCATTAGCTCGTTGATTTATTTCTTCTTCAGATAATTCAATACTCATACAAGTTCCCCTGAATTTTTACTTTTTAATTGAGCTAAAATGTCTCCCACCCTGTTAGATCGCGGGTGCCAAACACCTCTTTCAATGGCTTCAGCAAAACGTTCGACAATTTCACGCAACGCCGGGGTGTTATATTCTTCGATAAAACTGCACACACGCTCATTCAATATATAAGCATCAAATAATTGATCAAAGTGATGATGATCTACAACTTGAGCCGTCACCGCAAAAGAAAATAGATAGTCAACCGTTGCCGCCATCTCAAAGGCTCCTTTATAACCGTGCCGCATCACGCCTTCTATCCACTTTGGGTTAGCAGCTCTCGCCCGAACTACGCGGCCAATTTCTTCCTCAAGCGTGCGGATTTTTGGAAACTCTGGTCTTGAATGATCATTGTGATAAATGGTCGGCTGTTGACCAGAAAGTTCTCGAACTGCTGCTGTTATACCTCCTTCAAATTGATAGTAGTCATCACTATCCAAAAGATCGTGTTCACGATTATCTTGATTATGAACAACTACTTCCACACCCTTGAGCCGCGCCTCGAACAAGCTTTTCTCAGCCTTTCCCTCTGCACCATCACCATAGGCGTAGCTACCCCATGCCACATAAGCTCGCATAAGATCTTCATCACTCTCCCAACAGCGCTCGTCAATTAGGGTTTGCAGGCCTGCGCCATACGCCCCTGGTTTAGAACCAAATATACGAAAACTTGCACGGCGTAACGCATCATCAGCGTCTGAACCGCCTGCAACTAACAGTGCTGAATCTTTTTTTGTCTGTGCGGCTAGAGGATTATCATATTCTGACTCATCTTGCGCAGCGACTGCGCGTACAGCCGAGTCTAATAAATCGACTTGTGCAGGAAACGCATCTCGGAAAAACCCAGAAATCCTGAATATAACATCGACGCGAGGCCGCCCGAGAACCGTCAGCGGCATTACCTCAAAGCCGGTAATTCGATTGGCCTGCTTATCCCAAACAGGCTGAACACCCATTAGGGCTAATGCCTGAGCAATATCATCACCCCCGGTGCGCATATTAGCTGTCCCCCATGCACTTATAGCCAAACGCCTAGGATATTCGCCGTTTTCTTGGAAGTGGCGCTCGATCAATAACGTAGCAGATTTCCAACCAAGCTTCCAAGCTGATGGTGTCGGAACAGCTCGAACGTCAATGGAAAAAAAATTTTTACCTGTTGGCAAAACGTCCAAACGCCCTCGAGTTGGTGCTCCGCTGCTTCCCGGTTCTACAAAACAGCCTGCCAGCCCTTTCATCAAACCAGACAATTCTTGCTCGCCACAATCAGAAATAATTGGATCGAGGGTTTGTTGAATAAATTCGATTACTGCATTTGTCCTTTTCCAGTGTCGTTTTGGATTAACCTCTCCTATAAGAATACTCTGTGCCAACATTTCAAGGCGTTCTACAGTATCCCCATTGCTACGCCACACTCCCCCATAACGCTTTAGTTCCTTGGGTCTAACAGCCAGCCAAACGTTACCCATTTCACAATCAAGCGGGTCAAAGTCTTTAATCTCCAAATCTTTAGCCAAGGCACGAATAATCGAGGCCTCCGCACCCTTACCACTCCCGCGCTGCAACCTAGTAAGTGCTATCATAAGGTCGGTCTTTTGAATACCAGTTGGTGAGTTTCCAAAAATATGAAGACCATCTCTAATCTGCATTTCCTTCAACTCGCAGAGATAATTATCTATCTTTGATAAAGCGACATTCTCACCATCTGAATTCTTAATCCCAATATCTTTATCAAGGCCAATGCTACGACTAAGAACGAGAATTTCTTCACCTAATATTTGGAGCCTCCGCGGATCCATACCGGTAGCTTGGTAATACTCATCAATCAGTTGCTCTAAATCTCTCAAGGGTCCGTAACTTTCGGCTCGCGTTAAAGGAGGAGTTAAGTGATCAATTATAATGGCTCCCGATCTCCGCTTTGCCTGAGTACCTTCACCAGGGTCATTGACGATAAAAGGATACAGATGAGGTACCGGTCCTAAAACAATTTCCGGATAGCAGGTATTATCCAGCATTAATGCCTTTCCGGGCAACCATTCAAGGTTTCCATGTTTACCAAAATGAACTATTGCATGGATATTCATTTTGTTACGCAACCAAGCATAAAATGCGAGATAACCATGAGGTGGTACTAGATCAGGATCATGATAGGATGATGTAGGATCAATATTGTAGCCACGTGCCGGCTGCACAGCTAATATAACATTGCCGAAAATATGTGCAGGCAAAATAAAGTTCCCGTTTGAGAAAAAAGGATCATCGTTTGGCTTACCCCAGCGCTTCAATATATCACCTTGAACAGGCGTGGGCAGCGTTTTATAGAAATTTTGGTAATCAACCAAAGAGAATAACTCGCCTCCGATCCGCTTACCCGCGGCATTTGTTGGCCCCGCCATCAATCGACCCATTATTTCTTTACTTGTGGTAGGCACATTTGGACCAAGCGTATAACCTTCCTTAATCATACGTTCGAGAGCAACGCCAATACTGGTTGGCGTATCAAGTCCCACTCCATTGCCAAGGCGACCATCTTTATTTGGGTAATTTGCTACGACTAAAGCTATCCGCTTCTCAGCAACTTTAACAGAACGCAAACGTGCCCAAGATGCAGCAAGCGCTACCACAAAATCTATACGTGACTGAACTGCCTCATGTTTAATAACCGTAACTTCCGTTGATTTATCAAATTTCTGCGATTTTTTAAACGAGATTGCTCGTGTTATGAGGCGTCCATCGACCTCAGGGAGAGCTACATTCATCGCGAGATCTTTTGGCGACAAGCCGCGCGTGCCTTCCTGCCACTCTGTAAATGTCCCTCCCGATAGTATAACTTGAAAAACAGGACAATTAGCCAGGAGGAAGGGCGTATCGAAGATAGCACTACCCGGTGAAGACACTGCAAAACCAGTACAATTTAAAATAACAGCAGGGCGCGTTTCTTTGATCAGCTTTCTAACGATCTCTGCGGAAATAAGATCTTTCAAACTTCCAACAAAAATGGGCAGGGGATTAATATTCTGAGACTGTAGCCGTTCGATCAATACATCTATAGGATCAAGATCGGAAGTTTGCAGGAGAGAACGATAAAATACAATTGCAACCACGGGATACTCTTTAACCCATTTATCACTGATTTGTGCTAAGTCCGGATTAGAGATTAAAGGCCAATACACACCAGAATGTAATAACGACACAGGTTCACGCCACATAACTTCTTTGCCAATTAATGAACTTGAATAATCCAATAGACTGCGAATATTATCTGGCCCACTTTGCACACAATACTGCCATATTCGATGGCAGGCCTCAGGCTCCAAAGTAGATTGTTCTATTAATTCTGGATCTGGAGCGGCATCACCCGGTACAACGGCAAATTTTATATGATACTTCAGACATGTAATCCTGATTTGTTCAATCCCGTAAGACCAATAACCCAGCCCCCCAAGTAACCGAATAATTACTATCTTAGCCCCAATAATTGTATTCTCTATATACAAGTCCACCGACATGTTATGGCTAAGCTGCATTAAATTAGCGAGCCTAAGAGTCGGATAGTTATACGTTTTATGCTGTTCAGCTAATATTGCTAAATCGCTGGCTGCTGACGACAAAAATATAATGTCGCCAGACGATTGTCCAAGGTCCACTGCCTGGCCACCGTCATTAATTTCTCCAGGTTGGGTGACAAGTAGATGCATACTACCTCTTAGTTCTTCAGAATTGTTTCGACGGCATCACAGTCAAAACCTTTTAATCCAATAACAACTAATTGACTATTACGGCTTTCGCTCAAGTTCCATGGTCGATCATAATAATAATCAACACGACCACCAACACCCTGGATTACCAACCGGGCTTCCTTACCCCGGATTTCTGTAACACCTTTAATCCGAAGAACCCCCTCTTGATCAAGAGCAAGTTTAACTCGATTAACAGTATCGATGGGTACGCATGCTGCAGAAATGTTGACCGTAATAGTATCAAAGTCATCATGCTCATGATCTTCTTCGTCATCGTGGCAGGACGGTCGAGTATCCACCTCATCTTCGACAGCGGCCCCAACACCCAATATTACTTTTGGATCAAGTCGGCCATGAACCACAGGAATGGCTTCTACCGAAGTTCTAGAATTTTTATTTATAAGTGTTAAAACATCTGTTAAATTTTTTTCATCAAGCATGTCAGACTTGCTTACAATCACCATGTCCGCACAAGCTAACTGGTCGTTGAAAACTTCTTCTAAAGGGTTCTCATGGTCTAGCGATGGGTCAGCTTCTCGTTGCTTTTTAATTAAATCAGGGTCATTAGCAAACAATCCAGAGTTTACAGCTGGCCCATCAACAACAGTAATCACTCCATCGACGGTTGTCCGAGATCGGATCTCTGGCCATTGGAACGCCTTTATAAGAGGCTTGGGCAACGCTAAACCAGAGGTTTCAATCACGATTTGATCTGGACGTTCCTCCCGATTTAACAACTTTTCAAGGGTTGGTATAAAATCATCGGCAACGGTACAACAGATACAGCCATTCGTCAGCTCCAAAACATCCTCTTCAGAACAAGTCTCGTCACCACAACCTTTTAGAATATCACCATCAATACCAAGATCACCAAATTCATTAATGATTAAAGCTAGTTTCTTGCTACCAGCATTCTCCAACATATGGCGGATCAAACTAGTTTTCCCCGCCCCTAAAAAGCCAGTTATCACAGTAACAGGTACTTTAGTCTCTAAAGCCATTATTATTCCTTATTTTAGTATTTGAGAAATTCCCGCGGTCATAAAAATAACATTATCAGAAACAGTAGCAATCTTCTGGTTCATTTTACCAGCCCAATCGGCAAATTGTCGCGCTAAAGCGTTATCTGGTATAATTCCTTGACCAACCTCATTAGAAACAAAAACAACGGGAAAATCTATATTCTCAGCCAATGCACACAAATCGTCTATTTCTGTCTCAATATTCTTATTAAGTAACATTATATTTGTTAACCACAACGTCAAACAATCTACTAAAACAGGCTTCCGGCGGCCTTTTAAAGATAAGAGCGTCTGGACTAATAATATTGGTTCCTCAATGGTTTGCCACAAATCACCCCGGCGTTCCTGATGGATTAATATCCGCGATGCCATTTCACCATCATGGGATTCAGAGGTGGCTACATAAATTCCTCCACCAACCTTTTCGATAAGTTGCTCAGCAAAAAAACTTTTGCCCGAACGCTGGCCCCCAAGTACTAGGGTAAAACCGGACTGTTTTAAGTTTAAAGGTTCACCCATGACAAACGCAGCCATTTAAACGAGAATATCTTCTCGATATATTTTTCATAAGAGCTCTAAATGATGACACACTACCATAACTAACTTACTTGGGATTTTTCCCCAAGATCCCTAACATCAAAATTAACAGAGCCTGAAGCACCCAAATCTACGATCCGTATTATGCTGTCGGAGCTCCGATAAGGCTAGCATTTAGATGTTGGAATACTAATAATCGATTAGCGATTAATTCCGTGAACACACCAAGCTCTCAAGTCGCCACCGGGAATATTCTCAATCTCGGTAATTGATAAATTATCCAATTGAAAGGTTAAAGCTGATTTTGCGAATAAATTCAATGCCATTGTTAAGGCTGCACGAATTGTACCAGCATGTGCGACTGCTATGATATCTCGACCTTCGTATTCCAAAGATAGTTCTGCTATGGTATGCGAAACTCTGTCCATCATATGCACAAAACTCTCGCCGCCAGGCGGTGCCTCGGTTGCAAAATTCATCCAGAAATTTCGAGTTTGATTATCTCTAAGATCGCTCCAACTTTTGCCATTCCAATCGCCAAAATCTTGCTCCATTAACTCCGTTACTATTCGACAGTTGGCTGCCCCTAGCGCTACTGCTGTTTGCACAGTTCTAGGCAATCCACTCGTCAACCAAACTGCGTCTTTTGGCAACATAGCTATACGGTCCTCAATTGCCGTGTGGTCAGTAAGGTCAGCATCAACATCATCTTGACCATGAATGATCCCAGGTAGCCCCGCAGAGGGGGCGTGACGCACCCACCACCAACGCGTTGAAGTCATTCCATACCTACCATAATAATTGCCAATAATATTGTTATCTCGGTTATCTGTTGAGCTGCACCTAAAACATCGCCAGTTTGACCTCCTATGCGGGTTGCTACAAAATAGACGAAAAGGCTAGCAACCAAGATGGACATACCCAAAGCGACGATACTAACTCTAAAGCCTAATAAAAACAGCAGACAACCTATACCAATTAATAAAGCTGTAATGGCACGATCAAGGCTCGGCTTGCCAGCACTAGCACTCAAACCATCCTCACGAGCAACCGGAATTAAATGCATAATGACTGGTAAAGCCGCACGCGAACCAGCTGCAGTAGCAATTAACGCAGACAATATAATACTAAACCCTAGTTCAGTTATTTCGGCATATGCAGCCCAGCGTAAACCAAAACTAAAAAGCAAGGCCATTACACCATAGCTTCCTATTTGACTATCGCGCATAATTTTTAGTTTCTGATCTCGCGTTATCCCACCACCAAGACCATCAAACGTATCCGCCAATCCATCCTCATGCAGTGCTCCAGTTACAAGCGTGATTGTAAGTAAAGCAAATAATGCCAGCAGATTCGGTGAAAACCCAAACCAACTGCCAATCCATAAAACTACAGATGCTAATAAACCGATAAAAGCCCCAACAATAGGGAAAAACCTAGATGCGTTAGAAATAGAGAAATCTTCGGGCGAGATACCTATGTACACAGGCAGTCGTGTTAATACGCAAAAACAGATTTTTAGATCCGAAAACCAGCCCTGTTTGTTTACGTTATATTTTATTCGCCCTATTAAATCAGAATTATCTGCTAATTCTTCGTCAAGAATTTTTTCTTGCGATACACTTACATCACGATCATCTTGATTATCAGTATTTTCTTTTTTTTTAGCCAAAGTAAGCCCCTTAAAAAAAATTGCTTTCGCACATCCTATCCGCGTTATATGACACGTTATGATTCTAGTTTAATATACTCAAACAATTTCTAAATACGACGGAAATACGTAATGGAAAAAAACCCTGTCACAACGTTAGATGCAATTAGAGAATTAACTCAAAGTTTCCCGGGACCAGATGAGGAAGCCATGGCAGCAGCCCGATTACGAGAACCTCAACTCACCAAACCAAAAGGCTCCCTGGGGCGACTAGAAGAAATAGCTGAATGGTTGGCTGGATGGCAAGGTAAACATCCCGCACAAATTAATTTACCAAGAACCATTATTTTTGCCGGCTCGCATGGTATAACGTCACAAAATGTTTCTGCTTTTCCACCAGAAGTAAATCAACAAATGATATCAAATTTCCAAAATGGGGGAGCTGCCATAAATCAAATTTGTAAAGTTTTTGATATCGAGCTCAAGGTGATGGAAGCAGCTCTTGAAATCCCAACCCGTGACTTCTCTCGAGAACCGGCGATGGATGATGGAGATTGCGCCGAAGCTGTAGCTTTTGGAATGTCCGGTCCAGATGTGGGAGTAGATGTTCTATGTATCGGAGAAATGGGTATAGGTAATACAACTGCCTCAGCAGCAATTTGCCATGCACTTTATGGCGGCGAAGCTGCTGATTGGGTCGGACCTGGTACTGGCATAGAAGGTAAAGAGCTCGATAATAAAATAAGAATCGTAAGAGAAAGCGTTATACTGCATAAGGCCGTTCTAGTAGATGGCCTTGAAATATTGCGTTGCCTGGGTGGCCGCGAAATGGCCGCAATATGCGGTGCTATTATAGCTGCACGCCTTTCGCGAATACCTGTTTTGTTAGATGGGTATGTTACTTGTGCCGCGGCCGCCACATTACATTCATTAGATGCTTATGCATTAGATCATTGTATGGTAGCACATGTCTCAGCCGAGCCCGGCCATCGACATCTCCTTGAAAAAATTAATAAAATACCATTGTTTGATTTCGGTATGCGGCTTGGTGAGGGGTCAGGAGCAGCTTTAGCTGTCGGAATTTTGCGTAGCGCAGTTGCCTGCCATAATGGTATGGCGACCTTCGAGGAAGCTACTGTAACAAAAAAAAGTTAATTATTTTAGAGTTTCTTAGGTGACAAAATCACAATCAAATTAATCTCTCATAAAGGGGATGTGTCAGTAATGATCCTGTTGATTGAGCTAAAAACAGACCTATATCGCAGCCTGGTATAAGCACAAGCACATTCTTTAGTCATCTGCGCCGGTGTACATGTTTTTTTGGGTATCAAAACGCCAGATATGTATCTTAAAAGCCTCTGCCTTAACATAGGTTCAGTGTCTGTCACAAACTTGATAAAATCCTCTAGTTTTTTGATTTCATCTAATTTCTAACTGTTAATTTGCAGAAGTCCTTGAATAGCTTGTTGGATCCTCAACCAAAAATCTATCAAACAAAAAAGCCGCCGCAACACCTAAAACTGACCACATGATAGCTGATGCAAATAAGGAGACCATAACAAAATGCGCCGCTAATTCAGGTGGGGAGGCCCCAACTGCACCTGCGACTGGGTGGGGCGCTCCTATGGCGTGTGGAATGATTAATAAAAGAAGGCCAACTGCCCGCCAGGCATTTGAGTAACCAAAAACGAGAAATGACAGGCCAGCAACACTCAATGCAGCCGTTCCGAGCCACCAAATTTGACGAGCTAATAAATCGCCAGAAACTGAAGCTGGCAATTCAGGGGGTAGCCCTAATCCTGGCAAAAATGTGAAGCAAGAAAAACCAGCAACACCCCAGAAAAAACCTTGAAGGAGCGTCACCGAACCACCGTACACGGTATAACCAGATACTAACAACAGACCAAAAGCAATGGCCGTTAAAATATTTGCAGCCAACGTGTATAACGAGCGTTCAATGCCATCTTGAGGCGACCACACATTTTCAATATGCGAATGCACACCATGGTCCTGTTTAACCGTCTTTATTTGCTCCGCGTGAGTGTGTCCCTTTTTCGTATTCGGATGAACATGTGCGGTGCCTTCAGCATGGATATGGAAATTTTTTTTATGAAGATGCGGAACGTTTCCACCCTCATGAATATGAGCGAACCCCGCCTGGTGAACATGCCTAACGTTCACCGCAGGCGCATTCAAACTCTTTTCAAAAATTTCAGCTTTTACAATAAGCGGTTGCACTAAAGTCAAATGTGCTATTGTCAGTACGATACCAGCAATAGCCCCGGACAATAGCCCCGTAAGGAGTAAACGTTGCAACATTAGTTTGACCTAATGACAGGGAAAGGAATTAACATGCCGGGCATCATGTGTAGCATTGTGGATCAGGTTCGCACTGGCGAAGCCAACACCTAGCAAAATAAATGTACCCATTAAGCCGCCCAATAAAGCCACTACCAATCTATCGGATAAAGTATTTATTTTAGCGGTTTTCTGTAAAGTTTTCGTTTCACTCATATCACCCTCCGTGTTCATTTGTGATGGCAGTGTCTGGCTCGCGAAATGCTCACAGTTGCGGGGGCAGCTAAGGAATTACTTTCTCGTAAACTAGTGAACCTTATTCCCTTTTTTCACTTGATATTGAAGTAAACCATCTCACCTATCGTTAAACGTATGTCGTAAGAAAGTCAATCTGTATTAGGCCGCTTAATACAAAAATAGGTCTCCCTTAAATTAACTTATTTCTGAGAGACGATAAATTTTGCACATTATCTATTCAGGTCATATAAAATAATCGACTCAGCCATATTTTATAAAAATTATTTAGTTAACTTAGGAAAAGTGATAAAAAATAAAGGGATTGTCAGCAAACACAGAAATCCGCTACTTTCAGAAATTCGTAATGTTGCTGATCGTCTTGATTTAAATTGAACTATAATGCGAGGACAGAATTAGAATGAGTGTAAAACATTTTCATCATATGGGCCTCATTATTCCAGATGTTCCGGTACAGCAAAAATTCTATGAAGATTTTGGACTGATCGGTGAAGAAATTGAAAACCGGGCAATCATGCGTTGTGTTGGTCGCGAACAAGATCAAATTGTTTTAACCGAGGGTTCTGAGCGCAAACTTCATCACCTCTCTTACGGTGCTGATGAAGAAGGATTGATAACTATTAAGAGTAATATTGATAAAAGTAATCTTGCCAAAGAAATAGACTGCCCAAAAGATGTGCCATACGACGGCATCTGGTTTGAGGATTTTGAAGGGGATATTTATAACGTTAATATCAGCGATCCCGCTCCTTCCAAGGGTGGTTTAACACCCTCAATCCCTCACGAAGCCTTTCAGGCGAATGGTCCAGGTCATTATGACCGTGTAAATAAAAAGGGCAGTATTTCATATGAGACAAAGCCTGAACCACATAGGCTTGGTCACATGGTGGAATTTACGACAAGCCTTGAAAAAAAAATAGCCTTTTATACAAATGTAATGGGCCTAATATTAACAGACTCCAGTGAAGGTTTAATTGCCTTTTTACGACCACCTGGTGGAAGCGACCACCATACCGTTGGCTTCCTTCAAACTGATAGAACCGGTTTTCATCATGCAAGCTTTGAGGTTGATAACATTGACCATGTAGGCCTTGGTGGTCAAGGAATGCTTGAGAAAGGCTACCGTAATGGCTGGGGACTAGGCCGTCATGCCTTGGGATCCAACTTCTTTTGGTATATACGCGACCCACATGAAGGTCTATGTGAATATTTTGCAGATATGGATTACATCGCCGATGACGCAGCCTGGACACCGAGAGATTGGCCTATGGATGTTGGTTTCTATTTGTGGGGTCCCAACCCTCCGGAAAAATTCGGCATGAATTTTGAGGGATCCAAAACCACAACCAAACCGAGTGCCGGAGGAAAAGGCGCAAGAGTTTAAAATTTATGGTATTTTTATGAAAAAAATTATTATTGGTATAACCGGATCAACAGGTTCAATTCTAGGCGTTCGACTACTGGAAATATTGAATGGAACCAACGTTGAAACACATTTAATTATCAGCAAGTGGGGGCAACAGACACTCGAACATGAGACCAGTTATACCTACGACCAAGTTACAGCAATGGCTGATGTCTATTATGGTCCTGGAGATATGGGAGCTGCCGTTTCTTCAGGCTCATTCCGCACAGAAGGTATGGTTGTAATTCCGTGTTCAATGGCAAGCCTTGCCTCTATCTCAAGTGGACAGGGCACCCATCTGATCCACCGTGCCGCAGATGTAATCATCAAAGAACAGCGAAAGCTGGTATTAGTGGCTCGTGAAACACCACTCAATCAAATTCATCTGGAAAACATGCTGAAACTCGCGCGCATGGGCGTTAGCATCGCGCCACCGATGATGGCTTTTTATAATCATCCTAAAAAGATAGAGGCCATGGTAGACCACATCGTTATGCGTGTACTTGATCAGTTCAATATTACGGTTGATACCGTACCACGGTGGGATGGTAAAATGAAGCAGCCACAAAGATAAATTGAGCCGATCACTGCTTTAAAAAAAACCCTCAGCCAAATATTGTGACTGGGGGTTTTCATCACCTAATATTTAAGTTTATTTACGAATATTAATCATCATCCGGCATGACTAAATTTAGTATAGCAGCTGTTAATCCTGAAACTACGATACCTGATACTAATAATGGTATCGTCCAATCTGCAAAATTTGCAGAAGGAATAGGGCCATACTTCGCCAAACCAGCAAGTTGATTGACTTGCCAAATACCCAGTCCAAGGCCGAGAGAGATTGCCACTATAACCATGTTTTTAGCACTAAAACCTGACTGCCCTACAAGCTTCATCCCCGCCGCCGCAATCATTCCAAACATGACAACAGATGCACCACCAAGAACTGGGGATGGCATAGCAGCAACTAAAGCGCCTAATTTTGGCACCAGACCGGCCAATATTAAGAATATAGCACCAATAGTAACCACATGGCGGCTCATCACTTTGGTATATGAAACCAAACCGACGTTTTGACTATAAGATGTATTAGGTAGGCCACCAAACAATGAGACAACAGCAGACCCTAGACCATCAGCCATTATACCACCTTTAAGTTCAGCGTCTGTCGGCTCTCGGTCTGCACCACCCATTGTGATTCCTGAAATATCACCAACGGTTTCAATTGTAGTGATAAATGCCATAATAATCATCAGGCCAATCAAACTAATGGCAGCCGGACTTGTAAAATCTAGGGTAAATAAATATTGACCCGGCATTCCAAACCAATCGGCCTTTCCTATTGCGGCGATTTTCCCAGCATTAACCATTCCAAATGGAATAGCTACAACGTAGCCCACTACCAAACCAAAAAATATGGAAGCAGCAGACCAAATTCCTTTCATTTGAGTACGCATAAGGAGCGTTACTATGATGACAAATAAAGCCATTCCCCAATTCGAAAGGCTCCCAAATCCGCCTTGACACCATGATGCTGGGTTAGGAAATGCTCCGCAACCAGCAGAGTATTTTATACCGACAGGAAGTAGGGTAAACCCAATGGTCAACACCACAACTCCCGAAACTAAAGGTGGAATATATTTACGTATCTGGGGAATGAAAAATCCCAAAATCATCTGGAATAAACCACCTATCAAAGAAGCGCCAAAAACAGCTGCCAATGTTGCTCCACTTTTTAAAGCACCAATCAAAATACCGACATAAGCAAAACTAGTTCCTTGAACAACAGGAAGACGAGCTCCAATTGGGCCTATTCCTATAGTCTGAATAAGGGTTGCCACACCAGCAGCCACAAGCGCTATTTGCACCAATGGAGAAATGAGCTGAGGGCCACCCGCAGCAAACGCAATTAAAAGCGGCACTGTCACGTTACCAGCAAACATCGCCAGTACATGTTGGATGCCTAATGGGATGGCCTGACTGAGTGGTGGTGTATAATCCGGATTTTGTAAATCCGCCTTTGATGATTGGTCCGCCATTCTATACCTCCTGTTAAAATATCATTAAAAATAACACAAAATGATGCCTGTCTTATTAATTAAACAATTTATCAAACCAAATAATGTTATGACAAAAAGCCTCAAAATACTATATACAAAATTGTAATAAAATTTTATAAAATAAACAATTTGTTCGTCAATCACTTAAACATTATATTCAGAAAATCTAATATAAATAAATTGAAACAAGCATACTGTCCCTCCATAAAAAGTAGCCCACTGGTTCAAGCATTATGCTTCCTCGTCACTCTTGTAAACTTGCTTGCCGTTAGCGTAGGTAGTCCGAATAGCCCGGTCATCGGCCATGATAATTTGCGAAAATAATATTTCAGCTAATTCATTAGATTGTTTCATACGGTTACTTATAATTTCAGTGGACGTCAAATTAACAACAGTTAAATCAGCCTCGTATCCTGGCGCAATACGACCAATTTTATCCCCAAGATGTAACGCTTCTGCACCGCCAAGTGTCAGCAGATAAAATGCCTCAAACGGTGTTAAGGAATAGTTGCGAAATTGAGCTATTTCGTAGGCCGCCTTCATTGTCGCAAATGGCGACAGTGAAGTGCCTCCGCCGACATCCGTACCTAATGCGACCCGAGCGCCAACATCTTTAAATTTCTGAAATTCAAACAAGCCACTACCCAAAAAAAGATTTGATGTTGGACAGTGGATAATTGATGTATCCGTATCCTTCACCATTTCAATATCGGCGTCAGAAAAATGTACTCCATGCCCATAAAGTGTACGCGGACCCAATAAGTCAAATCCATTATAAACGTCTAAATAGGAAGTAGCTTGCGGGAAAAGCTCTGCAACCCAAGAGATTTCATCAACATTTTCAGAAACATGTGACTGTACATAGACGCCTTCGCTTTCTCTGTAAAGTGCGCCAGAAACTTCAAGTTGCTCAGGTGTTGACGTCGGTGCAAATCGTGGCGTAATCGCATAAAGTGCCCTATTCTTGTTATGCCATTTGTCAATTAATTCCTTGGATTGATCATAAGATGTTTGAGCAGTATCCAGCAAACTTTTCGGAGCATGGCGATCCATTAGGACTTTACCGGCAATCATACGAAGACCCAGTCTTTCCGCTTCAGTGAAAAACGCTTCAACCGACTGAGGGTGGACAGTGCAAAATACTGCGCTGGTGGTATACCCGTTTCTGAGCGCTTCACTTAAAAAAAACTTTGCTGCAGCAGACGCATAAGATTTATCCGAGAATTTAGCTTCCTCGGGAAATGTGAAGGTATTAAGCCAATCAATTAGTTTTGCACCAAACGATGCAATAACATTCATTTGTGGGTAATGCACATGACCGTCAACAAAGCCTGGCAAAATAAGATCTTCACCATGATCGATGATACGGACATCATTTGGAACTTCGACTAAGCTCGCATCACCAACTGAAGTGATAAAACCACCTTCAATTAAGACACAACCAGATTCCCAATAGTCATAATTATGGGGCGAATCATTAAAAGTTAAAATTCGCCCCTTAAGCGCAAGCGAGGAGCCTACGTCAGTGTTCATCGACATATCACCTTTTAATCAAACTGCAGGACCCGGCATATCGACCAGATCCTGCAATTTAAATCTGAATAATCAGACGCCTATTTGGGCATAGTGGCGTCGATGCCTTCAACATAAAAATTCATACCTGCAAGCATACCATCGTCAGCAGTTTTACCTGCTGGGACACGAATTTTACCTTTTTGATCCTTAATTGGCCCGGTAAATGGATGAACCGTACCGTTAAAGATACCTTCTTTAGCCTTTTCTGCCATTGCCACTACATTTGCTGGAATAGCTTTATTATAAGGAGCCATCTTAACCATACCTGATTTAAACCCCCCCCAAACATCTTGGGATTTCCAGGTCCCATCCAACATAGCTTTAGTCCGCTGAATGTAGTACGCATTCCAGTCATCAATAATAGCTGTCAACTGGGCCTTAGGACCAAAAGCAGCCATATTGGATGCCTGGCCGACCGCCCACACTTTATTTTTCTGGGCTTGCTGTAGCGGTGCAGGAGAATCAGTATGCTGCATAATTACATCAGCACCTTGAGCAATTAAGGCCTTAGCTGCATCAGCTTCTTTACCTGGATCGAACCAGGTAGACACCCAAATTATTTTAATTTTTACTTTTGGGTTCACCGAACGAGCGGCCAGAAACGTTGCATTAATGCCCCTGATTACTTCTGGGATTGGAAAAGAGGCAACGTAACCGATAACATTCGACTTTGTCATCTTTCCCGCGATCAAACCTGCAACGTGCCGTCCTTCATAAAAACGCGCTGAATAAGTCGCAAGATTTTTAGATCGTTTAAAGCCAGTTGCATGTTCAAATTTCACTTTTGGGAAACGCTTAGCTACCTTTAACGTCGGGTTCATATAACCAAACGACGTCGTAAAAATAAGCTTATGCCCTGAGCGAGCAAGTTTAGTAATGACCCTCGCAGCGTCGGCCCCCTCCGGCACCGACTCCACATAAGTCGTCTTTACCTTATCGCCAAAAGCATTGTTGACCGCCAACCGTCCAACATTATGTTGATAGGACCAGCCATGATCCCCAATAGGACCAACATAAACAAAACCAACTTTGGTCCTTTTATCTGCTGCTTGTCCGACGGTAGCACCAACAGCCATGACAGCTGACAAAAGCGCCCCCAATATTATTTTTTTTGAAATCATGTTTTACCTCCAATAAAATGTTGAACCATAAAATCAGCCTGCCTCGTGAAAACTCCTACCCAGACAAGCAGGAGCGTTAAGTTTTGCCCGAGAACTATCCCGTGATATAAGAACAAGAACCACTATCGTCGCAAGATAGGGCAGCATAGACAGGAATTCAGGGGCAATTTCCACGCCAAATCCTTGCGCATGTAATTGTATAATTGTAATTCCACCAAATAGGTAAGCTCCTAAAAAAGCTCGCCACGCTTTCCAAGATGCAAAAACCACCAAGGCTAAAGCTATCCAACCGCGACCAGAAGTCATACCTTCCACCCAAAGTGGGGTATATGCAAGCGACAAATACGCTCCCCCAAGACCTGCCATCGCGCCACCAAATAAAACGCAGGCCATTCGAATTTTGTTTACAGAATAACCAATCGAATGCGCCGCATCATGGTTCTCACCAACAGCACGTATCAATAAACCAACTCGTGTTTTATTAAGCATATAAGTTGTAGATATTACGATGATTACCGAACCATATACCAAAATATCATGGCCAAATAATAATGGTCCAATAAAAGGTATCTCGCTGATGATGGGAATTTCAAGCTTCGGAAGCCCCGGGAAAGTCTTACCAACAAACCCATGGCCTAAAAGCGCGGAAAACCCCAAACCGAAGATGGTAAGTGCCAGTCCAGCCGCCACTTGGTTCGCTAGTAAATTGAGTGTTAAAAATCCAAATATAAAGGCCACGGCAGCCCCACCGATGGCACCAGCAAAAATAGCAAGCGTCGCACTACCAGTTGTGACGCCAACAGCAAAGGCTGAAATTGCGCCAACAATCATCATGCCCTCAATCCCGAGATTCAAAACACCAGATTTTTCAACGACAACCTCACCAACAGCCGCAAATACCAGGGGTGTTGAGGCGGTAATGATCGTCAATAATGCAGGAACTAACCAATCACCCATATTATAAATTAGCCCCACCTGTCGCTTTTGTTAAACTGCCAATCCGAAACCGATAACGCACCAATACATCACACGCTAAAAGAAAGAAAAGCAGCATGCCTTGAAAGACACCTGTCACTGCATTTGGCAAATTCATCTCAATCTGCGCATTATCACCACCTAAATAGGTTAATGCCATCAGAAGACCCGCAAACAGGCAACCAACTGGGTGAAGCCGACCCAGGAAGGCAACAATAATGGCGGTAAAGCCATATCCAGGTGAAATAACCGGAATAATCTGTCCCACTGGGCCTGACACTTCGATTGTTCCAGCAAGACCTGCGGCACCGCCACTGATCATAAGTGTCATCCAAATAATATGTTTTTCTTTAAAACCGGCAAATCGGGCTGCCATCGGCGCCAAACCAATTACACGGATTTGAAATCCAATCATATGACGTGTCATAATAACCCAGGCAACTGCCACACCAAACAAAGCAATAATCCACCCTAGATGAAGCCGTGTTTCATCCAGAATAATAGGGATAAGTGCGGCATCATGGAACAAACGGGATTCTGGAAAATTTTGTCCATCAGGATCTTTCCAGGGTCCATGAATGAGATAACTCAGCACAAGCAAACCAACATAAGTCAGCATTAAACTTGTAAGAATTTCATTGGTCCCACATTTGGTTTTAAGTATAGCTGGGATTGCCGCCCAGGCCATCCCACCTAATACACCCGAAACAAGCATAGCCGGCATTAAAAATGGTGTATCAACATTGAAAAACAAAAGTGCAACACCACCACCGGCCAGCGCACCGATAGTCAACTGACCTTCGGCTCCTATATTCCAAATATTTGCCTGAAAGCCGAAGGATAAACCAACCGCAATCAAAACTAAAGGTGTCGCTTTGACAAATAGCTCCGCTAATCCATCCAACGAGTTCAAGGGCGTGATAAAGAACGTTATGATTGCCTTGACAGGATCGACGCCCAAAAAAGTAAACATAATAATACCCGCAATGAAAGTCAGTATAACAGCAAAGATTGGTGACAAGTAAACCATTGGTTGGGACATCTCACCGCGTAGTTCTAATCTAAGCATCGGCGGTCAGTCCCAACTCTACTTCGGAGCTAATACCCGCCATTAGTAAACCAATTTCCTCAACGGTAATATCCTCTGCTGGCCGTGGAGAAGATACGGTGCCCTCGTAAATAACTGCAATACGGTCAGAAACTTCAAATAACTCCTGCAAGTCTTGGCTTATGACCAAAACAGCTGCTCCTTTTGCGGCCAAATCCATAAGGGATTGACGAATAAAAGCTGCAGACCCTGCATCCACACCCCAGGTAGGCTGTAACGCCACGATCACTTCCGGGTTTTGTAGAATTTCCCTGCCAAAAATAAATTTTTGCAGGTTACCGCCGGAAAGCGAGTTTGCTGCATGCTTAATACCAGGCGTTTTAACATTAAATTTAGAAACGATACTTAGAGCATATTTTATAGATTCTTGAACATCAATAAAGCCTCTCGAAACTAGACACATCGTCTGAAAACCTGACAAAAAGGCGTTTTCCCATAGCGACATTTCGGGCACTGCACCATGACCAAGTCGTTCTTCCGGCACGAAACCCAGACCAGCATTACGTCTAAATTTTGGTCCTTCACAACCAACACATATCTCACCAATCAACACTGAGTTAGGATCTTCGACCAGAACTTCACCGGTTAATATTTCCATAACTTCAATCTGACCATTACCAGCAATTCCAGCTATACCAACAACTTCCCCTTTACAAACTTCCAAATTAATATTTTTGAGATCAACTCCATGCTGATGGTCAGACTGAAGACTTAGATTTTTAACGACCAAATGAGGGCCCCCGTGAACGGATTTTTCTGGTTTCTCAGGGCTAACTAAATTGGCGCCCATCATCATCTCAGCCATACTAAGCGGGCTTTCTTCTGATGGAATACAACTATCAACGACCCTGCCCATACGCATAATTGTAGCCACGTGGCACAGATCCTTTATCTCCTGAAGTTTATGGCTGATATAAAGTATGGAGACACCCTCTTCAGATAATCGTCGTAGCGTTTTAAAAAGCTCAGCAACCTCCTGGGGTGTTAAAACTGAGGTTGGCTCATCCATGATTAATAATTTTGGATTTTGCAATAAACAACGAACCACCTCGATCCGCTGTCGCTCACCAAC
This sequence comes from Rhodospirillales bacterium, assembly GCA_012960465.1. Lineage (GTDB taxonomy): Bacteria > Pseudomonadota > Alphaproteobacteria > Rhodospirillales > UBA2165 > TMED23. Next base: position 15,123 of record DUBF01000148.1, on the reverse strand, counting down.
CGAAAGTGTGTGAACAAAACGATCAGGATCCAGAGGAAGACCGTATTGCCGGGAGACATCACGAATTTGTCGACCAAGATTATCACCTGCAAGTTCGGGAGAAATACCTATCGCTATATTTTCTTCTACAGACAAAGCATCAAATAAGGAAAAATGCTGAAATACCATACCAATACCTAGTTTGCGTGCCATACTTGGATTGGCGACGGCGAACTCCTGACCTTCCCATTTAAAACTGCCAGAATCTGCAGTCTGAACACCGTATATAAATTTGACTAAAGTTGATTTACCCGCACCATTTTCTCCAAGTAACGCATGAATTTCCCCTGGCATAATTTTAAGACTAACATTTTCGTTAGCGACTACTCCGGGATAGGCCTTACTTATCCCTTCCAACTCCAATCTTGGTATTTGACCAGTCATTGTGATTACGCCCTTATTTCTGTCACGGCATTCCGCGCTTAATCCAATCGCCAACACCTTTACGTTCTTTTTCCGTCATCCCACTTTTATTCCCAAGCGGCATGGCCTTAGTTAATACAGATTGTTTCATTATCTTGGATCTGTATTTCTTAATGTCCGCTAGAGTTTCAAGCCTAACACCACCCGGAGCATTTCCAATATCGTTATCAGATGGTTTTGCCGCATGACATGAAACACAATGGGTTTGAATTATTGCTAAAACGTCTGTTGACCCCATCTGATCATCTTCGGCAACTTTAACCTCCTCGTTATAGCTTATAAACACTATAAGAATAGCCATAAAGATCGCCGCTGCTGGCCACTGCCACATGAGCCGTTTACCATCCTTGCCCTGATTCTTTGCATTAAAATAATCACGGATAATTCCGCCAACAATAATAACCAAACCAACGACGAGCCATGAGTGTTTGTTGGAAAAAATCATGGGAAAATGAGAGCTAATCATCATTAATAACACGGGTAATGTAAGGTAGTTATTATGAGTTGACCGTTGCTTTCCTTCTGCACCGAGATGGGCAGCTGGTTCCTCACCCTCAATCAATGCCTTAACCACAATCCGCTGATTGGGAATGATCACTAAAAAAACATTTGCTACCATGATGGTTCCAACCACAGCTCCAACATGAACAAAAGCACCGCGGCCACTATAGACATGGGTAAAACCATAGGCCGCCAATAAAATAAGCAAAAAAACAACAATAGAGAGGGCAATATCATTTTTTCCCACAGGAGCCTTACAGAAACGGTCATAAACTATCCAACTGAGGATAAAGGAGCCCACACTCATTCCAATTGCCTGCCATTGCGTAAGATCCATGATTTCTTTATCGATCAAAAAAGTCTCCGCACCCCAATAGTATATAATAATAATCAGCGAAAAGCCTGAAATCCATGTGAAATATGCCTCCCACTTAAACCAATGAAGCACGTCTGGCATTTTTTCAGGTGCAACGGTGTATTTCTGCATAAAGTAAAATCCACCGCCGTGGACATTCCACGATGCGCCCTTTACACCAGCTGGTAGATTCTCATCAGGCTGTAAGCTGTAATCCAAAAACATAAAATAAAAAGAAGATCCTATCCATGCGATACCAGCAATCAAATGCAGCCACCTAAATCCAAGCTCGAGCCATTCTGCGTATGCTATATCAATCATTGAAAGAAAAACCTCTGATAAACCTAACTGCCACGATAGGTCGAATATGAAAACGGCGAAACAAGCAGAGGTATATGATAATGTTCCTCCGGCAAACTAATGCCGAAACGGACAGGTATAATATCAAGAAAATTTGGGGCCACCAAATCCATACCCTTATCTTTGAAATAATCTCCAATATAAAAATGTAATTCGTAAGTTCCGACAGCAAACTCATCGTCCTTCAATACTGGATTTTCGCAACGGCCATCTTCATTTGTTACCGCATCCAGTAAATGCTCGGTTATATTATTGGACACTCTGTACATTCCAATACGCACATTTTCAGCAGGACACCCGTGAGCCGTATCAAGAACATGTGTTGTTAAAAATCCCATAACTTTTTCAACTTTCTTTATATTGTATCCGATATTATACTAATTCTGTTGTCATAAAATACTTATCGTACTTCAGTAAACCTAAACGGTGCAAGTGTCACAGAAACGCGCTCTGCCATTTAAACTTATTAGCCCGATCCTGGAGATGTCCATATAATGTCAAAATTAAACACCTTTAAAGAATATCCCCGAGATCTCCATGGATATGGTGCCAAAAAACCACAAGTAAATTGGCCGGAAGACGGCCGCATTGCTCTACAATTCGTCATCAACTACGAAGAGGGTAGTGAAAATTGTATTTTGCATGGCGACATTGCCTCCGAAGCTTTCTTGTCTGAGATGATAGGTGCCGACGCACGTGAAGGCGTACGACACATGAGTATGGAAAGCTTTTACGAATATGGGTCCCGCGTTGGCATTTGGCGATTATTCAATCTTTTTAAAGAATATGAAATCCCAATCACTATATTTGCGGTTGCTATGGCACTTCAACGCAATCCAGATGTCGCTGAAGCCGCCTTAAAAAATAACTTTGAATTATGCAGCCATGGTCTTCGCTGGATTGACTATCAGTATATACCGGAAGAAATTGAAAAAGAGCATCTTTATGAAGCAATAAAAATCCATACAAAAATAACAGGCGAGAGGCCCCTTGGCTGGTATACGGGACGCACAAGCCCAAACACGAGACGCCTGATCGCTGAAGAAGGAGGTTTTCTCTACGATGCAGATGACTATTCAGACGAGCTGCCATTTTGGTCAAAAATTACCGATACACCGCATCTAATAGTACCATACTCACTCGATGCAAACGACATGCGTTTTGCCGCTCCTCAGGGTTTTAATGCTGGCGATCAATTCTTTAACTACCTAAAAGATAGCTTTGATACTCTGTATCATGAAGGTGAAACAAATCCAAAAATGATGTCAGTGGGATTGCATTGCAGGATAATTGGCCGTCCGGGACGTTTCCAGGCGCTCAAGAAATTTGTCGAATATGCCCGATCTCATGATAAAGTTTGGTTCTGCAAAAGGATTGATATAGCACGCCACTGGCGCGAAATGCACCCCTTTGAGGGGAAGGTTTGATGTATAAAAAAAATATACCAACTGCATTAGAACGGGATGAATTCATAAAAATATTTGGTGGCATTTATGAACACTCTCCATGGATCGCGGAACAAGTTTATACCAACGGCATTCAAGATGACTATAATGATGCAGAAGGCCTACATAGTGCGATGAAAGACATAGTTGAGACAGCTGAGAAAGATCAAAAAATGGTATTACTTTGCGCTCATCCTGACCTGGCAGGTAAACTCGCTATCAATGATAATTTAACAACGGCTTCAAAATTTGAACAAAGTAACGCAGACCTTGGTAATTGTTCACCAGAAGAATTTGACTTATTTCAAAACCTAAATAGCAGGTATAATAAAAAATTTGGCTTTCCCTTTATCCTTGCTGTACGCGGATACCAAAGAGCCGCGATTTTGGGAATATTCAAAAAACGCATTAAAAATGATATTAGAAGTGAATTCAACGAGGCACTCATGCAGGTCCATCAAATTGCTCTGTTTCGCCTAAAAGAGATCGAGTAGGAAATCATCTAAATGAATACAACGGAAATACAATTACCACGCTTCGCTGTTGCGGCTATTAATCTGGCATCTCCGCGGCTTGGCTCCGAGATTATTTTTGCCACCGATGATTTTTTTGCTGAAAAAAGCCGCCTTCTGAAAGTTGAAGAACCTGTTTTCATTCCCGACAAATATGATCAGCATGGCAAATGGATGGATGGATGGGAGTCTAAGCGGCGCCGAATTCCAGGAAATGATCATTGTATTATCCGTTTAGGTGCCAAAGGGGTTATCTCAGGTATTAATATTAACACCAAGTACTTTACGGGAAATCACCCCCCTCAGGGATCGCTCGAAGCAACGTTTTCCAATAATGATCCTGATAAAAAAACCCAGTGGACTGAAATTCTACCTATCAGTAATTTAAACGCCGATACCGATAATTTTTTCCCAATACCATCTGAATTGCCATTTAATTATCTTCGATTCAATATTTTTCCGGACGGTGGTGTTGCAAGATTACGGGTTTACGGGAAGCCCGTTGGGGAATGGAAATCTTCGGATCCCAGCGGTTTTCAGGAACTCTCAGCTGTTGTTAATGGTGGAAATATCGTCGGCTTTAATGATGCCCATTACGGTGACCCCTGGGTTATATTGGCTCCCGGTCGCGGCATAAATATGGGGGATGGCTGGGAAACACGGCGGCGGCGAGAACCCGGCAACGACTGGATAGTAATATCTTTAGGAGCTCCGGGTATTGTTGAGCACATAGAATTGGACACGGCACATTTTAAGGGTAACTACCCGGACCGCTGCTCGGTGCAAGGCGCCTTGATCAAAAACGCTGATACTGAAAACATGCTTAACGACAAATGTAGTTGGGAGGAACTGATGGGCCAACAAAAGTTGGAGATGGATCAAATTCATAACTTTGGCGGCAGTATGATTAATAAAATCGGCGCAGTCTCCCATGTCAGATTAAACATTTATCCCGATGGCGGCGTGAGCCGTTTTCGGGTTTTTGGAAACCGCAGCAAAAATGACCCTTAAAATCAAACTACAAACTTTAACTAAAAATAACTTTGCGCCGTTTGGTGATGTCATTGAAACAGCGGGAGCTGAACGCATTTTAATTAATGAAGGCACGACGGAGCGTTTTCATGACCTAGCCAATATTGATGTTGGAAGTGAAGGCGGTCACATATTAATTAATATTTTCCGAGGTCAACCTAGACCGCAACCAATACAAATCAAGATGATGGAACGTCATCCGCTCAGTTCGCAGGCATTTATTCCACTAAAAAAAAATCCTTACATTATTGTCGTTGCGACAATCAGCAAAAATGTTGGTCCAAAAGATCTGCATGCTTTCTGGGCTGAGGGTGATCAAGGCGTAAATTACAAACGCAATCTTTGGCATCATCCGCTACTCACACTTGAAAATAATCATGGGTTTTTAGTCGTTGATAGAGGCGGGCCAGGCGAAAACTGCGAAGAGGTGTGGTTCACAGAGGAACAAGGGGCTGCCCAGCTTGTTCTCTAAACAAAGATACATCGGGCTTTTTTTGGCTCTTTCGAGTGGGGTTAGCTTTATGGCGTCAAATTCTTTAGCTGGGGTTTCATACCAATTTGGCACCAACCCACTGACCGTATCCACCACACGCTTTGTACTACCAGCGATTACATTAATTTGGATACTAAAGACAAGAGGTCTAGCCCTGGCTTTACCAAAACGTATCGCAATTATTTCTTTTATACTCGGGTTTATTACGGTTATTTACACAATAGCTTTATTAAGTGCGATTGAAGTTTTACCTCTAGCAATCGCCATTTTGATATTTTATCTCTTCCCTATATTTACCGGACTAATGCTTGCCGCGTTGGGATGGCAGAAACTCAGTTTAACTATGGCAATCAGTAGTGTAATTGCGTTCCTCGGAATTGCTCTCGCTCTGGGCGCAGAATTTATCAATCTTAATGGTTGGGGGGTAGTTTACGCAGCTGTGGCCGCCGCCGGTTTAGCAACTATATCGGTCGTCAGCAACCGTCTTATGGCTAATGAAGACGCCCGGCTTGTGACACTCCATATGTGCATCAGTGCAACATTGATCTTAATTATAGTTTGTTTATTAAACGGCGGGTTTGCATTGCCCAAAACAGATTCTGGATGGATAAGTATTATAACTTCGCACGCATTTTTCGCTTACGCGACGATTGCGTTTTTTATTGCTATTTCTTTAATAGGCGCTGGAGAAACAACATTTTATAACAATATTGAACCTATCATGGCCGTCGGAGTAGGGTTTTTATTTTTGAATCAGAACCTGACAATCCTACAATATGTTGGCATCTTTATTGTTCTGATAGCCCTGCTATATAACGGGAAGAAAGCTACCTAACGACCAGCGGCGACGTCAAGATTAGATCCAGCAACATAAGATGCGTCTTCAGATAATAACCACACAATAGCCCGTGCAACTTCTTCAGGCTGACCTACCCGGCCCATAGGTAGCTTTGGTCCATCTCGCTTCACCCGTCCTTCCGGCTGGATTTCAGTATCAATGAGACCGGGACTAACTGCATTAATCCTAATACCTTCGCCGACAACTTCCTGTGCGGCCCCCCATGCAAAGCTATCTACCGCGCCTTTACTTGCCGCATAGGCAACGCAGACCCCAGGCGCTCCAATACGCGCCGAAACCGACGACAATAAAACAATCGAGCCACCTGAACCATTATTTTTTGTCGACATGCGCTTAATCGCTTCACGTGTAACAATCATCATCGCAACAACGTTAATATTAATCAGCGGTATAATTTCTTCATATTTTAGCTCATCTACCCGGCAATACGGCTCAACAATGCCCGCACTATTAACAACCCCCGTCACAACTCCGAGTTCAGCACTACACGTTTCAAATAAACGGATGACATCTTGCTCATTATTAATATCAGCCCGAACCGCAATGGCACGCTGGCCAGTAGCTTGAATTTTAGCGACAGTTTCATCAGCACGAACCTTGTTCCTGACATAGTTTACACAGACATCCCATCCGGTCTTTGCCGCCAATACTGAGGTCGCATGACCAATCCCCCGGCTTCCGCCGGTAACAATGAGTACTTTCTTCATAATTCTTTGATCCTCTACCTTTCCAACGTTATAAAAGTGTATAGAATAAAACCCGACACTCAAGAGGTTGAAGTGGGAGTTAGACCGAGTGAACCATATCCTTGAACTAAATCATATCAATATTGAGACCGCAGATATAGATCGTTCAGCTAGTTTTTATACTGACGTTCTCGGCCTTGTCTCAGGAGAACGACCAGAATTTGATCGTCCAGGTCATTGGATGTACATGGATAATATGCCCATTGTTCACATAATTTCACCGCTGCCTGACAATAAACTTCTAACAGGATCAAAACATGCAGCGATTTCCCACTTCGCTCTTCGTATAAAAGACTTCGAGGCAATGCGTGAACATTTAATAAATCTCTCGATACCATATACAGAAGTCGGCGTACCAGGTTCAGACCGGCGCCAGTTTTTTATAAATGACCCTGACGGCGTGGTCGTCGAACTCATACATATGCCAGATTAAGATCTAAATTCAACTATGCACCCAACAAAAGTTCTTATCCTCGGCTTTTTCTATGCCAGTCTGTCTACAACCATAGGCGGGATGACAGTCGCCTTAACTCGTCTCATAATTGATCAAACAGATCCCCTATCCCTCGCTGCTCTGCGCTATTGTCTGGGCGGTCTGGTACTGGCGGGTATTTTATATTTCACCCGCAAACCACCGAAAATTCAAACTGGCGACTGGCTCGCATTGATTGCATTGGGAATTGTTATGTTTGCAGCTTTCCCTTATTGCATGGCAAAATCTCTGGAAGATACAACAGCTGCCCGCGGGGGCTTACTGTTTTCAGCCATGCCATTAATCACCGTATTACTGGCCGCGGTTTTTAGAATTGAAAAATTAACCGCAACAAAATCAATTGCCGTCGTGATTGCCATGGCTGGTACCACAATTGCTCTTGGTGAGGATATTGGCAGCGTTGCTCCAAATGCATTAACGGGAGATGCATTTATGTTCCTGGGAATGTTTTCGGCATCAATTTTTAATGTTTTTTCGAGAAAATACCTGGTGCGGTATGGTAATTTAGCATTAATGACTTATACCTTATTTTTTGGCGTTGTTACGCTCTCTATTCTTGCCATTATATTTGCCAAACCATTTACGGGATCACTCTCTTTTGATCTTGAGGGATGGTTTATAATATTTCTTTTGGCAGTCCCCGGTGGCTCAGTAATGTTTCTTGCATGGGGACGCGCCCTTCAGATGATTTCTCCGACGCAAGCAACAATTGCAGTTGGACTAAACCCAGTGACAGCCATTTTATTAGGAGCCTGGTTATTGGCGGAGCCAGTTTCTTTGAGACTGCTTGGCGGTTTTGCACTTGTCGTCATTGCAATTGTAGTTTCCGCTCGAGACAGCCAACAAAAACAAAAACCCGTTCAAGCATAAGCCAATATGGATAAAACAAATCCTTTGCTGGGTATTTCATTAATGTTAGCTGCCATGGCGGTCAATTCTTCAAAAGATGGTATCGCCAAATTATTAGCCCCCAGCTACTCACCACTGACAATCTTGTTTATTCAATTCGTTACAACCAGCCTGATACTCGCACCTATCGTAATCAAAAAAAATGGTGTACGCCGCCTCATTCCCGATAAATTACTTCCTCAAGCATTAAGAAGCTCGTTTATTGCATTTGGACTTGGGCTTTTTTACTGGGCAATCAATTTCATTAATATTGCTGATGCAACTGCCATGGTATTTGTTGCACCCCTTATTGTAACAGCTTTGTCCCCAGCAATTCTCGGCGAACCAATCGGCTTAAGAAGAACCATTTCAGTTATTATTGGTTTTATTGGGGTGCTTATCATTCTGCGCCCAACAATGGATGGTGATCGAACAGGTTACTTTATTGCACTAGGCGCCGGTATTTTCCTCGCCGCGTATTATATTGCTAATAGAAAACTGGCTAATGAAGCCCCAATACTCGCGTCAACCTTCTACACTTCATTTTTAGGGGCAATAATTCTTAGCCCTTTACTTCTAATATTTTGGAATGCACCAGGCATCAGCGATTTCTGGATCCTATTTGGGTTCACGACCCTCGCAACACTCGGCCAAATCTTTATTATCGGTGCTTTCAGTTTTGTTGCTGCCAATATAATTGCGCCTTTTGTTTATACTCAAATCATCTGGGCGACTATGATAGGCTATATATTGTTTGATGCCTTTCCTGATAAATGGGGCTGGGTTGGAATTGCAATCGTTATTGCTACTGGTGTCTACATTGCAATTAGAGAGATAAACCTAAAAAAAGGATAAAAAAAATGGAACTAGTTTTGGCATTTGAAGCATCCATAAGTCTGTTACCAATCAAGGATCTTGGTATGACACCAATTGGACATAGACGCATCATTGATATTAGTAGTGGAACGGTGACTGGACCAAAACTACAGGGTAAAATACTCCCAGGAGGAGCAGATTGGCAATATATCCGCGAAGACAATGTAACATATTTGGATGCTCGCTACACAATAGAAGCTGTGGATGGAGCCCTAATTTACGTAAGCAATCAGGGTTATCGCCACGGTCCAGATGAGGTGATGCAAATATTAAAACGCGGAGAACCGGTTGAAGATAATAGTTACTATTTTAGATGTACTCCTTGGTTCGAAACTTCTGCTCCTCAACATGCCTGGCTCAACCACACCATATTTATTGGTAGCGGTGGACGCGATCCCGATGCTGTACGGCTGTCATTCTTTGAGGTTACGTAAAAATATTCGTTTCCCTCGACAATGGTTCTCTGCAAATCAAAAACAATTTACCTTGTCTAGCAACTTGCCATTGTGGCAAAATTTAATACTCAAAAATTTACAGTGTCAATAAATGCATAGAATTGTTTGGATGTATTACTAATGCCTAATGCTTATGAAGAACTTGATCAGGTTAAAGCTAATTTTGTACCTCTATCACCCCTGAGTTTTATTGAACGTACTGCCAAGGTCTATCCGGACCGTTTATCAGTCATCCACGGCACGCGGCGTTACACGTGGTCCCAAACATATGCGCGTACGCGCCAATTAGCCAGTGCATTAAAAAAACTGGGCATTGGGAAAGGTGACACAGTAGCCATTATGGGTGCAAATACCCCGGAAACCTACGAAGCCCATTTTGGTATTCCAATGGCAGGTGCAGTTCTAAATGCTCTCAATATCAGATTGGATGCAGCGACCATTTCTTTTATTCTTGACCACGGGGAAGCCAAGGTTTTGCTGACCGATAAAGAATTCTCAACTACCATAAAAAAAGCCCTTGAAGATTGTTCTTCAGCACCACTGGTAATTGATGTCGATGATATATTGGCCGGTGGCGGTGAGCTTATAGGCGAGATGGATTACGAGGCCTTTATCAGCACTGGCGATCCCGAATATGAGTGGCAGTTACCCGAAGATGAATGGCAGGCGTTATCTCTAAACTACACATCAGGCACAACCGGCAACCCCAAGGGCGTCGTTTACAGTCATCGCGGCGCCTACATGAATTCTATTGGTAATGCAATGGCGTGGGATTTGAACCAGGGTCCAACTTATCTTTGGACACTACCGATGTTCCACTGTAACGGCTGGTGTTTTCCCTGGACAATTGCAGCTTATGGAGGAACTAATGTTTGCCTGCGTAACGTTAGTGCCAAAGAGATTTATAATGCAATCGCCGAACATAAAATAAATCATTTTTGTGGGGCACCAATAGTTTTAGGCATGGTTGTAAATGCTGCTAAAAAAGAAATAAAACCATTTGATTATGTCGTTGAAGTCATGACCGCAGGCGCCCCTCCACCCGCTGCGATCTTGCAATCAATCAGCGAAGCTGGCTTTCGTGTGACCCATGCCTACGGCCTTACAGAAACATATGGTCCGGCAACTGTCTGCGCATGGCAGGGTGCCTGGGATGAACTGCAAGACCAGGAAAAAGCAGCAATGAATGCGCGGCAGGGTGTTAATTATGCTGTGCTCGACAAACTAGATGTAATTGACCCCGTTACGATGCAGCCGGTTCCACCTGATGGAGAAACCATGGGAGAGGTCATGTTCCGGGGTAATAATGTTATGAAGGGATATTTAAAAAACCCTGAAGCGACTAAAGATGCAACAGCTGACGGATGGTTCCATTCGGGAGATCTCGGCGTCATGCACCCTGACGGCTATATTCAACTGAAAGATCGCTCCAAAGATATTATAATCTCTGGTGGTGAAAACATTTCTTCTATCGAAGTAGAGAATGCACTTTATATGCATCCAGCTGTATCAGCTGCCGCAGTCGTAGCAAAGGAAGATGAGAAGTGGGGCGAAACACCGTGTGCCTTTATAGAATTGAAACCCGATGCAGATGTTGTAACCGAGGAGGAAATTATTAAGTTCTGCCGTGAAAATCTGGCGCATTTCAAATGCCCCAGACATGTCGTCTTTGGGGACCTCCCAAAAACCTCAACTGGCAAGATTCAGAAATTCATATTACGTGAACGCACCAAGGAATAAATATTAATGTCTAAGAAAAGTGAACGCGTTCTAATTGCAGGCGCCGGCCCCGTTGGCCTAATCGCAGCCCTTAAGCTCTCGCAAGCTGGTATTCCAGTTACGGTTTTTGAAAAAGAAAGTAATCTTCTAGATGATCCGCGGGCTGCAACAACTCATCCCGCAACCCTTGAAATGCTTGATGAGATCGGGATGGCTAAAGAAGCAGAAAAGCAAGGTCTGGTCTGCGATGAATTTTATTTTTGGGACCGGCCAACAGGAAAAATTATTGCTAAATTCAATCACCGCCTGTTAGCTGATGAAACCAAATTCCCATACGTTATTCAATGTGAACAGTTCAAACTGGCAAAGATCGCACTTTCTATGCTTGATAAATTTTCAGATTCAACTGTCTTGTTTTCTCACGAAGTTACCGGGGTAGAGCAGGATGCGGAGAAGATAACTCTTAGTATAAATGGGCCTAATGGTAACGAAAAAATCACTGGCACCTATTTAATCGGCTGCGATGGGGGCCGAAGTACAATTCGCAAGTCAAGCGATATTGATTTTGAAGGATTTACCTACCCGGAACGTTTTGTTGTATATTCAACGCCGTTTGACTTTGAGGCGGCCCGCGGATGCTGTTACAGAAACTATTATGCTGACCCCGATGAATGGAGCAATTTGTTCAAGGTTGCTGGCGATGGCCCTCCGGGGCTTTGGAGGGCCGTATTTCCAACTGACATGTCGCAAACTGACGACGAAGTCATGAGCGATAATGCTGTCCAGATGAGAATGCATAAATTTTTCCCGAAAGAAGGTGACTATGAAATTGTCCACCGTAATGTTTATACGATTAATCAACGCGTAGCTTCAAAGTTTCGTCTGGGACGGATTTTACTTGCAGGGGACGCAGCCCATCTGAATAACTCGATTGGAGGTATGGGACTTAATGGCGGTATACATGATGCGGTTAACGCGGCCGATAAGATTATAAAAATATGGCGAGGAGGGGCAGATGAAAATGCGCTCGACACATACGACATTCAACGCCGCACAACAACCCATGAGTTTACACAGGCGCAAACTATAGCCAATAAAAAACGCCTGGAGGCAAAAGATGCCAGAACTCGTAAAGAAAATTTAACGGAACTTAAAACAATGGCCGCGGATCCAGAGCGTGCCAAACAATTCATGATGGGAACTTCGATGTTGTCCGCCGTCCGCCGTGCCGCTACATTAGGCTAGCAATTAACAGAGGAACCATTAATGGGCGATCTGGATATATACGAAAAACAAAATTTTGGTAATTTGAGTGGTATCGGTGAACGCCCCGGCCTGCTGATTGTTGACTTTGTTAATGGTTTTACAGATCCCGAGCAATTTGGTGGTGGCAATATCAAGAACGCCATCGATAAAACCGTTAACTTGCTTGCCTTTGCCAGAGAGCAAAAGATGCCTATAGCGATGACCCGTGTCGTTTATTCAGATGATGGATCTGATAATGGTATTTTCTGCGTCAAGGCACCTGGTTTAAAAGGTCTGACCGAAGAAGCAAAAAGTAGTCAGATCGTTGAAGAACTCGCGCCAGTTAAAGGTGAGTACGTTGTTCGCAAAACCCAACCTTCAGGTTTTTTTGGCACTAATCTCGCTGGCTGGTACAACAGTAAGGGTGTCGATACAGTCCTTGTCACTGGCTGCACAACTTCAGGCTGCGTCCGAGCATCTGTCATCGACGCGATGAGTTATAATTTTCGGACCGTGATAGTAACGGACTGCGTTGGCGATCGAGCAATTGGCCCCCATGAAGCAAACCTATTTGATATGGGACAGAAATACGGCGATCTAATGTCCGTCAATGAAATAATTTCAGAGATTTCAGATTAGGTTCTAATGCTAGGATCGGATAGAATAATCAAGTAGCATTGTGATCATAAGGGTAATAGAAGAGGGAGTGAATAATTTGTCCAATCAAATGAAACTCGGTATGTTCCAATCTTCACCAAAAGAGCTCGACGCCAGCGAACGCTTTAATGAATCCACATGTCCTATTACCAAAATAGCCTCAGAGTTTGAGCCTTTTAGCGAAGCTTATATTAAGAACCCGTTTGATTTCTTTAAACGAGCACGTCAGGAAGAGCCTATTTTTTATGATCCGAAATCTAATTATTGGGTGGTGTTGAATTATACAGATATTGTTAATATTTTTCGGGATCCAGAAACATTCTCAGCTGCTTTGGCACGCCATCCAGTAACGGCAATGTGTCCTGCAGCTGCTGAAGTTCGCGATAGTTTGGATATTTCTATCGAACCATCTCTTGTAGATGAGGATCCCGTTACTCATAAAGTACATAAAAAGATTTTTGGTGATGCTTTTACTCCAAAACGTGTTAACGAAATTGAACCCCGGATTAGAGGTATCGTCAACGGCTTCATCGATCGTTTTATTGAAAATGGGAGAGCGGACCTTGTTGCTCAGCTGCTTTACGAAGTTCCAGCGCTGGCAATTTTTATTTTCCTTGGTGCTGATGATGATAAAGCACTAATGGTCAAACAACTGGGTGCCGTTCGTGCGGTTGTCAGTTGGGGTAAACCCACGGAAGACGAGCAAATTGAGATGATGCATGATATCAGTAAGCATTGGGAATTTACAAAACAGTTGGTTGACCAGGCGCTCATGTCTCCCGGGGATAATTATCTGGGAGATATGGCTAGGCTTCACTTATCTGATCCAACCAAATTTACAGTAAATTATCTGTGTAATGTAATGTTCCTGATGCAGTTCGCCGGACATGAAACCACGACCCAAGCTTCTGCTAATGGGATGAGGGCTCTTTTGGAAAATAAAGATCAGTGGGACGCTCTTTGTAAAGACCCCAAACTTATTCCAAATGCTGTTGAAGAAATTCTCCGCTACGATTCTTCAATATTTGCATGGCGGCGGATCACGACATGCGACACAAAAATTGGGGAGTTTGACATCCCAAAGGGGGCGAAAATACTAATGGCACTCGGTTCAGGTAGTCGTGATAACAGCGTATTTGAAGATGGTGATGGTTTTGATATTTTCCGGAAGCAAAAGAAAAAACACCTCGCTTTTGGAAATGGTGTTCACTTTTGTATGGGAGCGCCCCTTGCTAGGCTGGAGATGAAGATAATATTAGAAGAATTAGCGCGGCGACTACCGCATATGCGAATGGTTAAGGGCCAGAAATGGGATTACATCCCGACGCTTGCTTTTCGGGGCATTAAAAAGCTTCTGATCGAATGGGATGTGAGTAAAAATTCTTAGTAAAAGTTTTTGGATTTTATTTTTTATAATATACGAGACCATCAACCATAAAGTTAATTTACGAACGAATATTTTTGGCAAAACCCATTGAGGCCTTTCTTATCGATTGCGTTTTATGCTTCAATATTTAGACCGGATCGTCGTGGATTATAATTAGACACAAGAGAACGTTTCCATCTAAATAAATTTATGGCATAATTCCACCATGAAATATATCGTTATTCTAGCTCTCTCCTTCTTCTCTTCTCCAGCCTATTCTCAGCAAGCAAAAAAAGCTCCAAATTATTTCGAAGTTGCAAATACCTACACGGTCAAAATAAAAACTAGAGTTAAGTATCCTTTCATTAAAGATAATAAGGGATCCCATCGGGGTGCAGGATTTCTGTTAGATAAGACATCCGGCTGGATAATGACCAATGCGCATGTGTCATCTCGCAATCCAAAAAGTCTTGAAGTTGCCTTTAAAGACGAGAAGTTTATCGATGCCAAACTGATCTACGTCGACATGCTGTTGGATCTAGCAATTATCAAAATTTCTCCTGATAAAATCCCGGCTATAGCAACAGAAGCAAAGCTCGATTGTGTTAACAAACCTGTGGTGGGGAAACCCGTTGGAGCTTTTGGCCATCCTTTCTCAC
>DUBF01000147.1 GCA_012960465.1 Rhodospirillales bacterium | reverse complement strand
CACTCGTTGCTCCGTTCTTATCACCCTCAATCTTGAGCCTGTGTAATTGCCCGTCAGCGATTGGCATTTCATCGGTAACAATACCGGCATCAAACATAGCTTGTTGGAACTGTGTTGATATGTCGACAATGCTGTGAGCTACCGGCATCGGACGTTATCCGATATAAATAAACGAAAAACGCCCTTAACAGACAGTGCCTGAATTTGCTTTAAGATGTAAATATCCTTCTTACACTCGTATATGAGGATAAAATTCTTGGTATTCATTCTTCAACCTGATTTCGAGTCAAGTCAAGCACGGCACCTAGCCTCCAACCACGTGCGCGTAATCCGAGGCTAATAGGTTTTGGATATTTTCCTACTCTGACTCCTTCCCACCAAGTCGATTTGCTGACAGGATATAATCTTAGTACATCAGGCAATCTGATTACGGCATCTTCAGGAAGATTTGAAAGGTCTACATCGGATTTGATTGTTTTTCTGGACATCTAAACATTCTCAACTGGATATTGTTAGACAAAGAATAGACGTCTTTCATAAATATTCAGTACCGTTAAATCACCCCTATTTTTTGGTACTGTTTTTGATATTTATATTTTTTAATGCATTAACAAAAAAGCTAGGTTTGATAAATTTATCAGAGTATATGATCTTTCTTAAGTTGCAACAAGGGGAATAGCTTTATTAATAGATATTTTTTGATTAACTGCAGTAAATGCAACAAGCACTATAAAAGAATGAACATCATGCGTGTATTTACTTGTGCCCCCTTTTGATTTTTTTATTAATAATGCTGTTTCTAAGGATTCCCCATTTGCTGCGGAATTGAGTCCTTTAGCTAACCAATCAGATAATGTTGGAGGCAGTGATTGCCCATTCTTAATAAATTTTCCTGCTTCTTCGCATAGTTTTCTCGCAAACCAAGGACCATCAAGCTTATCTGAAACACCTCCAGATTTAGCTTTACTTAAAAAAATACGTGCCATACCTTCTGCTGAACTGATATTACTCATAATTCATATCGCTCCTATTTATTACATATACACCTGAAATTATTTAAGTGCGCTTACCAGTACTTTTGATTTCATCCAGATAATCTGCCCACCATTGCATCATCTTTCGACGTTCAGATAAGTATTGCGCCTTATTATAGACAGCACGTATCTTATTTCGCGGTGCATGTGCTAATTGTCGTTCAATGGCATCTGAATTAAATTCATTTTCATTTAAGATGGTACTGGCCGTTTGTCTAAAACCATGTACGGTTGATCTGGAATGATACCCCATTCGGTAAAGCGCAAAGAGTAAGGTATTACCACTGATAGATATTCTAGGTTTCACATGAGAGGCAAACACGAGCTCGCGATGTCCATCGCCTGAGAACTTAACGGTACAATATGCTCATCCCGCATTTTCATACGATCATCCGGGATCCGCCACTCACCCTTCTTCAGATTAAATTCTTCCCAACGAGCACCACGAAGTTCAATGGACCGAACAAAGGTTAAAATTAATAATTGAAGTGCTATTTTCGTGAGTCGTTGACCGTCATAGCCATCCAGCTTTTTTAGAAACTCCGGTAATTCAGTTTCTTTGAGCGCGGCATGATTTCGGCTCACCGGTGTTTTCAATACTTCTCTAAGATCAGCTGCGGGATTATAGGTAGCAAGCCCAGACGCTATGGCAAAGCGAAACACAGAATTACAACGTTGTAACACTTTGCTTGCCGTTTCGAGTGATCCGCGTTTTTCAATTTGTCGGATCACATGTAATAATTGCGGCGGCGTGATTTTTGATACAGGTCGATTGCCAAGATCTGGAAAGATATTGTTCTTCAATGATCGCATGACGCTGTTTGCATGCTTGATGCTCCAACCCCCGCGTTTATGCTCCCACCAGTCGATTGTCACTAGCTCAAATGTGTTACCAATGATAGTTGCGCGTTGACGTTTTTCTTCTTGTTTATTAAAAGAGGGGTCTTCTCCTTTTTCTAATAATTTTAATGCGGCTTCCCGCGCTTCTCGTGCTTGAAATAACGTGACAATAGGATAGGTACCGATTGATAAACTTTTTTCCTTCCCGTTGTAACGGTATTTCTTGCGCCAGAATTTATTGCCGTTTGGTTTAACCAGGATAAAAAGACCACCGCCATCACTCATCTTATAAGGACGATCTTTTGGGGCCGCATTGCGGATTTGGAGATCAGTTAAACTCACGTTCCTTGTTCCGGAATCGAATCCGCACCGTGGGGTATGCAATAGTCAAAAATGCCATATGCCACCAATTATACCCCCAATTGGGCCGGATTTGAACGGATTGCGCTGGATTGTTTTGGACGAGAAATTTCTCTGAGAGTGTGTGTCAGCTTTACTTTCGTGGACGTCATCGGATGGCTTTGGACGTCCCCGGAAGTGGCAAATGGTGCCCGGGGCCGGAATCGAACCGGCACGCTCTTACAAGCGAGGGATTTTAAGTCCCTTGCGTCTACCAATTCCGCCACCCGGGCAAACGCTGATATGGTAAAGATAAAATGGAGTTTAGATCTAGGATTCAACCTATAGCTACGATACGCAAAACATTAAAATATATATTATAATCAAATATTTACAATAGATATATATTCGTAACTTAAACAATACTGCTTACCACGGGGCGCATTATACCT
>DUBF01000146.1 GCA_012960465.1 Rhodospirillales bacterium | reverse complement strand
AAGGAGAGGCAAGTAACGGCGTTTAATTAATTTAATTCCCCAGTGGCCTAACTATATAAATTTCATAGACTGTTATGTATTTTGGTTTTTTTGATGTGCTCGTGAGGGTCATATTCAACATCTAAATGCTAGCTTGGGATGCAGTATTCCTGTGCTAGACCTACATTCGTTCAAATGATGGTTAAGGTGTGCTCACTGAATTCTTCAATATTGCCCTCAAATCCACCTACCAAAGCACCAAACCAAATCGCCGGGTCCATGCCCGTATCAACTCGTGAAATCGTCAATTTATCCGTTGCCTCAATCTTTCGATAAGCGCCGTGGTTTGTCACACTTAATTCATATGCTCTCTCGGAAAAATCCACCAATGGAGAAAATTCCAGTACATCCAGCACGTAGAGAATCGCCATTATAGAAGTTCCCTTACCATCTCACCTTTGAGCCGCCACATATCCTCAATGGTTTTAGTCTCTGGACTATCGCCGTCAACAAAGGTTTTGATCATTGCATCCAACGTCAGCGCAGCATCCATCGCGTCTACTTTGCCTAAGCTGCGTGTTGGCAAAGATATCTCCAGTGGGTATCCATTTGGATCACGGAAATACAGCGATTTAATAACCTCATGTTGGACCTCTTCACTGATGGCGACACCCTTGGCAACTAAACGCTCCCGCCATTGAACCAATTCGGCATCCGTTTCGACCCGCCACGACGTATGGCGTGCCATTCCAAGGTAACCACGCGGTCCAGCCTGATCATTCATCGGCTCGATGCCGATATAGTAAAAAAACGCGATAGCGGCACCGTTTCCGGCATCAAAAAAGAAATGTAGAAAATCTGGATGCTCATCGCGGCCCCAGCCTTTTGCAGTAATCGCATGCAGTACTTTTAAGCCAAGAATATCGCGGTAAAACTCAACAGTCTCTTTTGGTTTCCAAGTTGGAAAGGCGGTGTGGTGAACACCGTGTAGCTCAGGTTGTGGAATCTCACTCATAATCCTACTCCTTACTGGCCGGAAATTTTTCTCTCAACCAATCCGTCAATAATCCACCGGCTTCAATACGCCCTGGTTTTTCGCCGACGTTGATCGCATGGCCGTGGTGGTCTCCTCGAATGCTATGTTGCGATTTATCATTTGTGGAAATGGCTTCGTAAATAGCTTTGCTATCAGAAGGGTAAACAGTGTTGTCGCCGGTATAAGAAATTAGGATAGACGGTTGCTCAACCGATGGGGCCGTTCTAGCCATCTCTGCCTTTGACGACAAACCTGACCAAGTTGAAAGCCATGATTCCGGCGAACAGAGACGTGCAAATCCGACATTGCCATAGTTAGACTGATAAGGGTCTTGCCCCCAAACTGAGCCATATCTTCGGTCCGAGAAATCAAGGCTGAGGTCAAAATAGCGAAGGTCAGCGGCGGTGCGCCATATGGTCATAACCGGCGTATGAACGCCAAGCACGCGGTCGTTTGCTTCACCGGTGGACCTAAATCTTTTCCGAGCCGACATACGAGTGTCAATGAGTTCGAGGGCGACTTCATCTAATCGGGCAACACGCTCATTCTGAGCCTGACGATATTTATTAACGAACGCGGTTTTATAGCCCGAGCTTTTTGGAGGATCGGAAAAGCCATTTTCCGGGTTGAGTGGGTCCAGATCGGTATTAATTGAAAAAGCATCCTCCTCGTCAACAACGGAGGGATCAATACAGTTCAACAACACAATGCCCTGTCCCGGATGGGGCGAGACGTAGGCCAAGCCATCGGGCACGGGCAAACTCGCCTCTATTAAATTTACCGGCCTGCCACCGGGGGTCCGTTCTAGCCGCTTCTCTGGATCCAGAACAGCCTGCTGATTGTAAAATGTGTAAAGACTAGCACCGCCCGAATTTCCCAACAGCACGATTTTCTCGAAGCCAAGTTCACGCAATTGGTTAAGCCCTGCGGCAACATCAAGCAGTGCCACTTCGTGCTCGAGCCTAAGATCGTTACCGACTGAGCGCGACGTCTGCGCAAAAGCAGCGAACCCGGCTTCGACCAAATCAGGTATCAAGTAGTGGGTCGCCAAAAATTCGCGCGGGTGCATGATGCAAATGACAGTTTTCGGCTTTCCCCGCCAATAAAGAAATCCATTGCACACTGCATCATCTTCGGTCCGAAGGGG
Organism: Rhodospirillales bacterium; assembly: GCA_012960465.1. Lineage (GTDB taxonomy): Bacteria > Pseudomonadota > Alphaproteobacteria > Rhodospirillales > UBA2165 > TMED23. The sequence continues at coordinate 518 of DUBF01000146.1, read as the reverse complement.
AAAGACGCTGACCGAAGTTCCGTCAGGCAATCCTTCCATGGTCCACTCTGCATTGCGAAAACCAGCCGTGGTTTTTTGCGGATTTAAATCCCTCGTCATTTAATTCATAAGCCTAAATAATTTTCTAATAAGCGCTCAATTCTAAATTTTCAATATCTTCGTTTTTATGCCATATTTTGTTCCTGTCCCTAGCCAATGCTTCCTATTTCTTTTTTACCATTCAAAATATCGGATATTAACTTCTATCTATTTGTATAATTAAATTTAGCGCTAAAATATAAGTCAGTCTCAACAACCCACATTGCAGAAGCCTTGACTACCCAATCTGTGAATTATTTAAAACATACCTTAACAAACCTAGCACCCCTTACATCAACATCACCATTTATTTCTTTATACGCTGCAATGGCACCCACTTCAGCTTTAACCCAATCTTCTTTGCAGTCTGAGCCAAAATTAATAACTACGATGATAGGCTGAGAACCTATCCCCTTCTCTGCTTCGATCTTTGCAATTCT
>DUBF01000145.1 GCA_012960465.1 Rhodospirillales bacterium | reverse complement strand
CGCCCGAGAATTAACAAAATATTATACCTTGTAAGGCGGTTTATCTCGCCCGGTTTGAGAAGGGGTAAATATTTCATATCCATCAGCCGTCACGCCAATTGAATGCTCAAATTGGGCGGACAAAGAATGATCTTTAGTAACCGCGGTCCAGCCATCTTTTAAAATCTTTACATCAGCACCACCAATGTTGACCATAGGTTCAATCGTAAAAAACATGCCCTCCTGAAGACCAACACCTTCACCAGGATTACCAAAATGCAAAATATTAGGGGCATCATGAAAAACCCTACCCAAGCCGTGACCGCAGAAATCACGGACGATTGAATATCTAAAAGGAGAAACATAGGACTGAATAGCATGCCCAATATCACCAACTGTCGCCCCAGGCTTAACAACCTCTATACCCTTTAATAAGGCTTCGTATGTCACGTCTACTAAACGTTTAGCTTTAACCCCAACTTCGCCAACATAAAACATTCGACTAGTATCTCCATGCCAACCATCGACTGTTGGGGTGACATCAATGTTCAAGATATCGCCATCATTCAGAATTTTATCTCCTGGAATTCCATGACAAACTACGTGATTTACGGAAATACATACTGACTTTGGAAAACCACGGTAATTTAGGGGAGCTGACACACCCCCTCTACTTGAGATATATTCTGCACATTTCTGGTCAAGTTCATCAGTCACCGCCCCGGGAACAACATACTCTGTTATGAAATCAAGTGTATCTGCTGCCAGACGTCCGGCTATTCGCATTGCTGCAAAATCAGCTGCGGGATGTATTTTTATTGACCTTGGTTCCGCATCCACCCGTTAGTGCTCCTTATATTTGTGAATTTTCAAACACCTTAAATTACAATTTCTAATTTTCGCCTTATTTTTATTGCTTCTGGAGAGATACTGCAACCGTAACATAACATCTCAACGCCTGCCTTCCGTGCCGCAATAAACGCATTCGCATAGTTCGGATCGATATCACCTGCTATTGAAAGTCGGTTGCAATCCTCGCGCTGAACCAAATAAAACATCGCTGCACGGTTTCCATTGGCAACTTGTCCCGATAATTCATGTAAATGTTTTGTCCCACGAACTGTCACGGAATCTGGAAATTCGGCAAGATTATTACCATTTCCCGGGCGTTTTAAAGTCACACTTTTAACTTCTAAATAACAATCGGGTAGATTAGAGCTTTGAAGCAATATATCTATACGTGAATTTTCACCATATTTAACTTCACGCTTCAGACTATCATATTCGGTAAATTCTACCACTAGGTCTTGTTGTATTGCATCTTCAACGATTTTATTAGGCAGGCTCGTATTTAATCCAATCAAAGTGTCTTCGTACCTGATCATTTCCCATGTGTACTTTAACTTCCGATTTGGGTTGCTCGCAAGGGACAGCCACACTTCGGCGTCAGGCAGTAGAAGATTCATCATTGAACCAGGATTGGCACAATGAGCAACAACGACCTTTCCACTTTCTAACTCAATATCAACAAGAAATCTTTTGTACCGCTTAATGAGCTTACCGCGAACAAGTGGGTCAGAAAATTTCATTTTGTATTTAAAACATCAGCCAAACTAATCTGCCCAGAACCACGTATTAGCGGTTGCGGCTGGTTAGTTGAAGGTGCCCAGGCAGTTAATGTTATTACCTCAAAAGTCGCGGGCACGCGCCCGTCGGCATCACCAAAATCGGATTGATAAATCTCGGCTGCACGAAATAATATATCTCGACGGGTAAAAGTTTTCTGTCTCGTATGCGTTGACATTTGTTCTCCCATACCTCTCAAATCATGCATTAGTTTTAACGGGCTTTCATACGAAACCGTTAAGAGATCAGTGTCCACAACCGGAAGTGAAAATCCCGCCCGTTGTAACAGCTCACCACCATCCTGAATATCAGCAAAGGGGGATACCCTGGGACCGGCGCCACCAACTATCTGACTTTCTGCAGCAATGAGTGATTGGCGCAATTCCTTTAGAGTTTCGCCGCCAAATAAAGCGCCTAAAAACAGGCCATCTTCTCTTAGTGCTCGGCGAATTTGTATCAGAACACCTGGTAAGTCATTGACCCAATGTAACGACAAACATGAAATCACCAAATCAAGTAAACCATTACCAATTGGCAGAAACTCCTCGTCTGCCGTAATTCTTAAACCATCAGTCTGGCGCACCATCTGCTCGGAGAGGTCACATTGTAGAATGGTCTCAATCTTAGCACTATCTCCCAGCAAATTTGCTATCTGCCCAGTATGGCACCCTACATCCAATACCAAAGGGAAATTACGCCGAATATCACTGAGCCTATCTCCCAACATTCGAGCAATTTCGCACAGCAGAAAATCATACCTGTTTAGATCTTTTACCGCTCGATCTCGATGTAATTTGACTGATTTACGGTCAAATATTTCATGAGTTTCTATCGAGTTTGTTAACATTTTGGATATATGACACAAATATCTTCCATTCCCAACGCAATAGTTAAATAGTCAGAAAATAAATATAAAATTTTACTACTATTCAACTCGCAATTATTAACTTTAAAACAAATCTTTTTTTATATCTATTTCAAGAATGCGATGTGACTTGAGAAGATAAGCAACTAGATAATATTGTATTAAACCGGCAATAATCCAAAAACGTTCCGCAAACGCGTCGAAGCGACGTTATCTTAAATACCATTAAATTAGTTTTAAATTAAATTTTCTAGAATTGTTTGGCTAAATTAATGAAGAGTATTATAGTTTTAGAAAAAGAATTCTGTGAATTATAAACTTTAGGAAGTCCCGTGGTTAAAATTGATATTTACACATCATCCTTGTGCGGGTTTTGTTACCAGGCCAAGGGATTACTCGAAGATAAAGGCGTTGCCTATAATGAAATCGATATAATAGCACAGCCAAACCGTCACAACGAGATGTTAGAACGAGCAAATGGTCAACGGACAGTTCCACAAATTTTTATCGATGACGCACATATCGGCGGCTGCGATGATCTCTACTCCCTCGAAGCGAGAGGAGAATTGGATCCTCTTCTCGGAGATCATAAGTTACAAGAATTGAAATGAGTGTATCATGACAACTTTCACTGCTGCCTGTATTCAAAATCATGCGCAAAACAATATCGATGCCAATCTACCAATTGTCAGAAAATTAATCCGCGAGGCAGTCGATCTAAAAGCAGACTTTATATCGCTACCCGAGTGCGTCAGCTTAATGGAGCCGGATGCAGAAGCATTAGAGGCTAAAGTTCCAGAAGAAAAGGACCATCCATTTCTTCCTATGTACGAAGAAGAAGCACGATCATCAGGTGTTTGGATTTTAGGTGGCAGTCTGGCGGTTAGAATTTCTGATAAAAAAGTAGAAAATAAGATAGCCAATCGGCTTTATTTATTCAATCCAGCAGGTAAAGTTGTCGCAACTTATGATAAAATACACATGTTTGATGTCGATCTCGGCAACGGGATTTCATACGAAGAATCAGCAACTTACGCCCCGGGAAACAAAGCTATAGTTACTCCACTGCCGTGGGGAAATCTCGGTTTATCAATATGTTATGATATTCGTTTTGCCTATCTCTATAGAGCGTTAGCACACGCCGGTGCAAATATTTTATGCGCCCCATCGGCCTTTACCAAAATGACAGGCCAGGCTCATTGGCACATATTACAGCGGGCTCGAGCCATTGAAACCGGTTGCTTCATTATTTCCCCGGGGCTTTGCGGAAGTCACGGACAAGGAAAAGAATCCTTTGGCCACTCAGTTATCATTGATCCATGGGGCGAAGTACTAGCCGATGGAGGTCCAGATGTTGGCATTATCACTGCAAGAATTGATATGGCTAAAGTTACCGAAGCTCGCCAAAAAGTGCCGGCTCTTACCCATGACAGGACATTCAAAATAACCAACGGACAAAACTAAAAGAAACTCCAAATAATCATATTAAAATTTACGATTTATTGCACAAATTCTTTGAACAACCGCAGGCTCTGGACTTTCTACATATCCTTCCTCAAAGGCCACCACATCGAGTTTTTTTGCAAACGTATCATTAAGCTCATTTTCTTTAAGTAAAAAGTTGGGGTTACTTGGCCGGCCATAAGCTTCATTTCCAATCATAAACGTTTGATATATCAACACACCACCATGTGACAACGCATTAATTAAATCCGCAAAAAGTGGGCGGTACAGGTAATTGGTTACAACAATTCCCGCAAATTCTCTCTCATAAAATGGAAATTTAACATCAGTTTCCAAATCAAATTTATATATTTCTAGATTTGGTTTTCCCGAAATATCAGCTATTTGACTGACATCTTTATCAAGAGCCATAACTGTATATCCCTTATCCAGTAAAAACCTAGTATTGCGCCCGCTGCCACAAGCCAGGTCTAGAACCAGTTTTTTTGAGGGAATAAGAGATATATATTTTCTTACCCAATCCAATACCATTGGAATTTTATTTTTTTGTCTTTTATTAGGTTCAGACATATTTTCCATTTATTAATATTTTATATAATAAGTATTTATTTACATACAATATTCGTCAAAAGCTTGGCAATATTGTTAAACTATTGTAAATCTCGGCTTCTGTAATTAGTTAATAAGTATTTAATCCAATATCTAGGTTCAAAATGATTCTCTACAACTTAAAATGCGCCCAGAACCATAAATTTGAGGCTTGGTTTAAAGATAGTGGAGCCTACGATAAGCAGGCAAAACGTAAAGATATTGAATGTCCTGTATGTTTTGATACTACCATTGAAAAAGCTGTCATGGCTCCACGCTTATCATCAACAACCCGTAAAAAAGGCCTAGAGTATGAAACCCCCATGACCACAGGGTCTAATCAAAATAACTTAAAAACTAATATGGATAAAGGTAAGGCCTCTCAAGTAGCTCGAGAATTTTTAGAGACCGCTAATAAAATTCAGAAACATGTTGAAGAGAATTGCGAGAACGTTGGCGAAAATTTTGCAGATGAAGCCCGCGCAATTCACTACGGCGAGGCTGAAGAACGCGGTATCTATGGAGAGGCCACACAATCTGAAGTGAAAGGCTTGGTTGAAGAGGACATTCCAATTAGCCGAATTCCATGGAAAAGAAACAAACCATCATGACAACTAAACAAATCAAACTATTTAGGTTTCTCCGCCGTTATTAAATAATTTACATCAAGATCTTTTGAGAAATCCCAACCATCACCAATTAAATTTAATTGCATACCAGTAATATCCAGGACATCCATCCCATTGTTACGTATGTGATAACAAAATTCAGAGGGCCTAACAAATTTTTGCCAATCATGGGTACCCATGGGAACCCACCTTAAAATATATTCTGCCATGATTTTTGCCAATGCTAATGACTTAAGTGTCCGGTTAAGTGTAGCAGCTAGCATAAGGCCGCCCGGCTTAAGTAGTGTGGCGCAAGCTACCATAAAGGCTTCAATATCAGCAACATGTTCAATCACTTCCATATTGATCAAAACGTCATACATTATGCCTTTGGCTACTAACTCTTCGGGCAATAGCGTTTGATATTTAATATTCAACGACATCATGTGAGCATGGCTTTTAGCAACTTCAATACCCTCATCTACAGCATCAATACCTGTAACATCAGCCCCCAATCGCGCCAAAGGCTCACAAATCAATCCGCCGCCACAGCCAACATCAAGGATTGACAGATTGGAGAGGGATTCAAAATCTTCTGTCTCACGGCCATAATGGCGACAGATTTGATCTCGTATATATGTCATACGAAGGGGATTGACTTGGTGTAAGGACTTAAAATCTCCGTTCGGATCCCACCATTCCGCAGCCAAGCTTGCAAAATGATCAACTTCATCCGATACGACGGTACCAGCTCCAGCACTATCTTGGTCTGTATTTTTGGTAATTATTGTCATAAAAACTTAATAACCTAAAAACTAGTGAAAAACACGACATCTCTTGCAAGAAGGTACCCAGACAGAGTATGAATAGGTTTCGAAGCCTAACTAGAGACTAGAAAACCTCAATAATATGTATTTTTATGAGGTATATGAGCATGTTACGCGAAACAAGCATAACGGGATAATTACCCAAATAACTACGATGGCATGAGTATAGAATGGCACGAATTGTACAAAAATTCGGCGGCACGTCTGTCGCGGATATCGAGCGTATCAAAAATGCTGCGCAACTTGCAAAAATGGAGTATGACGCAGGTAATCAGGTTGTTGTGGTTGTGTCAGCAATGGCTGGTATCACAAACCAATTGGTCGACTATGTCAACCAAATAGACCGCGAATTCGATCCAGAAGAATACGATGTTGTAGTATCAACAGGAGAACAGTCAAACGCTGGTCTGATGGCTCTCGCAATACAGAACTTGGGAATAAAGTCGAGATCGTGGCTAGGCTGGCAAATACCGATTCAAACTGATGCCATTCATGAAAAAGCACGGATAGTAAATGTAAATACTGAGGAGCTCGAAAAGTGTTTATCTGATGGTGAAATTGCCGTAGTACCGGGTTTTCAGGGTATTAGTGCTGACAATCGCATCACCACACTTGGCCGGGGCGGTTCAGATCTAACGGCCGTAGCACTGGCGGGGGCGCTCAAAGCTGAACGATGCGATATATTTACGGATGTCGATGGTATTTATACGACTGATCCCAGAATTGTAGGTAAAGCACAGAAACTAGATAAAATTACTTATGAAGAAATGCTGGAAATGGCATCACTTGGCTCAAAGGTGCTTCAAACACGTTCAGTTGAGTTAGCTATGAATTACAATGTTAAAATGCAAGTTCGGTCAAGCTTTGGAAATACTCCCGGCACATTTGTCGTAAGCGAGGATGAAATTATGGAACAACAAGTTGTAAGTGGAATATCACAAAGTAAAGATGAAGCTAAAATCACATTGCTCAAAGTTGCCGACCGACCAGGAATTGCTGCAGCCATCTTTGGGCCTTTAGCCGATGCGGAAATCAATGTTGATATGATTGTCCAAAACGTGTCAGAGGATGGTAAAACTACTGATCTTACTTTTACGGTGGGTGAAGTCGATTTAGAAAAAGCCGTTAACGTCTTAAAAAAGAACAAGTCTGACATTGGGATTGGAGAAATTATTCCTGATTCTGATGTTGTAAAAATCTCCGTAGTCGGCGTTGGCATGCGATCGCATGCAGGTGTTGCACAGAAGATGTTCATGACGCTGGCTGAAAAAGGCATAAATATAAAAGTAATTTCAACCTCTGAAATCAGGGTTAGTGTTTTGGTTGCCGAAGAGTACGGAGAACTAGCAATCCGTGCGCTTCACACCGCCTATGGACTGGATGCCAATTAAATCAACAAGCGAGAGCTAACGTAATGGAACGTATCTCACCCGTGACAGGATCAAGGCGCCTACTATCGCGCCTTCGTGATGTTATGGCGGGAGCTGAGGCTTCACAGGAGAGGCTTAACCAAATTGTAACAATCATCGCATCTGATTTTGTTGCTGAGGTTTGCTCAATCTACGTCTTGCGAGCTGGTGAAGTGCTCGAACTTTTTGCCGCGACTGGTCTGGCAGTTCAGTCCATTCATACGACACGCCTTAGTATAGGTGAGGGCTTAATTGGCCGTATAGCTGTCCAAGCTAGACCGCTCGCCTTAGCAGACGCCCAAAGCCATCCCGATTTTGCCTACCGTCCAGAGACTGGCGAGGAAATTTATCAATCACTTGCGGGCGTGCCAATCCTCAGAGGCGGGCGTGTCACTGGCGTACTTGCCGTGCAAAATCGAACAGCACGCTCCTATACCGAAGAAGAAATTGAGACATTAGAAACGACGGCGATGGTTATAGCTGAGTTAATCGCTAACAGTGAATTATTAAGTCAGGAAGAGCTGCATGCAGTTGAGGGACTAGACCTCTTGTCAATTTCAATTGACGGCATTCGGCTTAATGGAGGTATGGCAATAGGGGAAGCAGTACACCATGAAAAACGCATTCAGATATCCAAACTTGTATCCGATGACCCAATCGCTGAGCAGCAACGTCTTGATCAAGCAGTTATAGAAATGCATGGCGCGATTGATCAAATGCTAGAAGCACCAGATGTCGCTGAAGGCGGAGAGCATAAAGATATTTTAGAGACATACAAAATGTTTGCTGAGGATGCAGGCTGGTTAGCTAGGATCTCGGAGGCAATAAAGAATGGCTTAACAGCAGAAGGTGCTGTTGACAAAGTAAGAAACGATACACACGCCCGATTTAGAAAACAAACAGATCGGTATTTTCGAGAACGCCTGCATGATTTTGATGATTTAGCACACCGTTTATTGCAGCATTTAGTCGACGTTAATAAAGCCAGTGAAAACAGCAAACTACCAAAAAATATTATATTAATAGCCCGTAATATGGGTCCCGCAGAACTGTTAGATTATGATAGGGCATCCCTTAAAGGATTAGTATTGGAAGAAGGATCGGCAACCACTCACGTTGCCATTATGGCTCGCGCTTTAGATATCCCGGCCGTTGGCAGAACGGAAGAGGCAATTGAAAAAATAGAACCCGGAGACACAATAATTGTCGATGGTGATAATGCTAAAGTACATATCCGACCAGCAGATAATATAAAAGAGGCTTTCGTTGACATATTGGCTACACGTGCTGAACGCATTGCTAGTTATGCTTCTTTACGCAATGTACCATCACAAACCAAAGATGGAACCAGTGTTGAGCTTCACTTAAACGCAGGCCTGCTAGCCGACATGCAAAGTATCAATGATACTGGCGCAGACGGCATTGGTCTATTCCGAACAGAAATTCCCTTTATGAATAGCCATAACTTTCCCGATGTTAGGCGGCAATCTCGATTATACGAACGCATAATTGAACAATCTGGCGGAAAACCAGTTATATTTAGAACCCTAGATGTTGGAGGCGATAAAAGCCTACCGTATTGGGAGAATGACAAGGAAGAAAACCCGGCGATGGGCTGGCGGGCTATCCGCGTATCTATAGACAGGCCTGCCTTAATACGCAATCAATTACGAGCTCTTATCCGCGCTGCCCAAGGTCGCGAACTTTCGATCATGTTTCCTATGATAACTGAAATTTCAGAATTTGATAAAGCACGAAAAATTCTGGATTTAGAGTTAGAACGAGCTAACGCCAATAATTATAAACCAGTTAAAAATCTTCGTGTTGGAACTATGCTTGAAGTTCCAGCCCTCGCATACCAAATGCCGGCCTTATTAAAACGGGCTGATTTTATTTCAGTTGGCAGCAACGACCTTTTTCAATTCTTATTTGCAAGCGATCGCGGAAGCCCAAAAGTCTCTGATAGATTTGATCCACTTTCTCCAGCAGGCTTAAATTTTCTCAAAAGCATTATTGAACAATGTGATGCTACAAAAACGCCCGTCAGCCTATGCGGAGAAATAGCAGGGAGACCTCTTGATGCAATGGCATTAATTGGTATTGGTTTTCGCACGCTATCAATGGCTCCATCTTCAATCGGTCCCGTGAAGACCATGATTAGATCCCTCTCAATCCATGACCTAAGGCTTTATCTGGATAGTCTAAAAGATGTAACCGAACACAGTTTACGTGAAAAATTACGAGAATTCGCCATAGATCATAGCGTTATCATATGAGAGGAGAAAATAGTTAAAAAACTGATTCTTGGTCGACCTGCTGATTATCCGAATTAAAGAATAAAACCCGAGATTCAATTTCTTCATCAGTCATAACGTATTGGACAACAACAATGCGATCATCTTTATGACATAGCCTGGCGCTTGGACCATTAATTCCTACGGTGACATCATCCTCTCCCAAAATCACGTAGGTGTCGTAACGTGAACCATTATTAAAATTATAGATCGAGACGGCATCACCTGCCATAAGATTTGAACTAGCCAAAATACGCGGAGGAAGAATGATGGAGCCGGAGTAATATAGATCACACTTGGTAACACATATTCCATGGAGCTTTACGGCCATAACAGAACGCATAATCATTATTATTTTCCAAATGTTGTGTTTAATAACGCGCTGTTTGAATACATTTTTTATTAATTGCAAGCACTTATAGTGCCAATTGACGTATGACTTATGCCAATAAGTTATAGAACACTCAATTATAATAAAAAAAGCGAACATTAACTTTAGTTAGGTTAAATTTAGAGGAAAAAAATTTATGAAACAAAAAATTAGTTCTAACTATTGAAGCTGGACTAGCCGGGTAATCTCAGCTTAAATAAATTTATAAAGGTATAAGAATGCTCTACGGCGAATTTGGCGTCACGCTCTGTGATGAGAAGCGTGCAACACCCGGCTACACACTATTCTCACCGCTCTGGCAAAGCGTGAGCTACCTCATCAACATGCAAGGAGAAGTAGTCCATCAATGGAACTGGAAAGGCCGCGCGAACGCCTATGGACAATTGTTGCCTGAAGGAAATCTTCTCTGGGGAGAGGCCGATTATGCCGACAGAAAAAATGATGTCAAAACTGGGATCCGACGAGTTGATTGGGAAGGCAATATCCTCTGGTCCTACTTTGATCCTACACAGCATCATGACTTTCGCCGTTTAAAGAATGGTAATTTTATTTATATTGGACTTGAAGAACTTCCGACTGACGCGGCAAACCGTGTTCAAGGTGGTTTGCCAGGTTCCGAACTCGAAGGCGGTAAGATCGAGTCCGACTACTTCCGAGAAGTCACCCCTGAGGGTAAAATCGTCTGGGAGTGGCATACCCATATTGATTTGGATATCAAAAAATACGTTGTTTGTCCGTTATGTCCACGGGGCGACTATTTGCATGTGAATGCAATTGCAGAGACTAAAGAGGGAGGCATCATGATCAGCTGTCGCCACGTTAATCTTATCGCCGTGATCGACAAGGCGACAAATAAGTTTAAATGGGAGTATCAAAATCTTGATTTTGGTCACCAGCATGATTTTCATCAGCTCGAAAATGGTAATTATATGATTTTTGCAAATGGTGCGCATACGACACGGTCAAATGCACTCGGGGGGTCCCAAGTAATTGAAATTGACCCTGAGAATAAGGAACACGTCTGGACCTACAAGGGAAGCCCGCCCCACACGTTCAATTCCCGTCATATAAGCGGCGCACAACGCCTTTCGTCAGGTAATACCTTGATTTGCGAAGGCATTTCTGGCCGTATCTTCGAGGTGACACCTGAAGGAGATGTCGTTTGGAATTTCGTCTCACCCTATTTTTCTTCCCCTGATCTCAAGGGGCCCGCGGGTAATCAAAATATGGTTTTTCGGGCACTCCGTTACGACGCCGGCTCATCAGAAATCGGCGGACGCCTAAACCCCAATCCATACAAAATATAAAGCGAACGATAAACTAATTTCCTAATTGATTGCCGAGGGATTTCAACTAATCACCCTTTTCCACACGATAATAATTTGAAAACCGCATTAGATACTCATCGGTCATGGTAAAAAGGATAGTATCTTCTTTTGCCCGGTGCTCTATCCAATTCCAGGTTGGGCCTACAAACGCATCGCCTCGATCCCATTCTATCTCGGTCCCTCCAATTAAACTACTACCAGACCCCATCATAGGACTAAAAACCACATTGGCTGAGTGACGGTATCTACGGGTCGTCTGCCCTGCCTCTAGCCTTTCTACATAAATACCAATCGTCGGCATTTCATCTGCCTGGAGGCGAACCCGGCGGCCAAAACAACCATCCTGGTCGATATCTGCTGTCTCCACCCGGCGTTGAATAGTTTCCCATGTAAACCGGTAGGGAGAGTCGGGTGTAATTCGTTCAACCTTCTCAAACTTGTCCGGATGCTCTTCGAAAAACATGGGTTCCAACATATGGGTCAACGGCACATCCAGACCATCCAGCCAATAGGCTGGTCTTTCCCCATCATGGCCATGGCTATGCCAACACCAGCCAGGTGTCAGTACAATATCACCGGTTTCCATGGGATGCTGCTCACCATTGACCACAGAATATGCTCCTTCGCTCTCTATAATTACGCGAAGCGCATGCGGCGCGTGGCGGTGAGAGCGGGCCTTCTCACCAGGCAAGATCATCTGATAAGCGTTAACAAGAGTTTTCGTTGTCGCGAAGTCGTTACCTTCAACGGGATTAGCAAGGACCAGATTACGCCGTTCGGCTAACTCTGTACTGATCAGCCGACCTGCCGTATCCAATGCCTGTCGGCATTCTTCATAGCGCCAATGGGCAGGTGTAAAAGCGGTATAAGGTTCAAACCACAAAAGTGGCGTTTTTCTTTCAATCCACCCAGGCGTCATATTCATGGGCATTAGCCCTTCGTACAAATCATCCAATGACGATGCATCGCGCAACGTGGTCATTAAATCTGGTAAACCGCTATCTGGCATAATAGCCTCCTATTTTCGATCTTACTTATTATTGTCAATGATATTCATTCCGTCATCAGTCAAGAGGAGATTGAACATATCGGCGCTAAATATCGAAAAATTACTGGCTACGATCGGGACACACTCAACAGTCGGAGTTCTTTAGTCCCCTAGCCTACCTTTAGATTTTTTTTGCTAGAACTAAAGCCATTTGAAATTACCCCATCGTTACATTATACTTTTTATCTATTTAGGGGTAGTAATAATCTTTCTAAACATACTATTTCTAATTGCACTAATAAAATAACATATTTAATCGGGGAGAAAATTTAATGAAACCATTAAAATCTTTATTTGTCGGTGTGAGTGCGCTGTTGGCTGTCTGCACAGCATCAACGGCTACGGTAGCACAAAGTAAAATTTTGCGGGTTGATGGTACAAACCCAGCTTCTTCTTCAACTATCTTGTTAACGGTTTTGGGAAAAATTTACGCGAGAGAGATCGGCGTTTCTCTTCAAATCAATACAGGGCAAACCCTAACCCGATCTGTGCTAAAGTTTGGGACCGATGATCTCGAAATGATGCCGATGGTCCCTCAAATTGTACCTTGGCTCAAAGGCGGCAAAAAAATGTATAAGAAGAAACTGCAAAAGGAGGCTAAGAAAGCCTACGCAAACTCAAGAGCAATCTTTGGGTTTCCCGCCAGTGCCATACATATTATGACGTGGCATGATTCTGGTATTAAAACACTGGCTGATATCAAGGGTAAGGTTGTTTATATGGGACCACCCGCCGGAGGGTTCTGGGTCCAGTCTACCTCTTACATTAAAGCTGTAACTGGTTTGACCCCCAAGGACTTTAAAGCCGTCCGTCTACCATGGGGCCAAGGCATGCAGGCTATGCTTGATGGTCAATTAGATGTTTTTCTCCGGCCAACAGCCATTGGTTCAGCGGTGATTAATCAAGTTGGCGCAAAGAGAAAGTTTTACCTTCTCGGCGCCGGTAAAGCCGCTGATTCAAAACAGTGGAACGATGTTATGATTAAGCGCTTAAAAAATGGAAACATAACGATACCGGCTAACACCTACCGAAACCAAATCGGCGGAGATGTCAGAACCACTATTGCAAATAACTCCATAATTGTGCGTGCAAATATGGGCGACAAACTCGTCTATAAAATGGTAAAGGCGCTGTGGGAAAATCTTGATGAAATTCATCAGAGCGCTGTGGTTCTTAAAACACTCAATAAAAATAAACCATTCGCCGGAGTAAATTTACCACTTCATCCCGGTGCGGTTAAATACTATAGGGAAATTGGAACTAAAATACCGGCTGATATTCTTCCGTAGAAATCTCTAATTTAAATTTGATAATACTGGCGTGCTAGGGTCACGCCAGTATTATTTTTTCCATTCAACATTAAGTATTGGGGATAAAGAAAATATTGAGTGACAGCAAAGCTTTAGATTGGCGCGTTACAATCATTTTTTTAACGGGGCTATTCGTAGCGCTGGTTGGTCTCATAAATTCGTACCCTACCTATTGGATTATACCGCGACTAGGCCCGTTTTCTCCAGAAATAATCAGACCCCTTATCCTAGGGGCATCTGTTATCCTTGTGACTTTCAAGTATTCATTTACCGCGAGCTTCTCAGAAAAAGGTCCAAGAACAAAATGGATTGGCCTTGCTCTTGATATTCTTATTTGTGCCGTCATTGCATTTGCCCTGTGGCGCTTTTCTATTGATATGCTGGATATGATTGACACGATGATATTATTTGAGCCGTCTCATTCAATCATTGCCCTAGCTGCATCAGCAGCATTTATCATTCTTTGTTGGCGTGTCTGGGGCGCCGCTTTAGCCATTGTCGGTATAGTAGCATTATTTTATTATTTCACCGGTCCATATTGGCCGGGCATTTTTAGAACCGCCCCCTTTAACATAATAAGCAGTTCTGCTGAAGATTTATGGTTTAATTTAGGTGAAGGAATTGTAGGTGGGATTACTGGTATTCTTATTTTTACAGCATTTCCTTTTGTTCTTTTAGGTGCCATGCTGGAACGAACGGGTGGTGCTCGTTCACTTATTAAAATTGCTTTTCATTTCACACGAAAGTTAAGAGGCGGTCCCGCCCATGCCGCAATTATGTCATCGGCTTTATTTGGAACCATGTCAGGTGCCGCGGTAACGAATGTCGTTGCAACTGGGGTAATTACAATCCCAATGATCAAGAAAAGAGGCTTCAGCCCAGCTTTCGCCGGGGGTGTAGAAGCGACGGCATCAAGCGCCGGTCAAATTATGCCACCGGTCATGGGCGCCGCAGCTCTGGTAATGGCAGATATTACTGAAATCCCCTATATTAATATAATTATAGCAGCCTTAATCCCTGCACTTTTATATTACACGAGCCTTTTCACCAGTGTTGTGTTTGAGTCCCGAAGACTTGGGATCGAGGCGGTCGCAGACCTATCAGATACTGATACCGATCTCACGGTTCAGCGCCAAGATTATTATAATCTTATTCTTATTATAGTGCCAATCGCGACGGTGATTTTCGCTCTTCTATGGGGTTTCTCTGCTGCTGGCGCAGGTAATATAGCCCTAACAGTTCTGGTTCCCTTAAGTTTCCTAAACCCCGAAGTTCGACAAACTCCAGCCCTGATTATACGGGCGCTTGCGAACGGCGGGCGCCAATTTGGGGAACTTTTAATGTCAGTTGCCGTTGTCGGTATAATCGTAGCTGTATTGGCGGCCACAGGTTTACCGAATGACTTTACACTCCTTGTCAGTCAAGCTGGAGGAACCGAACTTATATTTACATTAATGATTGCCGCTATCGCCGCACTTATGCTCAGTATGGGCATACCTACTTTGCCTGCCTACTTAACCGTTATCTTAATCTTAGGCCCTGCAATAACCAAATTAGGTGTCTCAGTATTAGTTGCCCACCTTTTCGTACTCTATTTTAGTGTAGCCTCTTCAATTACTCCTCCGGTTGCAATTGCTGCCTACGCAGCAGCCTCAATTGCTGGTGGACCCCCAATGATGACTGCTGTTTATGCTATGCGGATTGGACTAGTAAAATTTCTTGTGCCGTTTGTATTTGCCTTCTATCCCGTTATCTTGATCGTACAAGAATCAGGTGTTCCATTCGAATGGATGCCATTTTTATCAATCTTGCTGAGGTTAATCGTTGTAATTTACCTAGTCTCAAGCGCGGTTATTGGCTTTGACCAGCGCCGACTGCCGGCATGGGAAATTATCTCGCGCCTTATACTAGGCTTGCTTATTATTTTTACAAATCCACTTATTCATTGGGGTGCCGCCGGGGTTGCAATTTTATTCCTAATCTGGCACGTAATAAAATTCCGTGTAAAAGCGTCAACGTAGATCCAACTTAAAAAAATTAACGTAAATATAATTAGGCAAACCACGGCTGGGTTGCTGTTTCGTTATCTTGAGCAACTAGTGTCTAGAGATAGAAGGTTGCCTTTCGATAAAGAAGCCCCTCTTTTAAACTCTTGTGCTGAGAGCGAGCGCTATTTTTTAAAGCCGTTGGTGATTGTTGCTAAAGAGACTGATGTGCGTAGAGAAAAATTGTTGAATTTAATTTGGGATGG
>DUBF01000144.1 GCA_012960465.1 Rhodospirillales bacterium | reverse complement strand
GCGTAAATTCGCTCGGAGTGGTGTCAATTTTTTCCATTATAAAATCAGGATCAAACCTAACTCGCCTGCCACCACTGTCAATCATGGCCCCTTCGCGCTTGAGAATTTCAACAGCTCGAGGAGACTGAATATCCATTCCAGTATCACATAATACTTTTAATGATGCCTCATGAATTGCTTCAATCTCATCCTCTGAAAAAATCGACATAGGCTGAAAAGGGTTCTTTTTTTGTCCATAAGGAGCCTGCTGAAAGCTTGTAACTTCTCTGGTGGCTTTGCCTCTTCCTCTTCTCATAGATAACCTCAAGTTTTCAGGAATAAAATAAAATCATCTTTATCCACCACAAGAATGAATATGGGAAATTATTGCATAATTTAAACTATATCAATCTAAATCTAGTATAAATCTAGTGAGACAAAAAAAAGACAAATTTTTTCACTTGAGTTTCGCTGTTTTTTGAATTAACATTAAAAACCATACTTAAATAACTCGGTGGCTTTGAATAAAATGTTACTGGAGGTATTATGAAAAAAATGCTTGATAAAGCAGACGTTGTAATAGCTAGTAAAGGATATGTAGCGGATCAGCCTCAGTTGTCTTCATCTTTACACGCCATTTGCTATACCGATGAAAAGTATCTAGAAGTAGAGCTACATGCTATTTTTCAGAAAACTTGGCAATGGGCTTGTCATGAAGAAAAGCTACGCGAAGCGGGTGATTATTACGTTAAAGATATTGTAGGACACAGTATTTTGCTGCTGCGTAATAACGCTGGTGAGTTGCGCGCCTTTTATAACGTCTGTCAACACCGTGCCCACGAATTACTAAAAGGGGAAGGTAAAACGCAGATGATTGTCTGCCCTTACCATGCCTGGTGTTATGATCTAGATGGCGAACTTCGTAGTGCCCATCATACCGAGCATCTTGAAGAATTTAATCAAAGCGAAATCTGTCTTAACCAAGTGCAAGTGGAAGAATTTTGTGGTTTTATCTATGTAAATCTTGATCCTAATGCGGATTCGTTAGTTGAGCAATCTGGCGATTTGACAAAAGAAATTGGAAAATTTGCACCTGATATAAATGATTTGACATTCGCCCATCGTTTAACTTTTGACATTAAATCCAATTGGAAGAACGTTATTGATAATTTTCTCGAATGTTATCACTGCCCAACTGCACATAAAGACTTTTGCAGTCTGTTGCAATTCGACACTTACAAAGTGACGACACACGGCATCTATTCAAGTCATATGGCTAAAGGTGGTAATGAAGATAACACAGCATACAGCGTTGAAGGTGCGACCGTTGATGACCATGCTGTTTGGTGGCTGTGGCCAAACACCTGTTTAATGCGCTACCCTGGTAAAGCTAATTTTCTAGTATTAAATATCATCCCTGTTGGACCAAACCATACAATTGAAACCTATGACTTCTTTTTTGATAGTGCTGAGCCATCACACCAAGAAATAGAAGCGATTAACTATATTAAAGATGTTTTACAACAGGAAGATATCGACCTCGTTGAGAGTGTTCAGCGTGGCATGGAAACACCTGCTTTTGATTTCGGTAGAGTTGTTTACGATCCATCAGAATCTGGTTTAAGTGAGCATGGTGTACACCACTTTCATGGCTTGGTGCTGGATGCTTATGCAACAGCCGTTGCAAAGTAAGGCTTGTTTGTAAGGGATTTTGTTCTTGTTTGTTTAACTTTTTAGGATTTATTTTATGTCTAAAGGTCAACTAGAAGGGAAAGTAGCTATTGTCACAGGAGGTCGTGGAGGTATAGGACGCGGTATTTGTGAGCGATTCAGCAACGAAGGTGCTAGAGTTATTGCTGCAGATCTAGCACAAGGGGAAATCAGTCTACCAAACAATGTTTGCTTTGAATTATTGGATGTTACTGACGAAATGAATGTTCAAAATTTAATGGAAAAAATAAGTAGCGAGTATGGCAAGTTGGATATTGTTATTAATACTGCTGCGATAGAAATTGAAAAAACCATTGAGAATACCTCTCTTGAACAATGGAATAATATTTTTGCAATCAATGTGACCGGCACATTTCTGGTATCTAAATATGCCATCCCACTACTTAGAAAAAATGGCGGCGGCTCGATTGTTAATTTTGGCTCTTACGATGGATTTATTGCTGACCCTGAACTGTCTGCGTACTGCGCAACCAAAGGTGCAATTCATGCCCTTACCAAAGCAATGGCTTGTGACTACGGTCCTGAGAACATCCGTGTCAATGCCATCTGCCCAGGTTATATTGATACGCCAATGTTGCAAAGTTTTTTCGGGTCAGAAGGCGATATTGAAAGTCTTAAAGAAGAGGTACGTAACATCCATCCAATGCGCCGCTATGGCACACCGGCTGATATTGCCAGCTTAGTGAGCTGGCTCTCTGGCGATGAAGCGGGTTATGCCAGTGGCCAACTTTGGGTGCTCGATGGGGGTTTGAGTGCGCAAGTTCAACAAATGCGTTTATAACAGGAGAGAAATAATACCTAAAAGTGTCATTATCACATGTGCAGTTACCTGACGGTATTCATACCCCGACCTTGTCGCCATATCCAGATTGCTCATTAAATGGAAAGTTACAAACTGTAAGTCTGGTTGAAGGAATAGATTAATAAGTAATATTCATTAGGAGTAGTGAAAAAAATGACAACAAAGAAAATGCACAAATGAAAAATATCAAAAGCTTA
>DUBF01000143.1 GCA_012960465.1 Rhodospirillales bacterium | reverse complement strand
TGCCTTATTTAGCCTTATTTTAACAAACACCACAAACTCAATCACTTAGCTCGAAACTATACTCACTCGGGCGTATTCCTATTGGCAACTCAACTTAGGTCACAGTTTTATTCAATTGCTTATAAATACTACTTTGTTCCAATAATTCTGCATGTGTTCCTTGATCAACCAGTCTACCTTTATCCATTACAAAAATTAGATCTGCATTCCGTATGGTTGACAATCGGTGTGCAATCACAATTGTTGTTTTGCCCTGCTGCAATTTTTCTAGAGCCTTTTTAACATATCTTTCTGATTCAGTATCTAACGCCGACGTCGCCTCATCCAAAACTAAAATAGGTGCATCTTTATACATTGCTCGGGCTAATGCTATTCGCTGCCGCTGCCCACCTGAAAGCGTTACGCCTTGCTCGCCGACCTCCTCGTTATACCCCCCTGGAAGACTCTCTATAAAGCTATCGGCATAAGCTGCTTTTGCAGCCTGCTTTATCCTGCCAACATTCTGCTGTGAGCTCTCTACACCATATGCGATATTATTAGACACTGTATCGTTAAATAACATTGTCACTTGTTCAACCAACGTTATCTGGCGCCTATAATCAGCCAAGTTATAATCATTAATCGCAATCCCATCCAACCTTATTTCACCCTGCCCACAGCTATAAAATCGAAGAATCAAATTAATTAATGTGGTTTTACCTGCACCCGAAGAACCCACTATTGCAACCGTTTGACCCGCTCTTATTTTAAAACTCAAATTCTCTAATGCCGGGACCCCAGCGTTATGATACGTAAAGGTTACATTCTTAAATTCCAAATCCCCTAGAGATTTATTCACCCTAGCCTCACCTTTATCTAACTCCACAGGCTCATCCAAAACTTCAAATAATGACTCTGCAGCGGCAATACCTCTCTGTATTCCCACATTAGCATCACTTAACGATCTTATTGGTTTTGGTAACAAAAAAGCGGCTGTTAGATAACCTATGATGGTTCCTGTTTCGACATCCTCCATAGCCCCCAAAGCTAGGTACATTAATAACGCCAGCGCTATAGAAAGAATAAACTGGGTTAAAGGACTATTAATCGCATGCGTAACCGTAAATTTTATAAACTGACGACGACTATAGTCTGAAGCCTCCGCAAATCTTTTTTGCTCATACAACTCACCCCCAAAACTTCTCACAGACCTTTGTCCATGTACTAATTCTGATGTTATATGAGACATATCACCCACGCTGCCTTGCATTTTTTTACTTAAAAACCGAAGCCTACGACTAACATACTTAATCAAGAAAACTAAAAAAGGAGCAACCAATAAAAAAGTCAATGACAACAACCAATTCACATAAACCAAATAGACCAATAAACAAAAAGCCGTCAAACCTTCTCTTATTAAGGTTTTTACTGAATCAGTTGTTGCCGTTGTCACCTCATTGACATTATGAGTAATGCGAGACATTAATTGTCCGCTATTATTTAAATCAAAATACTTTACAGGCAAACGTGTGTATTGATTGAAAATTTCTCTCCTTAACTGGTGCACCACATTCCCAGAAACTATAGCCAAAAAGTAATTCCCTACAAATGAACCAACGCCTCGAATCAGAAACAATCCTATAAAAAATAGTGGCAAAAGGTTAATGCTTTCTCTGTCACTTGCATTCAATGCATCAACGACATGATCAATTGTCATCGCAAACAAAGGCTGCATTGCCGCATAAAAAACAAACCCTATCGTACTCAATAAAAATAGCTTCCAATGAGGGAAAACATACCGAAGCAAGCGATAATATACCTTCTTATAATGACCTTTCTGCTCAAAAGAGGCCTTATCAACAGGGTCTTTTTTGACTTGATCCCCTGAATCCTCTAAAGAATCATTCACCCTCTTTAAAATCTTTTCTACCGTTAACGCAATTGATATTTTCTCTTGCTTAATAACGACCAAACTGCCTGACACCCAATCTTGCCAAATCTCTTCAAGCTGAGCAACAATAGCTACCGACTCCGCTGTTTCCGCAACATACCCTCCCCTTTGCGTGACTAAACGATTCAATTCCATATTGTTATGCGTCAACCCAAAAACAGGTCTTTCCGCCCAAAAATACTCATAGACCTTTGAAGGAATATACTCTTCACACCAGGAGTCTTCCCCATGAAGCAAAAGCAACACATCTGACCGCTGCATTTCTGCGCACACTCGTTCACGCCCACTCAGACCCATCGACTCATCTTTTTCAAGACGCCCGTGGACCTTTACTATCTGCTTAAGTCTGGGCTCGGCACGCACCAACTTCAGCGCTTGACCGTCTAAATCCAAAACCCCATAAACATTAACCTTCAGTATTTCTAGTGCTTCTGGGCGTGAATCACAAAGCGTCAGTAACCCCCTCAAAAAAGGCACCAATGATCGCGTACCAGACAAACTTCCAAAATGATTAAAATTAAGCCAACCAGATTTCTGATACTGGACGCTCACTGAAGACTTTTCTGAACCCGCTAAAATGGAAAAGCCTCGATCACCCAACTCAGGACACCTCTCCTGTGCATAAGCCAAAGCAGTCTCAGTAAACCACCAAACTAAATCAGCATCTTGACAGATTTTCTTTTCAAGCCAGGCTTGAAACTTGTCATTCCTGGAGCTAGTATTTTTTTTCTCGCCTCTATGCACCAAAGGATCATGCACTTCAACAATCCACCGCACCCCTGTTAACTTTTTTACCCACCAGC
>DUBF01000142.1:2487-2751 GCA_012960465.1 Rhodospirillales bacterium | reverse complement strand
AAATATGCCAGACCTAAAAACGATTTTCTGGATACAGCTGACATCTCTCACGGCATGCGTTGGATTATCAATGCTTGCTTATGCTTTACAACAAGCTCGACCTAATGTTGGTCAGGTGAGTGTCATGCTCTATATCCAAACACCAGCGGCTATCTTCTTGGGTTGGTTCTTTTTTAGTGAGCAACTTGCTATAAATTCAATAATTGGCGCCTGTTTAATCGTTGTTTCTGGCGCTTATTTGGCAATTAATAATTCTTCAAAAGC
>DUBF01000142.1:0-2361 GCA_012960465.1 Rhodospirillales bacterium | reverse complement strand
AAGATCGATCAAGGTCGTATTGACGCCTTTGCAGGTGCTACACTTGACCGTCAATTTATCCATGTGGATCCTAGTAAGGCCAAGCACACACCCTTTGGTGGTACAGTAGCGCATGGATTATTAATTATATCCTTGCTCCCTTATCTTGTTGGCGAGAGCTTGACGAATACCAAGGGCGCAGATATGGTGTTGAATTATGGTTATGATAAGGTTCGATTTATTTCGCCTGTTAAAGTTGGAAGCGAAGTTCGAGCCCTTTGTAAGGTTGTGGAGGTTTATGAAAAAAAACTGGTCAATTTGTATTAAAGTTAGACGTTACCATTGAGGTAAAAGGAGAGGAAAAACCAGCACTAGTTATTGAGTGGCTGGTAATGCAGGTCTTTTTAACTGACGATTGAGTCGTAAGAGAAAGGTTGAATTATGCTCTAGACGGCTGTGGTGCCCTGAGGGTAACAAACCCTTTTAAAATCATATACTGAGCGAAACAGTACGAGAGTGTTATTAGAAAGCTTGCAAACGTAATGTCGCCAATGAATTTATTGTAGGCAAAAATACTATTAGCTAAGAGTAAGCCAAAGGCGCCGATAAGAGTATAAGCAAATGCATCAAAATTAACGCGACCAAATCTGCCCAGAGCCACCACCACCATTATTCCTATGATCGTCTGGTATAACAAAACTGGAATCCAAAATGTGCCTAAGTTGGGAAATATCAATACATAAAATCCTATAGCGTATAAGAGCATCACTGCTTGCAAAACCTGTATTGCTGTACTTCGACCAAACCAAGCACCCGCCGAGCGATGAAAATAAATAATATAACTTGCTTGCACTACAAAGAATGCAGCCATCCCGCCGATAAAAAAAAGATCGTTAATACCTTGCCCCATTATTAATACATCGCCAAGCAAAGAGTAAATGAATGCGACTAGTATCCAGTTTTGATATTCTTTATGGCTCAAATGCTTTGTTAAAAAATACAGAGCCGAAATCATAATCAAAGGCTTGGTAATCACATGAAAAATGTAGTTCTGAGCGGTGAAGATATTTGGCTCAGTAAAGGCATTGTGCGCAACAATATTTGCCACTGTCAATGAGACAAACACCCAAGTAAAGGTTGTCCAAGCTTTGGTTTTAAGCATGCTGACCATATTTCTTAAGCTCAATAAACTCAGTCAGGCGTGTGCTACAATGTTTTTGCCACGCAATGTTCCGTAGTGATGGTTGAGTGAATTGGGAAGTATTGCAAATACATTTCTCACTACTCAATTTGTAGTTCACACTATCTATGTTGAGAACTTGCACCTACTCTCTCCTTATATTATTAATTCGTCTTGTATCTATTTTTTAAATAGCTATTATCGTTTATTACACTATACAGAAATAATGAGCTGTAAAGGGTTGTGTTTGAAAGTGCGCTAACAAAGTGCTAGCGCCTCAAGGTATGCTCTAAATTGGATTCAATCTTGGAGGTAATATGGGCGTGGTATGATGGCATTCAATAATTTGAATAAGTATGCGCGACTTATGAAGTACAACTATAAAGAGAGATGGAAAGATAGCTGCTTAGATTAGCAGATCTCTGGCTCTGATGGGTTGGCCTGCTGATGTAATCGACCAGGCTTTCGAGTTTTCATCGAGAAACAAGCCTGTCGTCTAAGCAACACACCTTGTCAAGACAAAGTCTGGTTATATAATGACAGCATTGTTAACTGGGCTAACTAATGGCTGAAATTATTCCTTTATTATTTCTGGGCGCCTTTGCAGGTTTTGTCGCTGGCCTGTTGGGTGTTGGCGGCGGCTTGATTATGGTGCCGGTTTTGCTCTACCTTTTAGAGCCAACCACCGATCAATCGGTTTTAATGCACACAGCTGTCGGTACAGCCCTTGCAGCGATTGTCTTCACTTCGATTGCCAGTGTCTATGCACATCATCGGCATGGTGCAATTATTTGGCGATATTTTATTAAATTGACGCCGACTATTTTGCTCGGTGCCTATTGTGGTGCATTTGTCGCAAAACAGATGAGCTTTGATTTTATGCGCATTTTCTTTGCTTGCTTTGAAATAAGTGTCGCCCTGATTATGTGGTTTGGCATCAGCGCATCGGGTCATGCGGATAATTTGGCGCGCTGGGTTTGGATGATTGTTGGTTATATTATCGGCCTAGTTTCAGCGATTGTGGGTATTGGTGGTGGCACAATGACTACGCCATTCTTAACTTACAACAATCTTGCTATAAAAAATGCCATTGCCACTTCTGCGGCGGTTGGTATGCCGATAGCCATTGCTGGCAGCGTTGGCTTTTTTATAGCTGGAATTGATGTTGAGGCAGCAACAGGCGGTCTGGGCTTTATAAACTT
>DUBF01000141.1 GCA_012960465.1 Rhodospirillales bacterium | reverse complement strand
TAAAGAACTCTTTCCCGCAGATTAGTGCCATCTAGCATCGTTCCATCACGGCTTGGAAATAAGAACCCCCCACCCTTCATGCGTTTTGACAGGGCATCCCAGTAGGTTTTTAATTCGTCCGATAATCCTGCATCAATCGGGATTGTTCGAATGCCTGAGACTGACTTGGGATCGCCAATATAACGATCAGATCGCTTCAGCCCCTGCTTGGCGGCTTTACGGATCAGCACCTTGTTCGAGGCAAAATCAATACCCCCCTCAAGCGGCTTTTTCTTATCAAAGATTTTCAAAGCCAGCATTTCACCTTGGCGAATACCTGTGCGGCAAGCAAAGACAATCTTCAGCTTATGCTCAGGTGCAGCGATAGCTGAGGCGTAGTTCGGATCGGACCAGCGATTAAAACTGTCCTGAGCAAAGGCAACGGCATCGGTCTTTGATTTAAAGAACCGTCGGTCAGGCGTCATTGCCAATGGCGCTACTCGGACCATAAAACGATCCTTGCCAGCCACCCATGAGATTTTAAGATCTTTCCACGAATTTATTGTTTTCATAATAGCTCCATTTTAACTGATGGAACCACTTCGATGAAGATGCAGTTTGTAGCAACTTTGGGATTTTTATGGCTCCACGTAGACAAGCCATTTTAATAATGGCACCAAAACGTTACTTGAGCCGTTTTTAACCCCTGCGTTAAGGGAATTAAGGCCATCGCTTTTGAAATTCTACCCCTTAAAACCCGCAGAACTCTGGGGCTGAAGGGGGTGGTAGGCGATGACAGGCTCGAACTGCCGACATCCACGGTGTAAAAATAGAAAATAACGTGAACGTCGTATTAGAAAACAATCTTATTTTACAAAGCGTTATTGCCTTGAAGTCTAAGATTCTAAACGATTTCTGGAATCAGCGTCAACTTATTTATGCAACAACTCACAACACTCGGATACAAGTGTCTAATCTATAAAGTCACTAAAAGGTCACTTGCAACGTGGATGTCAGAACACAAGATTCAACACCTAGCTAAACCTGCACGGCAGCACCATAGATGTGGACGTCGGTACTGTTACGAGGATGTCAGGTCTATGTCTTTGGGATGCTTTCGCCTACGGAGGTAAGCTTTAGGATTAGGCTCCACACGATGGCCAAGCGCACGGCGCAGTCGCAATATGTCGTTTTTAATTGATTTAGACATCAATACCTATGGTCGTTGACGAACGTCCATTTGTTCGTTAGCGTTTTTGGTGACGGCATCACCTGTTCTGTCCGACGAGGATGATTGTGGTATTTTCATCGTTTTTTGGGATTCAAATTAAATTGAGACTAAAGGGAAATTTTTCATGTCAGTAATCTCTAAATTTGGTTTTGCGGCGACCATTGGTTTGACGCTCGTTGCATTTAACACTTCTGCAGCCGATCTTTCAGAGGCCGCACAAAAGGAGCGCAAACGTATAGCTTCTACGGTCCCATTAGCGGATTTACATATGCATGATGCCTTTGGAATGCATTTGGCCGAAGAGACTGGAGTGGCCTGGGGAGGGTTAGGGTCGAAACGCGGTTCTCGATTTACTTGGCTTGCGATCAAGGAGAGACAAGGAGATAAGTTTATCGCCTGGGCCGGACAAGCAGAGTTTAACCAAGTCTTCTTCAGAGGTGGCATCGAAGCCATGCTTGATCCCAACAATCCCCGTTTGGTGAAACTTTATGAGCAGAGCGAGAAAGACCTAAAAGAAGGAAAAATTGTCGGGATTGGTGAGATTTTTATCAACAATCAACGCTCCAACAAAAACCGTCGAATGCGTCGCAAAGGCCAGGTTGATGCGCCGGGTATTCGGAAATTTTATAATTTGGTCTCCAAATATAATGGATTTATGGCCTTCCACATGGAAGCAGACCGAGACTCTATGAGGGAATTGGGGAGATTGCTTGCATCTAACCGTAAGGGTCGAGTGCTACTAAATCATTGTGGCTCCACGTCGTCTGCGTCGCAAATTCGCTCGCTCATGAATGCCCATCCTAACGTATTTTGCGAGTTGTCGTTTCGTTACCCACCCGTCAATAGTAATTCATCTCGCGAAATATTTAATTCGTCAGGCATCCAATCAAGTTGGCGTCAGCTGATGGAAAATCATTCCGACAGATTTTTAGTTGGCACGGATGCTCATGATTCTGGTGAGTTTACCGGCGCAATCGAAACAGTTCGGCAGGGTCTTTTGCCTAATTTAAGTATGGGCACTGCTCGCAAGATAGCCTTTCAAAATGCCGAGAGACTATTTGGCTTAAAAGTGGACCCGGAATATCTTAAAAGAGAACGCGAAAGATCTGAGAAAATCATACTTGATTAAACTATCGACAACAAATTTGGCCTTGTTTCCAGCGTGCCAGACGTAGGCCACGTCGCCTTCAAATAACGCCACGCTTCGGACCAGTCAGCATTATCGTCGTTTTGAACCTTGCCGATCGCCCTGCCACCAATGGTCGAGCCATTTGAGCATAATGCATGATTGCGCCAATCGGTGTCATATTCCACACCATTGGGTGGGTCCGTCACCATCAAATGCGGCTCCACGTCACTTAATAACGCCGCCACGTCGGTTGCAACGGTACTATCGCCACACATTATCTTATGCCGCCCCAATACCCAAACGTCGCCCACTTTGGTAACAGGCTCGTCTGGGACTTCA
The DNA here is from genome assembly GCA_012960465.1 of Rhodospirillales bacterium. Lineage (GTDB taxonomy): Bacteria > Pseudomonadota > Alphaproteobacteria > Rhodospirillales > UBA2165 > TMED23. The sequence goes on along the minus strand of DUBF01000141.1, from coordinate 82 downwards.
GGGATGTCAGGTCGATATTTTTGGGATGCTTTCGCCTACGGAGGAGTGTGCAAATTAATTGGGCTGCAAACTTGAAATGTGA
>DUBF01000140.1 GCA_012960465.1 Rhodospirillales bacterium | reverse complement strand
CAGCTTACTATGGTTTTGAGCAGGAACACTGGCTTTTTCCTTATGAAATTGGTCAAGAATAATCTTTTCGGCTCGCGGTACGCGACCGAGAAGATCAACTTTCATCGCGCCTAGCATTGAAACCTGAAAATTACGATCTTTCAAAGAGCTACCAAAATGATTGCTAGATAGCTAATTTATTATACGATGATTATATTTAACTTTTGCCTGGGATTTATAAAATGCGTTATTTACAAACCGGACTAATTGAATATGACCAAAAAAAAACCTTTCCAGGGGCAACACTTTTTTCTCCCTTATCCCACAAAGTTACCTATCTCATCGATTTAAAGGGCAACATATTACATGAGTGGTCACTTGAAGGGATTCCTGGGGCCTACGCTTATTTATTACCGAATGGCAACCTTCTTGCTGCTATTCACACGCCGAACGGGCCCACAGATCTCAACGCCAAAGGTGGAAAAATTCAAGAAATAGATTGGGATGGGAATATTGTTTGGGAGTATGTCGACGATTACCAACACCACGATTTCCAGCGCCTTGAAAATGGTAATACCATCTACTTGGGGTGGAAGCTTTTGCCAGAAAAAGCGGCGAAACGTGTTCAAGGTGGACGTCCCAATACCGAAGGTGAGGATGGTATATATGGTGACTATATAAGGGAAGTCGATCCCGTTGGTAAAATCGTCTGGGAATGGCATTCGGACGAAAATCTAGAAATAGAGAAATACCCCATTTCTCCGATGGTATCTCGCCACGAATGGGCTCATGCCAATTCTATTTTCGTTCAAAAAAATGGGGATGTTATGGTGAGTTGGAGACACAATAATCTTATTGGGGTCATAGACCGCAATTCGGGCAAGCTAAACTTTGAATGGATGAATTATGACTTGGGGCATCAACATAATTTTCAGCAGCTTGAGAACGGTAATTATATGGTCTTTGTTAATATAGCTCCCTTTGACGGCATGCAAATTCCCGGCTCAAAAATACTTGAATTTGAACCTTCAACAAAAGAAACCGTCTGGGAATACGAAGGATCTCCTAAATATACCTTTGGGAGTCCATTCGTATCGGGTGCCCAGAGATTGGATAACGGAAACACTCTCATATGTGAAGGTTTATGGGGACGATTATTTGAAGTAACGAAAGAGAAAGAAATTGTTTGGGAATATATATCTCCATATTTTGTGCCCGATAAACCAGGACAACCCTTTAGAGGGAGCAACCATATATTCAGGGCTTACCGTTACGCTATAGAAGGCCCTGAAATTCAAAATAGGGTTAAACTGTCGTAGCTGGATATTAATCGATAGTCTTGGCATATCATGACAACTAAATTTTCCACCGACGCTCCATAGCTGCCACACATATAGTAAAACACTGCACTTAAGAAGTAGAGAGTGATAATTGAAGATAATAATTTTTATTATTTGTTTAATTTGGGTTACCGAAGTTAGACCAGAAAAGTATAAACTTTCTAGAGTAATAGATGGACTTGATAACCCATGGAGTTTGTCATTCATCGATAAAGTTAAGGTTTTGATTACCGAAAAGTCAGGAAATCTTCTTGTTGTAAACCTTAAGAATAAGTCCATTAACCCCATAGGGCATAATTTATCTATTGCGAAAGAAGGGCAGGGAGGACTTCTTGATATTTTGTTTAAAGACAAAATGGTCTATGTTTCTTACTCTGAAGTCAGGGGCGGTGGGAAATCTAGCACTTCGATTGCGGTCGGTAGTTTTAATGAGCGCGAGATAGTTTTTCAAAACATCTTTAGAGCGAATCCACCGATTGTCTCGGGTTACCATTTTGGTTCAAGAATAGTGATTAAAGATAATTTTTTGTTTGCCAGCTTGGGTGAACGCGGTAGGGGCATGATTGCACAGGATCCAACCAAACACCCGGGTAGTATTATTAGAATAAATTTAAATGGCAAGGTCCCTAAGGATAACCCTAGTTTTATAGATAGATATAATTGGCTTCCAGAATTATTTCAGATAGGTGTTCGGAACCCTCAGGGAATGTATCTGTCTCCATACGATAACGAAATTTATATTAGCAATCACGGTGCGAGAGGTGGTGATTGGTTTGGGAGAGTAGTCAAATCAGGAAATTATGGCTGGAAGTTACTGGGTTGGGGCGGCATCAACTATGACGGTACTAAAATTGGTCCAAAATGGAAACAAGGTTTTACTAGAGCGTTACATTATTGGGTGCCTTCAATAGCCGTTAGCGCCATCGCGATTTATAAGGGAAAAGAGTTTCAGGAATGGGACGGGCAAGCACTTGTAACTTCTTTAAAAGATCAGTCACTGCGTAGACTGATCTTTAGCAAAGAGCGGGTCCTAAAGGAACAAATTATATTCAAAGGTAAAATTGGCAGAATTCGAGATATAAAAATTGAACATAAAACCGGTAAGATTTTTCTTTTAAGCGACGACGGCGCTCTCTGGCGACTTGAGAAGTAAATACATTACCTTTGATCGTGGCTACTCATAGTTGGCCACCATTTGGATAAATGACAGCTAATTCAAATTTATAAGTATGGAATTATTATAGGATTTGTCTTTTTTCCCTCCAAGTTTTATTTTTTTAAACCAATGACTTATTCAATTATGTTGAACAGTAGTTGAAGAGTTAATTTTACGAAAATAGGTTCAATGAATTTTCTTTTATAAAATTCGCTTTTAAACCCCACCAGTCGCGAGCAATTGAAGCGTAAATTTCACGAAAGTGTATCTGATGTTTCAGATTATCTTTTTCTAAGTCACTTAGTTTCGGTTGATTACCATAAAACCCACCTTTTATTTTTCCACCAAACAAAAATTGAGGTGCGGCTGTCCCGTGATCTGTGCCAGAACTGTTATTCTCAGCTACTCTACGACCGAACTCGGAATAACTCATAATTGCGACCTTATCCCACAATTCGTTGATTTTCATAATTTTTGCAAAGGAGGCTATGTTTACCGACACCTCACTAAGCAACTGGCTATGCAGAGGTTCTTGCTCTGCATGAGTATCAAAACCTCCTATCGTTAACTTTATAACCGGTACTTTAACACCGGCTATCAAAAGCCGGGCTGCAGTTTGAAATTGTATTCCCAATTTTGATTGCGGGAAAATACCTTCTAATCTGATATTCTTCATTTTTTTTTGGATAATATTATCAGCCGCTCCCCTGAGATCACGGCGTTGCTTTAAAATATGGCTCAGGGCACTATTTGCCATTTGAGAGTTGCCGGGTTGAATTTGGCTAGCTTGTTTTAAAGTTGTATCTGGCTTCGTGCCTAATGTAATTAACTTAGCTTTATTTCCGAGGAGTGCCCCAGCTGAATTTTTTCCGAGATTAACCCCGTCTGCAGCAAACTCAACACCTGGCCTTGCTTCTGAGAACAGGCGAGTAATCCAGCCGTCATCGATGAAAACGTTAGCATCAGAAGCTGAATTCCAGATATTAATACCACGAAAATGTGAAAGATTGGGATTAGGATAACCAACACCCTGAATAATTGCCATTTGTTTGTTTTGCCAAAGTGGCATTAGATCGGAAAAGGCGGGGTTGAATCCAAATTTATCTGAGATTTGGATAACCTTCTCTCGCTTAACTCCGAGAGCCGGTCGGAGCTCGTAATAAAGGTCGTCGGTGTATGGTATGACAGTATTCAAACCATCGTTTCCGCCCTTAAGCTCTACGAGAATAACAGTCTTATCCCAATTCCCGTCTGATGCATAAGCTGGTGACAAGTTGAGTTTAACACCACTAGCGACTGTCGCGGGAAACAGAATCGAATATTTTAAAAATTCTCGGCGCTGCATCAAATCTTATTTCACCTGATAAGCCGGATCTAGTAACAAATTTTTGATAACCTTACGTTTTTTTCCAGTGAACTTTTTTTTCATCACTGGATTAATCGCTAATATTAGTTTTTTTAAATATCCGGGCTCGTTCACTTCGCGTTTTTGTAACGGCCAAGGGTTGACTATTCCAAATGGTGGATTTCTCATCTCCGTTTTATTCATATCTCTATTTTTTCGATATTTCATAAATCCACTCGCCGCAGCTTTTAAAAAATTAGCACGGCTCAAGGTGGTTGTTGATGAAATCCATGCTTTACCGGCCCGCCAGCCTTTAACATCAGGTGGTTGGAAAATATCCTGACCGGATCTTTTTTGGTGTGCATGTACTTTTTTTATTTCTGGAGGATTCAATCCCAGTAGCCGTAGGGTGCCGATTGTTAGTTCAACTGGTGATTTTACTAGTGTTCCGCGGTTTTTTGGATCACGAAAACTTTCTGACATCAGTAAAGCCTTCATCATTGGTTTGAGATTATATTTATAATCGCGGATAATTTTTGCTAATCTTTTAATTTCAATCGGATTTAGTTCTTCGGAGATAAATTCACGCCAGAGTTTTTCCACTAAATATTCGGAAACGCGGGGCTGTTCCAGGATGATGTCAATGACATCCAAGCCATCAAATTGTCCTTTTCTTCCAAGAAAGGTTTTAACGCCGTTATCATGCGACCAATCTTTCCAGGCAAACTTTGCTGTTGAATAATTGATTTGCCAGCCCGTGTAGGCTCGCGATGACTCGCGGATATCCACTTCTGTGTAAACGTGTCCTTCTCCGAGGGTGAACAGTTCTAAAATTTCGCGGGCAAAATTCTCATTCGGTTTGTTTTTTTTATTCTTACTGGTATCAAGATACTTCATCATTGCCGGACCCATTGAAACATCAAGTAGTAATTTCTTGAAGTCTCCAATCGCATATTTGCGGAAAATAGCATTTTGTTCGTGTGACCAGGTGGCATATTGGACTTTGGCAATTTCGGAAACAAAGTGATTATGCCAAAATAGCACCATCCGTTCAGTGAAAGGCGATGGTGTGTTGAGCATCTCTCTAATCCACCAAAATCGAATTGATTTTCGATCTTTTCGTCCCCTCAAATTATGGGATTTTCGTGTTTCAGTATCCATATGTTTCACTTTAGGATGGTCCGAAGGATTGTTTAGAAATTTTGGCACCGGCGTGATGGCCTTTGACAATACGCCATTAACGATACTATCGACTGCGACCTCGTAACTAAGCGGTATTATTTTGTCAATTTCATCAGGTGAAGGCGATCCAAACCCTGTACGAGACAACAAATGCCGTGCCTCATTGAACGACATGGCAAAGCCTTGAGAGATGGTACAGACTGACACCAGTAATAGGAGCAAGGTTTTAAGAATCATTTTGATATAATGTCGTTAACTCAAAATTTTGTCGACCAAATATTTTTTGTATAAGTTTGGTGTGTAGGGTATTAAATTCAACTATAAGTGTATTTACGGATATCTTTATTACCCAGACCATCTTAATAAGAATTTTATTTTAGTTACGATATAAATTTAATTTCTAAATGTCTTAATGCTAAATCTCTAATGGGCTTTGCCATTTATATAAATTTATGGTCGTGCCTTTTTTATAACCGGGAATGTAATATGCTGAATAATGTTGGAAATCCGATAATTGAATTTTTAGGGAATCGTCGCTCTGTTGTGGCAGCTAATTTATCTGAACCTGGCCCTGACGAAGATGAGTTGAACTCTATCATTGAAATTGGTTTGCGAGTACCCGATCATTCGAGGTGCGGGCCGTGGCGAATTCAAATTATCCGCAAAGAAGGACAGGCTAAGCTTGGGGAGCTTTGTGCTGCATTATTTGCGAAGGAAGATGAAACACCGACGGAAGAGAAAATAGATTATTGGAGAGGACGGCCCCAATCTGCACCAATTTTTCTGGCAATTACATGCTACCCAAATAAAGAAAAGCTTCATAAAATACCTCTGTGGGAACAAGTTCTCTCCGGTGGTGCGATGTGCCAGAATATTCTGAATGCTGCTCATGCATTTGGTTATTCGGCCCAATGGCTAACTGAATGGCCTGCCTATCATAAAGATGTTAAGAAGTTACTTGGGCATGAAGAAGAAATCGAAATTTATGGCTTCATTTTTATTGGTACCGCAACGGAACCGCCTAAGGAGCGTAAGAGGGTTGGTGCCGTAGACGTGGTCAGTGAATGGTCGGGGTGAGCCAGATAAAAAATCGATATAATCTCGCGCGATTTGATTATGTATAAATATATTGGAGGCTAATAAAACGTACTGATGATATATATATTTTAGCGCTTACCCCCTAAACTACGCCGATCTATGGCCACCGCCTTTAGCATAGTAAAAACAGTTGAACCCACACGTAACCCTAGTTCGTCAAAAGATTTTCTAGTGACCCGGGCTATTAGTGGGGACCCAATATCAATTTTGATATCGATTTGTGAGTCTTCATTGTCACTAATGTCGACAATTGTACCCTCAAATATATTGAGAATACTTGTATCTCTGGGGCGGTCTAGCATTATTGAAACGTCCCGTGCCCTTATATGAGCTCGAACCTTACTTCCTATTGGAAGATTACCTCCTGTAACTCTTAACGTTCCAGCATTGAAGGACAGTTCCGTTAAATCATATTTTTCATCATAGCTCTCCACTTTAGTTGAGAGTACTGCGCCTGCGTCAAATCGTCCGGTTAAGGGGTGAAGATCTAGACGGCTCATAATTTCTTCGACATTACCTTCTGCTTTCTTTGTACCATCAGATATAAGAACCATTTTATCTGCAAGTCGGATGACCTCATCTATTGAATGGCTGACATATATAATAGTTAGACCTAGTTTATTCCGTAATTCTTCAATAAAAGTCAGGATCTCTCCACGTAACTGTGCATCAATTGATGCTAAGGGCTCGTCCATTAAAAGAAGGCGCGGTTGGGTGAGAAGTGCTCTACCTATCGCCACCCGTTGTTTTTCTCCACCTGAGAGGTTGGCAGGTTTTCTCTCCAGTAATGGCTCGATTTTAAGAATGTCTACGATACTATCAAAGGTGATTTGAGAATTATTGTTCAAATTTTTCTTTATTCCATAAAGCAGATTACCGCTTATATTAAGGTGCGGGAATAGGCGGCTGTCCTGGAAAATATAACCTAATCTACGCTTTTCTGGTGGTATATAAATGTCATCACTAGTATCTAATAGGATATCGTCCCCAACTTTTATAAACCCGGAATCAGGTTTTTTTAGTCCAGCAATCATATTTATAATTGACGTTTTCCCGGAGCCTGAACGCCCATATAAGCTCGTTATACTGCCCGCGTCTGCGGTAAATTCTACATTAATTTGGAACTCTTTAAATTCGTGTGTGAGAGACAACGTTAGCACCTTTTAATCTCCAATTCGTCGTTTTGCTTGATGTGCTAAGTATTCCGAAATTAATAATGCCATTAGGGCAATAATAACGGAGAGAATTACCAGGCGAAGAGCTCCGGTGTCACCGCCAGGGGTTTGTACGAGTGAGTATATTGCTAAGGGTAGGGTTCGGGTCTCACCTGGAATATTAGAGACAAAAGTAATAGTTGCACCAAATTCACCAAGGCTGCGGGCGAAAGCGAGAAGAGTTCCAGCCAATATACCTGGGGAAATTAGAGGTAACGTGATTGAATAAAAAACCCTAAAAGGAGATGCGCCCAACGTACGGGCAGCCGCTTCAAGTTTGGTATCAACGTTTTCAATAGATATACGAATGGCACGTACCATTAAGGGGAAGGACATGATTGCTGAGGCTATTGCTGCACCTTGCCAGGTAAAGATGACCGTTATGCCAAACATATTATCCAGTAGTTGCCCGATAGGTCCGTGTCGACCAAGCATAGCGAGTAAGAAAAATCCAATAACAACCGGCGGTAAAACCAGGGGTAGGTAGACAATTCCATTTACAAATGCGCGGCCATAGAAGTCTTTACGGGCTAATAGCCATGCTGTGAATAATCCAAGTGGCAGAGTGATAAGTACGCTCCAAATAGCGACTTTCAGACTTAAGAATAATGCTTCTAACTCTACTGGGCTTGGGGTTATCATAGTATTAGTTCACCAGAAAACCGTGATGTTTGAAAACAAATTTTGAATTTTGGTTAAAAAGAATATCAAAAAATTGACGAGATGCATCATGATTAGCTTTTCGGGAAATGGCTGCCCAATAGGTTATTCGATTATGTGAAGTATGAGGTAACTTGTATATTACACTAACTTTTTTGTTTAAATGTGCATCTGACTGATAAACAATGCCAGCCGATGTTTCTCCCCATTCAACGAAAGTGAGAACAGCGCGCGCATTTGTTAAGCGAGCTAATCTATTTTTCATGGGTTGCCATAAATTGAGATGGGTAAGTGCTTGTTTGCTGTAAATACCTAAAGGTACATGATCAGGATCTCCGATTCCCAAACGGCCACCTTTTAGCATATTCTTAATTGATGTTATATTTAGGTGTTTAATTACTCGACCATGATTGATTGGTGAAATAATTACTAAATTATTTGATAATATTTTACGTTTGCTTTGAGCTATCACAGAATTTTGTTTTGTTAGAAAATCCATCCATTTCTGATTAGCTGATACAAATATATCAGCAGGGGCACCTTGAGATATTTGGCGTGCCAGAGTTGAGCTAGCAGCAAAAGAAATACGCACACGATTAAGTGTGTTTCTTTGATAGATATTTATGATTTTTTGTAGCGGTAGTGTAAGGCTCGAGGCAGCGAATATTAAAATCTCATCAGCCCATAATGAGCGAGCTTGTGAGAAACAAAATACACAAAAGACTGGCATAAATATAAGCCATTTTCTTTTAAAAAGCGTGTTCATTTTGTAGTTACTTGTATAGCTTACTGGGATCAATTTTTACGGTGGAAATAGTTTTAATCTTTCCGTCGCGCACCGCAGAAAAAAAACAACTTCGTTGGCCTGTATGGCAGGCAACACCTTTTTGGTCGACTTGAACCAAGAGCGTGTCACCATCGCAGTCCCATCTCATTTCTTTTAAGTATTGGATCTGTCCAGATGTTTCGCCTTTTCGCCACAATGTTTGCCTTGACCTCGACCAATAAACCACTCGTTCTTCTTTGAAGCTTGCGGAAATTGCCTCTTCGTTCATCCAAGCCATCATTAAGACTTCGCCTGTGTCAAATTGTTGAGCTATGGCTGGTATTAAACCTTCAGGATTAAATCGAAAGGTTGCGAGTGCTTGTTCGATTGTCGATTTAATATCTTCGTTCATATATTAGGTCCTCATCTTTTTCGGCCCGACTGCCAAGGATTGACTATATTGGTTTAGTTTAAATGAGAGCTAGTATTTTAACCATGATAAAATTATGTGTTTTCTAATTTTGAAATTATTTATCTCTTTAATGCAATATGATTGCATTAAAGAGATAAATATATTATATGTGCATTGAAACTAATCTGAAGGCGTAAGTCAGTGGTCTCTAAATCTAAATCGACTGCATTAGATCGGTGCTATACAGCTAAACACTCGATTACGCCACAGCGTATGCTGGTCATCGATGCTTTGATCAATCAAAAGAAACCAATTTCAGCCTATAATCTAAAGAAACACCTTGATGTTAAAGGCGAGGAATTGAATATTGCAACTATTTATCGAATTCTAGATTTTTGGTGTAGTTTAAATCTTGTGCATCGGATTAGTTCAATAAATAAGTTTATATTTTGTGCTAATCCAGACGAAAAGCATACCCATATTATTAATTGTTGCCAAAAGTGCGAGACAATAATTGAAAGTTGTCATGAAAAGATGGGTATCGATATTTCTGGTGGTATAGAAAATTTAGGACTGACACTCGCAAGTGGTTCTCATCTTGAGGTTCCTGTTTTTTGTCGGTCTTGTAGTTAATTAATAATGGAACATCTTTTAGAAGAATATTTATTAGGTGCGGACTCTAATCTACGTGGCTTTATTTTTGGATTTGTTCACGTTGCTATAATGTTACTCGGCTATTATACAGGTTGGAGTATAAATAGATTATTGAAATTTGCCTCAAATGGCTACGTAGTTGGGGTCCTTGGAGCAGCTTTATCTCATATAATAGCTGATTTAGTTGCAAGCTATTTGGATCCACATGTACGAAGTATGGTATTAGGCATTATGGCTGGTGGAATATTGCCCTTGTTATTTGTTCCCTTATTTGAAAAACTAATTGTTAAAAGTGAACACCATATCGTCGTTGGAGATCACGAAGATATCTCGAAAGATCTAAAGTCTCATTGATAATATATTTGTGATAAAATTATGTTTATGGTGAAATACTAAATACTTTAAAATTATTTATTTTACCATTCGTTCAAGTGTGAGTAGAAAATGCAAAGTCCTAATAGTGAATATAATGGCGAAGAATGGGAATTGCGTGTTAAACTAGCAGCAACTTATCGTATTTTTGATTACCTTGGCTGGACGTCAATTATATTCAACCATATCACAACTCGTATTTCTGGCCCTGAACATAATTTTTTAATTAATCCATTTGGCTTGCGTTATGATGAGGTGACTGCATCAAATCTTGTTAAAGTCGACTCAAATGGCAAAAAAGTTAGAGGCTCTAATTATGAAGAATGGGATATTAATGAAGCTGGTTTTACTATACACTCGGCCATTCATAACCATATTGAAGACGCGCTATGTATAATGCACACACACACCCCAGCTGGTTTGGCAGTTGCATGCAAAACAAACGGGCTTAGCAACACAAATATCTATTCATCAATGATTTTTGATCGTATATCCTATCACGATTTTGAGGGGGTGGCATTACGGAAAGATGAACAAGAACGCTTGGTAGAGAGTATTGGATCAAATCCGTTATTAATTCTTCGTAATCACGGATTAATCTCGACGGGTCGAACAATAGAAGAGGCGTTTGTCCGTCTTTGGACATTACAGATGGCGTGCGAAACTCAGGTTTTAACAGAATCTATGTTAGGTCCGAATATTGAAGTTACTAATGAGGCTACTGCATTCAACATTAAAGAGGTAAGGCTTTTTAATGATGCGCCTAGAGAAACCGATAAATCTTTCGATGCCTTACTTCGAATTATTGATAAAAAAGATCCTTCTTATAAGAGTTAATAAATCAGTTTTGTAAGCCCTTTAGGCCGCTCTCAATATCTCCAATTAAATCATCAGGATCTTCAAGACCGATGTGGAAGCGAATGCACTGTTTATTTTTTTCCCATTCTGTTACGGTTCGTGTAACATCAGTCGGCAGTAGCAGGCTTTCATAGCCTCCCCATGAACCACCTAGACCAAATAATTCAAGTCCGTCGATAAACGCGTGCATTGCGTTTTCACTTAAAGGTTTAAAGACAACTCCAAATAAGCCATTTGAACCAGTAAAATCGCGTTGCCATATATCGTGGCCGGGACAAGATGGTAGGGCAGGGTGAAGTACTCGATCAATCTCAGGACGACAACTTAGCCATTTTGCGACTTTAAGCGCGTTTGCTTCATGTCGTTTTAGTCTTACATTGAGTGTTCTTAAGCCGCGGAGCGCTAAATACGCGTCATCGGGTGAAATATTATAGCCTAAAGTACGAACACTATTGATCACAGGTTGTATATTTTCTCCACACATTGAGATTGTGCCAATCATAGCATCTGAGTGCCCTACATAATATTTGGTGGCGGCTTGTACAGAGATATCAACACCATGTTCAAATGGTTTAAAGAAATAACCTGCACCCCAGGTGTTATCCATTACTACCTTAATATTAGCCTTGCGAGCTACATCGGTAATGGCTGGAATATCTTGAATCTCGAAGGTATGGGAGCCCGGAGATTCTGTGTAGATGACTTTGGTATTGGTTTGAAAAAGATTTGATATGGCTGAGCCTTGCAGAGGATCATAATAGGTTGTCTCAACGCCAAAGCGTTTAAGAAAATTTTCACTTAAATTACGTGTTGGTGAATATGCATTATCACAAACTAAAATATGATCTCCTGCATTTAAAAATGCTAACATGGCAGCAGAAATTGCCGCCAGTCCCGAACCAACAGCTATGGTCCTCTCCGCGCCTTCTAGGGCCGCGACGGCTTCTTCAAATGCTTTGGAGGTTGGGGTGCCGATACGGCCGTAAACAAAATTGTCATTAGGATTTTTGCGAAGGGTTTGCATTTGGGCTACAGTGCCATAATCCACCGTAGAAGCGCGGTAAATTGGAGGATTTACAATTCCTGCCTGATCTGAAGGGTGGCTGCCGCTATGGGCAAGTTTAGTATTTCTCTTCGCATCTTTTCTCATTAGCTTTTTCCTGACAAACGCGTTAGTCCGCGTTCTAGGTCTTCAATTAAGTCTTCGACGTCCTCTTGACCCACGTGAATGCGAAGTAAAGGACCAGTCGCATTCCACTTGGTTGCTGATCTTATTTTAGTTGGATCACAAGGAACAATAAGGCTTTCAAATCCACCCCAACTGAATCCCATAGCAAAGTAGTCCATGTGGTCTAGCATTGCGTTGACTTGTTCGTTCGAAAAGTCTTTTAAAATAACGCTGAATAGACCACTGGAGCCTGTAAAATCGCGTTGCCAAATTTCATGACCTGGGCAGGAGGTGAAGGCTGGATGAAGGATGGTCTCAATCTCGGGGCGTTTACTCAGCCAATTTGCGACCTCAAGCGCATTATTTTGGTGTTCTTCTAATCGAACGCTGAGAGTACGAAGTCCTCGAAGAGCTAGATAACAAACATCCGGAGCGACGGCTTGACCAAGGGTTCCGGTGGTGAGTTTTAATTTTAACCAATCTTCTTTTGTTCGAGCAATAACATGGCCAAGAATGACATCTGCATGACCAGCCTGATATTTTGTTGTTGCCTGTATGGATATGTCGACGCCGTGGTCAAATGGCTTAAAGTAGTATCCGGCGCTCCAAGTATTATCAATCATGACTTTAATATTGTGTTTGTGCGCTGTGTTGACGATTGCGGGAATATCTTGAATTTCAAAAGTGTATGACCCCGGGGATTCTGTAAAGATGATTTTAGTTTCACGTTTGATAAGATCTTGGATATCATTACCCATCAAGGGGTCGTAAAAAGTTGTTTCAATACCAAAGCTTTTTAGGGTTGTATTGCAAAAGTTGCGAGTAGGTCCATAAACACTATCGACCATTAGCAAATGATCTCCGGCTTGAAGAAATGTTATTAATGCCGTTGTTATTGCGGCGAGCCCTGATGATAACGATATGGCTCGATAACCACCTTCAATCTCGGTCATTGCTTCTTCAAGCGCAAAGGTAGTTGGGGTCCCATGGACACCGTAAAACGTTGTATCAAATTTTATTTTTTCGGCATCTTTCATAGCTTTTACAGTCGGAAAGATCACAGTTGATGCACGGTAGACCGGCGGATTAATTACACCTTTTTGATGTTTAGGTTTGGAGCCTGTATGCACCAACCGTGTGTCAAAACTCTTATTTTTGTTCATATTAAACCTCAAATAACGATCGGGGTGTCGGGTCTTGCTGCCCATTCTGTCCAAGAGCCATCATAAATTGAAGCTTGTGTATGGCCTATCAGATAAAGCGCCATAACGAGAGGAGCGGCAGTTACTCCCGAGCCACAACTTGAGATAAGCGGTTTCTCTGGATTAATACCAGACCCTAATATTACGGAAGTTATTTCATCGGCACTGCGCATGGTCATAAAGTTTTCCGTGTCGAGTAGTCTTTCAAAGGGCAAGCTAATTGCGCCCGGAATATGACCTTGGCGCAGACCAACCCGCGGTTCTGCTTCAGTTCCATTATAACGAGCCCCTGATCGGGCATCTACCATTTGAAAGTGCTGGTTTTCAATATTTTCCAAAATTTGCTCAATGTTTTTGACCAAATTTTGATCATGTTTTGCGGTAAACTGTTGTTCAGTAATGTCCCGAGCCGTTGAACTCGTTGGGTGCCCCTCTTTTTGCCATTTAGGTAGGCCACCACTTAAAACTGATACACGATCGTGGCCAAAAACCCGGAATGTCCACCAAACTCTCATAGCAGCCATTGGACCCCCACTGGAATCATAACAGATCACATGATGATCATTGCTGATGCCAAGACTACCGGCATGTTTCGAAAATTCGTCTGCGGTCGGCAACATGTGAGGAAGGTCAGTATTCGTGTCAGCAATTTCATTAATATCAAAAAAAGTAGCGCCCGGAATGTGGCAGTTATAGAATTCTTTTTTTGGGTCGCGGTGGGCTGTAGGCAAATAGAAACTGGCATCAATTATGGATAGATTAGATGCGCTTATATTTGCTGCAAACCAATCAGTTGTTACGAGTGCATCAGGATTTTTGTAACCCATCGTTTTATCCTAAAATCAGACAAGCCAATCAGGGTAAGGCAAGTCTTTTTCTTTGAGAAACATTGGATTGAATAGTTTACTTTGATATCGCGTGCCATAGTCGCAGAGGATAGTGACTATTGTATGGCCAGGTCCCAATTCTTTAGCCATACGGATTGCCCCAGCAAGGTTAATACCACTTGAAGATCCAACACAAAGACCCTCATTCTTTAGTAGATTAAAAACGATTGGCAGAGCCTCCTCATCTGGTATTTGATATGCGCCGTCTATTGGTGCATCTTTAAGATTATCAGTTTCCCGGCCTTGGCCAATGCCTTCCGTAATTGATGAGCCTTCTGATTTAAGGACACCATTTTCATAAAATTCGAAGAGCGCAGACCCCATTGGATCGGATAGCATAATTTTAATATCTTTATTTTTCTCTTTTAAGGCTATCCCACACCCAGCAAGTGTCCCGCCAGTCCCCACCGAACAGGTGAAGCCATCAATTCTACCATTAAGTTGTTTCCAGATTTCTGGACCGGTGCCATGGATATGGGCATCTCGATTTGCCGTATTATCAAATTGGTTTGCCCAGATTGCACCTTGTGGATGCACCCCTGCCATTTCATTCGCAATTCTTTGTGACACATGTACATAATTTTCAGGGTTACTATATGGTACTGCTGGCACCTCTCGTAGGTCAGCACCCGCGAGCCGTAACATATCTTTTTTTTCATCAGCTTGAGTATCTGGGATTACGATAATTGTCTTATAGCCACTGGCGCATCCGACTAAAGCCAACCCAATGCCTGTGTTACCAGCTGTCCCCTCAACTATAATACCATTAGGTTTTAAAAGCCCCTTATCTTCTGCATCCTTTACAATATACAGAGCTGCGCGATCTTTTATTGAGCCTCCTGGATTAAGATATTCACATTTAGCATAGATATTGCAGTCAGTAAGTTCAGAAGCTTCTCTCATCTTAATCAATGGCGTATTGCCGATGGCATCTCTAAAACCTTCGTGGATGTGCATTATATCTCACTTATGGTGGTTGGACCTAGATTACTTCTGTGGAGATTAGCCGTGTGATCAAGCTGGATCAAGTTTATCATGCAACGATAATTTTTTTTATTATCATTGCATGATAAAGCTTTAATTAGGATGTTAATTTCAAATTGAATTATTGAAAATGTTCAAGGCTAATATGGTCGCTCTCCCTGAGTATTTGTCCTTCGCATTAACCGACGTTCTGTTGGATCAAAAGGCTCGCGCCTGTGCATACCGGAGCGATTGTCCCATATGACTAAATCGCCAAGTTGCCAGCTTTGTATCCAGGTGAAATCCCGAGTTGCAATAGTATGTTTAAAAAGATCATCGAGTAACCGTTCGCTCTCTTCGAATGGTATTCCAGGAATATAGAGATTTAGTCGGCGGCCAAAATAGAGCGCCTTTTTTTTAGTATTCGGATGCGTTCGGACTAAGGGGTGTTCAATCCCATTATGTTTTTTCCACCAATCTTCATCAGTATAGTTATCAGGTGGTGGTAGGCCTGGAGCTAGTTTTCTATGGTCTTTGCTTCCCCTTTGAAGGGATAAACTCCAGATATCATGACGGGCGTTAATCGAATTTATCTGTATTTTTTTATTACTGGGTAACGCCTCGTAAGCTAACCGAGTGTTGACAAAATGGGTATCGCCGCCTTTGGATGGTAATTCAATTGCGTGGAGCAGGCTCCATGCATGAGGTCGCTCTTTATAATTGAGATCTGTATGCCAATCTAACTCCTCACTTCCAAACTGACCTATTTTTTCACCATCAACTTTAATATTTGATACAGTAGACATATAATCTGGGGTTCCGTCTTGGTCTTTGCCAAAAGTTTGCCTTAACGTTGGAACGGATAATTCTCCAAAATGCTGGGTGAAACGCAACTGATCTTCATCTGAAAATTCTTGGCCACGTATTCGGACAACAAAATGTTCATGAACGGAATCTCGAATAACATTAATATCTGAAGGTGTAGGATTTTTGAAATCGAAACCTGAAATGTCTTGGCCAAAATTTTTTATTTAAGGGTTTAGAATCAATCATGGGAATACCCCTAATTGTCTATAATTATTTTTGCGAACTTGCCCATATTATGCTACTTTTTTTATTTTTGGGCTACTTTTTAAGGGTAAGATTTTGTTGCTAGATAGTTCTGCGGATTTTGCTGATTGACACTAGGTCGAGATATTAATTCTATGGCGTTATTTAAATTATTTGTATTGATTTTTTTTTTGTTGAGCCGCCTAAGCTCTTATTTCAACGTCGATATTTTTTTTT
>DUBF01000139.1 GCA_012960465.1 Rhodospirillales bacterium | reverse complement strand
GTGCAGCAAAAACCACGTGGAGATGATAGGCGGTCTGAAATATTTAAGAATAAATAGGGCATCAATCGAGTCTGACGCCATTGGTTTGATACCTCAACGCTATCTGGGTCGATTCGAGGAATGACACACGCGAACCTTCGTTTTCGGTGAACGTCTTCGGAACGCAGGCAAAACAAAGAATGCCTACGAAGCACACAACACCTATAACTAAGATAGTCCGCGTGGTCACGAGTTATTTGTTCAGAAAATCACTGAATTAATAAAATCAAAAAAGTTTGGTGTTATACGTCTCGAAGAATTGGGCCTAGACGACGAACAATCGGTCGTGCAACTTGATGGCTCCGCCGAAGTTACAGCGAAAACGTAAGGGTTACCCGAACGATAGTAATACAGACCGGAACCGCTGTCACCAGGATTTATATCGGATGAAAATTTCACGATTCGATTCCACCAGTCACTATCTAGAGATGAGAACCCTCCGACACTTAGCCTACCATCTCCATATAAATTATTAGTAGTGCATCCAGCTGGACTATGCTCATCGGAGCAACCAGGATAGCCGCGCCTGTATTTTGAATGGTCGTTCAAGAACGATTGGGGGCGATAACCCCAACCTAGACTGCGGGGAGCTGTAGCTCCTGAGTCAGGAGTTGCCAAAACCAAGGCTATATCGTGTTTGACACAACTTTCGCCGCCGCCCCAGTCATCGTCGCAGTCATTATCTAAATACACAGGATAGTAACCAAAGGCATAAGCCGTCCATGAACCCCAAGTCGGTGACGTAGTACTATTGCGGCGTGGACGAAGCTTACTACTCGAGAAAGCATCTGCTCCTGGGAATATACAATGTGCCGCAGTAATAGCTACCATTCTGCTACTATTTGCTGATAACACCGTCGCAGAACAACCTCCATAATCCGCAAAACTTTGATAAACCGTATGAGTGTCAGAATAGCCGTCAGCTATTGCTCTGCGTGTTCGATTGTCGGTTGCATTACTCCAAGATTTAATTCTTAAGTCTTCCCTTTGAACATCTTCTTTGTCGGGCGATTCCCCTCTCTCTCGATTCTCATCTGGAAATTGCGAAACGGACCTTGATGCTATTGCCAATTCTGCGCGGTCTACCTTATAACTAAAATATCGATTCGAAGTGGTATCAAAGAATTCAAATTCAACCATTCCTGACATATTCTCTGGAGGCAGTATTTTTTCGCGGGAGAGATCTTCAAGTTCTTGGAACTCTTTTACTTTAGGGAGTAAATCCAAATCATCAGTCTCTAAACCTCTGCGCTTATTCCGTTTCACTTCTTCGAACCTGCCTGGTTCTGCCCCATCATGCTTCTTAGACCAGCCAGCTTGTAGGAAGGGTAAGTCAGATAGTCCCGACAACCACTCACCATCATTACCACTTATTGGATGGCCTTCATCACCGATCACACACGTGCCGCCCTCGGCACACGTAGTATCACCAGGCTCTACCGGTGGTTCATTTAAGGTAACAGTCGTTGAATCTAACTCGAATAAATAGTTACCTGGCGAAGCTCTGTTTTGAAACTTAACACTATAGCTATTTTTGCCCCCATCTACGATAACAAAAGGAAGATCTAACACGCGTGTTGCGCTATTATATTCAGCAGCACATTGCTGATCAGCTATAGCCATTGATGCACCAATGGATAATGCTAACATTAATAGTAATCTTTTCATTTTCTTCTCCGTGTTCGTTTTAACGTTTTTAATAGTGTTTCAGTTTATACCCTTTCTAAAAATGCTTTGTATAAACTTTAAAAAAAATCAGCCGATGTGGCGCTAGCCTCGTCCGCAAAATAGTCACCAGCCGGATACCCAGCTAACTCGTACCCATTACTGGCCAACGTTTTCAATACCCAACGATTCTTAATGTCTCCAGTGGTGACTGGAGCTAGCTCGGCTACGAACACACGACCATCAACCAACTTAACACAGGGAAATTTGATATTGGATAGCCCATCCATCGTGCCGCATTGTTCTGGCTTTATATTGATGCCCGGTTTCGGTCGTGCACCGCCTGTATAATCCCAGAAATATAAACCGTGTTTTTTCCCGGTATAAATTAAGCCCCCTTGGTATTGGGCCCCGTTTATGTTAATATAGTCAATGCTTAAGTCGAGTGCCTCATCCACAACTACGCAGTTGTCACTATGGTTTTCTGCGAGGGCTATACTGTCTTCCCCTCCCAAAACCCCTAAAATTAGCAATAAAAACAATCTAATACCTTTCATTTATTACACTACTCGATCCAAGACGCAAAGTCAAGGTATATTTAACCATTGCAAAAGAAACCGCCCTGTCTAAATAGAAACGTCAGTGTTTGGTATTTACAAAAACTCAACAGGTTAATGCCCTTTTTTGGCGCATGAAATTCTGACAATAATGAAGGTCATTTTAAGGAAAAAATAAAAATCATGCTCCAAAGCCCCCTGTTTTAATTTAAAATGACTACAGGTACTTATTTTACTTATGACATGCACTATCGCTTGTAATAATATTATCGCTACTGCTTGCAGTAGTCGTTTTATTTATAAAAGGGGCAACTATTTATTTAGTTACCCCTTTTTTTTGCTCAAAAAACACCGCGTCAAAAAGGTGCGTATATTTATTTAATTGCGCCCATCATTAGTGCGTTAAAATAATATCTCTTTCTAGTCCGGCAAATTCCTTAGTATCAATACTTGGTCTATACTTTGCTTCTAACATACAAACCACTTCTTTCAAGCCCTTAAAGTGTACA
>DUBF01000138.1 GCA_012960465.1 Rhodospirillales bacterium | reverse complement strand
ACATCTAATGGCTGGATACCAAAATGAAAAGCCATAGCCTCACGATCAAAGTCACGGATAGTAAATTTATCACCTTTTCTTCCAAATGGTCGTATAACCAAATCTTCATCAATGCTGAGGTCATTTTCAATCTCAATTTCAACCGACCCATCGCCGTTTGAGATAACAGTACCAAAAAAGACGCCTTTAGTCGTTAGATCGAATTGAACGCCTGCTTCTGAACTTTCTGCTAATGTCTTAATTGCTTGCAGGTCGCGAGTCATTTCTTTACCCAACAATTCGACCCCACCTGATCCAAACACAATCGGAGGATTAACAAACCGACCTGTGGTTTCAACAATGCCATCAGTGACACCAACACCTTCATCTGCATCCAGTAATCCATTTCCAGCCATCGCGCTTGAAATAGTACCACCATGACCACCGACACCAAATGTTGGCGGCACCGTTGCCCGGCTAACGACAGAGTGACATTCCGTGCAGGATTCAGCACCCAGGCCATTAATTCGTAGTATGGGAGTTTCACCATTTTGCAAAGGAGCACGATCACCACGAAATGGGAAGACCTGGGTATCGTCGAAGATGTCGGGTGGACCATCGCCGAAACCATCATACCGGTTGAAAGACGTGGTAAATACTATGCCACCAGCCTTTATGATATTTCTGAGTCTTATGTTTCCATTTTCAATGTCTGTTTGATTAATCAGGTTATCCGGCAATTCTGGACCTTCACCTGGGGGTGGGGGTAAAACTACTGGTTCAGCTGATTGGACGGTTCCGTGAATTAGACAAACCCCCATCAAACCTATAATTAATTTTCGATATAATAACATTACGCTAACTCCTTAAAAAATTTACGAAAATCTAAAAATTTAGATATCATTAATTAAAAGAATCCGGTTAGATTTATGATGCTTCTAAATGGAATATCGGTTTACTCTACCGCTGTTAACCCCGGACTGAGTGATAGTCTCCATAAGGCGCAGAGGAATTCGCCAATCCGAAGTGTGCGAGTAGCACGCGAGGGAGCCTATTGCTTCGTCACGAGGCGAATCGATTTTTGTGACATGGAGTCCCAAAATCTTTATTGAGGCGAGCTCAGAGTGCGACTATTATTTTTAATAATAGACTGTTTTACAAAATAAACATTATTTTTAAGCCTCACCCTTAATTATCTAAAAGCTCATTTAAGAAAAGTAGATGTTACAAACTAAAACAACAAATTTACATCGATTAATACATACAAATATACTAATTACTTATGGTTTGAAAAGAAATATCGACAGCAATTAAGCGGTTGGCATGTCAAGGGAGGGAGGTTGGGGAAAGTTAGAATTCAAATCGCACACCAGCTTCAAATTTTATAGGGGGTAGTGGATGAAATATAGAATATGGTTAGGCTTCTGGGAGCCCAGATGAGGCCGTCAAGCCATTTGTGAGAACCTTGACTATGCGATTCTTGGGCATAGTCAAGGTTCTCACAGGGCGCACTTACTATTCAGTTACACAAAATGGGCACCTACGCCGATTTATTGCAAAATAAAACTCCCCGCCGCAAGCGGTCAGGGTATCATCCATACAGGTTTATTTTATAATCCCTAAGGACGGGGAATAAGACCCTGTGGGATTCAAATAAGGTATAAAGTCTCTTAGGGTTCTTCTCCAATCCATCAGTCAACCTCCTCCTGACACTTTGTTCATTTCTATTTCGTGGGCTTCTTTGTAGTAAGGGATAAAGTTGAGTATAACAATTCCGGCAAAAACCATTAGGGCTAGCGGCATCCATAAAAATGAAATAAAAATTGCCAATACATATCCGCCTATATTAAGCAATAAAAGCTGCTTCATTTTGATGATAACCCTATGGGGCATGTGTGCCACAACCAGACAATGATTATGGGTCGCATAAAACCAGAGGCAATACAAGAAAAACCCACAAATAATATGGATACCTCCATAAATCAAAATGGCAACCTCTTGATCGGGGGACTTAAGGTACGTTATCAACAGATTAGTAGGGAAAGGGATAAAGGCAATCCAGAGTAAAAATATCATATTAATCCACATGAAACTGGTGTCGGATTTGCGTAGATAAAGGAAGATTAAATGATGGTGCCACCAATACATGCTGAGCAAGATAAAGGTGATAAAATAGGCTAGGAAGAGATGCTTTATATCCATAATTCCTTGAAGGAGATTGCCTGGACTGGATTGTAAGGGAGCGTCGTTAATTAAAGTTACCAAAAAAGCAATTACCACTCCGAACACTGCGTCAGAAAGGGTCTCTAGACGCCCAAGAGGCATACCTATTTCTTTTTTTTTAGTCAGAAGTTGATTTTCTTGTCTCATCTAACGATTCCTTTTTTCATTATTTTAAATAAGAATAGTATCTAAAAGCACCTAGATATTAAAGAATAGGAACTCCAAGCCACAAAGTCAAGGCATGCTGATTTACCCTCGTGATGAGCTAACAATGCGGTAATGATAGCGGCTTGATTACGAAAAACTGAATGTTGTGTACCAGCAGGTGACTTGCTTAACATTACATTTAATAAGCCACCAATAATATTTTGGTATGTTGTTTCGGATCGTTCCCTTGGTGCATCACGTTCTTTTAATTCTTTAGAGTAAAAGATTTGCTAACACCCGTAATGGGTCTCGTACACCAAGTAATGCATCACGTTCCTTGGTGAGGTTTACAACTAGAGTGGCTTTTGCAGCACGATCAACTTGTAAAGCACAGAATGATTCGGCGTTAATAGCTGGATGGGTATTCCTT
>DUBF01000137.1 GCA_012960465.1 Rhodospirillales bacterium | reverse complement strand
GAAACTTCTTCATGCCAACAGCCCAGATCTTCTTCTTTATACTTACTTGAATACACATAGCCACGTTGGCCAACCTCACATAACCAGCTTTCAAAAGGATCTAGCGAGTATCCTTTTTGGTATTTTAGGGCATCAGTCTGAGGTATATCTCGGTGATTAAATTTACTAATATCATATTGCATTATTTTTTTAAAAAAACACCTCAGTTCATCCCCATTAATGGCTGCATTTAATTTATTAAAATAATCATAATCTTGTTTGTGGATGTCACAGACATCGAGCACAAAATATCTTCTTTCATCTTCTACTGCATTTATTATATGTTCATTATTGCTGATAATAACCAAAGTGAGATAGCTGGGAACCGTTTTAACATCCACACCCTTTGGTTCTAGGTTAAAAGTTTTACCCGTAATTTGGTTTTTAAGTATTTCATTTTCTTTCTTATTACCTACAAAGACACTTTCATCTGCTACAGCAAACACACATTCCCGAAGATGTGAGTTAAATCCGCGAGTCAATAATTCAGGCCTATCTATCAGTATGCAGTTATTACCAAATATACGTTTCATTATTGTATAAATAGTTGTTTTTCCAACCCCCCTAGCGCCACGGAGAACTAATGCCACCTCACCGATCTCCCCCGGCTTCTGAATCGCTCTTGCTACCCACTGAATTAGATACTGAAAATGCTCATTATTAGATGAGCAGATTACTTCTTTTAAAAAACCAGTCAATACCTTACATTCACCATCTAGAGGTTCGACGGAATAGCCATCCCACAGGTTATATATATTTTTATTTTTGATACCATTCGGATTAAAGTCCACTCCATCTGTAAAAATTTTAGCCTTAGGGTTATTTAGCCAGAGATCTAACTTAGGGACCAATTTATCTTTTCCTCCCTGATTAATAAGAATTGTTTCGCGTTGCATCAGTACTTTCATAGCACTTAGATACGTATATTGAGTAACATTGCAGCGCAGCGCTTCACTATAAATTTTACGAACAATCATAGGTTGACTTTTTCCAGTAGGAGCTAAAACAAACCGGCTATTTAGATCCTTAACCATGCTATCTGTTGAGCTCTCTTCTTGCTTTAAATTTGCTTCCGTATACTGATGGAAAATAGCACCTATATACCCAGATATCCTGGCTTTATGGATAAGCGTTCCAATTGAGATACCTTTACTAGGGTCATAACCACTCCACACTTGATTAAAATCATCATCCTCATACCTATGCGGAGCTTTTTTGGACCACTCTTGCGCAATATCCTTACCGTTTTTCCACTTTAGACTACCAATGGACCATACAATACTAAGCCACTCATCTCTATCAACATCAGAACTCAATACCAATAACATCGCTTTTAGTATAGATTCATTTTCTTCTGTTTCATTAGGCGTTTCCATAGCCGAGCCTATTAGTTTTCCTGTTAGCTCATCAGTTCCGTGTCTATGGCCTAGCAAAGGTATTACATTCATAATACTTAATGAGCAAACTACTGCCTCTATCTGCTCTAGAGAAACACTCTGTTCACCACCATAACTTAGTAGCTTGGAACTTCTCCAGGGGCGTTCAGGGGTATGCTTTCCTTTTCGTGTTAATGTGCCTGGCAGTTTTGTGATTCGAGATCGGTTGTAAACAGTCGTATCGATTGCTGCTTCTTTAGTACTAAACCCTTCATGCAGTACTTTCAAAAGCTCTTTGATCTTACGGTCACCAGCTTCATTTAGAGGAATTCCAGATAACCGATATAAGGCATGATAACCATTACCAGAATCAATTCGCATAGGCTCCCCCCACCCTTGTTTGAACAAAAACTCAGTTACAACCTCAACCACTTCATGGGCCGCTATTTTTTCTTTATCAGTTGCACTAATATTTGCGTCTCTATTAGGATCGATATCTAGAAGCAACCACTTTCTTTCACTTATATTTTCATCTTTAGTTGCACCCGAAAGTTGTTCCGTATTATCAATTGGATTGAGCGTTATATAGTAGCCCTTAATTAAATCACTATTGAATTCATCCCCTTGGATCCAGCGTGCAGCTTTATTAGCTGAATCAAAAAATTTATAGTTTGGAGCGTTTTTCTCCTTAAAAAGAATCCGGCATTCAAAAACCTCATTAGGGTGCAAGTGAGCTATAAATCCTGAGAGTTCCTTCTCATCTATTTGGCCCATATTTTTTATTGGGGCTAACACCATCATCCCACCCCCATACTGTATAAGCTCGCCATACTTGGTAAGACTGTAAAGTCATCGATGTTTTGCCATAATACGTTAAAGTATTCCATCTCTTCTGGTGAACAGCCTATTTGCATTGCTTGCCTAAGATCACCATTAAATTTCAAATGAACTACCAACATAGGCATAGCGCTTACGCATTGTGGTTGGTAACTGTTATCAACAGTTAATTGTTTGATATTTTTAACAATAACATTGGGGATGCCCCACACATTATCCTTAATGCACTGACTACATAGTGCGCAACATAACGCCTGTTTTGACTTATCATCAAAAGCCCTAATACCATAGTGCAGGAAGTCCTTCTCATTTCTCATCTCAAGACACCCAATACAACGCCATTTGTTATATTTCATGGTTACCTCCTTGCTTGCCAATCTTTGAGATAAAAGCTTGAATATCTTCAACCCGCCAAGCAGTTGTACGAGGACCTAACTTCACTGATTTGGGGTAACGCCCAGACTTAACGCCGACCCACCAAGTGGCACGACTGACAGGAATAACAGGTGGAATAGGAGGGTTTGCTTTAGGGTCGCC
>DUBF01000136.1:1706-16923 GCA_012960465.1 Rhodospirillales bacterium | reverse complement strand
GGGAATTGGTTCGGGAATTGGTTCGGGAATTGGAGCGGTAACTGGCTGTGGAACTGGTCCTTGACCGGGTGGAAGAGTATATGAAACACCCTGTGGGGATGGCATATATTGCGGTTGAGAAACTCCAACATTGCTCACCTGAGGCGGCGCAGAAAATTGTCCTGGAGGCACATACTGTACCGGCACGTATTGCGCCTGTGCTTGCGGCGGTAGTGGATATTGATGCCAAGAATGACTACAATTAAAACAGCGAACCATTTGGCCACCAGTTCCTATATCCGAACCAGAGACGCTGAACGAAGTCGAACATGAAGGACAAGAAATATACATTATCTACCAAAGTAATTATATTATTAGTTATTTATAGAAAAATGCTGTTCTGAACGCAAGCCGTGCTGGACGAAAGGGTATTTAGCATGCCATTCTTAGCATATATTAAACTCAAAAAAAAAGGCCAAGGAACTATTTACAATGACTGAAGTTGTTCGATTCGAGAATGTTGGGTTACGCTATGGACTGGGACCTGAAGTACTGCAAGACATCACTTTCGGTTTAGAGGCCGGTTCGTTCCACTTCTTGATAGGCCCTAGTGGTGCTGGAAAATCTTCACTTTTACGTCTGATGTATCTCGCTCATCGCCAGACACGTGGGATAATTTCTTTATTTGGCCAAGACACTACTAGCTTACCGAGAGAAAAACTCCCTAATATCCGCCGGCGCATCGGCGTTATGTTTCAAGATTTCAGATTACTGCCGCATTTAAGCGCTTTTGACAATGTTGCCCTACCACTTCGAGTTGCCGGGGTCCGCGAATCAGAAATTAAACGTCATGTCGAAGAACTACTTGTATGGGTGGCGTTAGAAGATCACATGGATGTCCGGCCACCTACGATGTCCGGTGGACAACAACAACGAGTTGCAATTGCCAGGGCAGTTATTTCTCGACCAAAGATCCTATATGCCGACGAACCTACCGGTAATGTTGATAGTCGAATAGCAGCACGACTAATGCATTTGTTTGAAGAACTTAACAAGCTTGGTACAACCGTGGTTATTGCAACCCATAACGAATCAATAGTTAATGAGTTTGGTCGTCCTGTATTAAGAATTGATGCTGGACGATTGAAAACCATCCCACACGAAGGCACCCAAGGTAAATCAAAAGAATCAAAATTAAAAATTATATCAAATTTGCTCAACCAAGGAGAGGCATCGTAGGAATGCGCTTCAACCGCACTAATTTAGCCCTAGAGAAGGATGATACTAATCGATTTTTACCCTGGCTAATTGCATTTATGGCTTTGTTAGCAGCTCTTTCAATTGCAGGGCTCCTGATGCTAAAACAAATTTCTAATGTTTTTGAACACAATAGCCAAGATACCATGACCGTCCAAATACCAGCCGGAGAAAGTCCAGAAGTTGATGAACAAAATACGATCAAGGCAATAACCGCTCTCAAAAAAGCCGAGGGTGTCATGACAACAACGAGGGTATCAAATGGCGAGATAAGAAAGTTGCTACAGCCGTGGCTAGGCGAAACCGCTGGTTCTGAAGCTATACCTTTACCTCAGATCATTGATGTTAAAATAGACCGTGCTTCAGATTTAACAGCTAAAAGATTAACCAACTTATTAACAACAATCATGCCTGGCACAACGGTTGATGACCATAGTCTATGGTTAACAAACCTAGTTGATACCTTGCAATCAGCTGAATTAATTGCCTTAGGCATCGTTTTTTTAATTACGCTAGCGACCGTGGGTACGGTAGTATTTACTACACGCACCGGCATGGGTATACACAGACAAACAATCGAAGTACTTCACTTTGTGGGAGCCCATGATGAATTTATCGCTCGACAATTTGCCGCACGGGCATTCATCGTTGGATTTCAGGGCGGTGTTGGCGGAATTCTCCTCGCTGCCCCCGTTCTTTATGCTTTCGAATATGTTCTTAAAAATTTAGAATCTGGACTGTTGCCAAAAGCCGACCTGAATAGTTCAATTTGGATCGGTGTTAGCTCCGTCGTTCCAGTTGTTGCCATAATCGCAATGATGACCGCGCGCTCTACCGTAATAAAGACATTGAAAAAAATAGTATAGGTAATGATCCTAGAGTATAAACCATTTAGGCTGTTTAAGTTAAATAAATATATCAGCTTTGCTGTAATTTTCCTTTCGATCGTGACTATTCTATGGCTTTATGGATTGTTAAACTTTTTATCAATGATCCCGGAAAGAATAACAAATAAAAACCCTAACTCAGACGCTATTGTTGTATTAACAGGCGGAAGTGATAGGCTCAAAAAAGGTCTTCAATTACTAACCAAGAAAAAGGCAAAAAAATTATTTATCTCGGGTGTTTACCGCGGCAATGACGTTCGGCGCTTGCTCCAGGTTCAACAACACAACCCCACGGAAGTTTTATGCTGTATAAGCCTCGGTTATGCAGCTACCTCTACGATGGGGAACGCCAAAGAGACTGTTGATTGGATCAAAAAGAATGGTTTCAACTCAATCATATTAGTTACAGCAAATTATCATATGCCGCGAAGCTTAATGTTATTTAGACACATTATGCCTAAAATTCAAATAATTCCTCATCCAGTATTTCCTACACAATTCGAACTCGCACATTGGTGGGCTCGTCCCAGAACCGCCTCGCTCATTATTAGTGAGTATATAAAATATACTATAGCTCCAACCAGATGGTGGTTTGAGCGACTATGGACAAACTCAAAGTATTGGACAGACACAAAATGAAGTACATTCGTTCAGGGCTTTTTAATTTCTTATTTTTTTGTTGGACGGCTTTGGTTGTCCTTCTCCTTTGGACCGCGATCTTCCTCTCCCCCACTAAATTTCGCAGCGTTATTTCGATCTGGCCAAAAGGTTGTTTTGCGCTTCTCAAAATTATTGGAATTACTTTTGAAATTAGAGGGTTAGAAAATATACCCAAATTTCCAGTCTTATTCGCAGTGAAGCATCAGTCAGTATGGGAAACCATATTTTTTCTCTGGCACCATAAAGATAATGCTTATGTCATGAAATCAGAACTAAGTCGCATCCCTTTTTGGGGTTGGTATATGAAAAAGAGCGGCCATATTCTAATTGACCGAACCGGTGGCACAAAATCAATGCGTAACATGATAAAAAAATCCAGATTATTTATGGATAATGGTCGTTCAATTGTAATTTTTCCGGAGGGTACTCGTATACCATCCGGTCAAATGGGCGATTTTCACCCGGGCGTTGCAGCGATTTACACGCAATTAAATGCCACTGTAGTGCCAGTAGCCGTCAATTCCGGATTTTTCTGGCCACGCCGAAAATTTACAAAAAAGCCTGGCAATATTATAATTGAATTTCTGCTACCGATTGAGCCTGGTATCGACCGAAAGCCTTTTATGTTGCAACTACACAATCAAATAAAACTAGCGACCCAACAACTCGAAAAAGAGGCCGGATTTAACTCCAGAAAATAACCAACTAAACAAAAGTTACTTTGATATTATGCGATATAAATTTAATATAGAATATCGCTAGAGAAAATTATTGGGTCATCACCCGCCTGCCATACCGGGTATTTAACCATAATCGCATTAAAAGGCTCACTTGATATTAGATTATTTAACCACTTATGAAGTGACCTATAAAGTAGCGCATCGAACCATGGCCGATCTGTATTAGCGAACTGGCGAATAAACGGAACTATTGCATAGTCTGCCAAAGACGGCTTAGTCCCAAATAAATAATTATATTGGTCCAGACGTTCACTCAATAATTTTAAGAATTTCTCGCCCTCCGTTCGGTAAAATAGAGGATCCACATTCTCATAACGCCCGGAATATTTGTAATGATCGAGATTATACTTAAAATCCCCATCGGCTCCTTTGATCAAATCGAGCATATCACCAAACGTGCCACGTTCGGGATTAAACCAACCGAATGGATCGTTTTGCTCTAATGCCCAGCACATAATTTCAAGACTTTGCTCTAGAACGTGACCTGTTGCAAATTGCAGGACAGGCACCGTAGCTTTGGGAGATAAATCAATAAGCTCTATTGGTTTATTACTCAAAAGCACTTCACGAATTTCGCAAGACTGACAACTAACCCTAAGCGCCATCCTAGCTCTCATTGCGTAGGGACAACGCCGAAAGCTATAGAAAATTGGATAATTCAAAATTATGTCCCCTAAAATTTAGCTTATTACTTTAACCGCAAATCCGCTTTGCTTCCAATATGCACTTCATTACGTGCCTCAGCTAAATCCACTTGTTTTTGCCGTTCTGTAAATCTCTTTTTTTGATCCTCAGAGGTAGTCCCATAACACTTTGGACAACTAATACCCAATTTGTATAACGGTGAAAGTTTATCTTCCTGGTTAATTGCATGACGGCATGCATGACATAAATCATAATTGCCAACTACTAAATCATGGCCAACCGATACCCGATCGTCAAAAACAAAACATTCGCCTTTCCAGAGGCTCCTTTCTGCGGGTACCTCTTCAAGATATTTCAGGATACCGCCTTCAAGATGGAATACGTCTATATAGCCTTTTTCCTTCAAATAGGCTGTTGACTTTTCACAACGGATGCCTCCAGTACAAAACATAGCAATTTTTTTATTACTTAAAATGCGATCATTTTCTTCCACCCATTCGGGGAATTCTCGAAAAGAGGTTGTCTTTGGATTAATTGAATTGGTAAAGCTACCAATCTCTATTTCATAATCATTTCTAGTATCAATAACAATTACATCTGGATCAGATATCAAATCATTCCAATCTACCGGCTTAACATAGGTTCCCACAATATTTTTGGGATTAATACCAGGGACGCCCATAGTAACAATCTCTTTTTTTAGACGTACTTTCATGCGCAAGAATGGTGGCTTATCAGTGTAAGATACTTTATATACTAAATCACACAGCCGACCATCTGACCGGATATACTCTAAAATATTGGTGATACTTTTTTTAGAACCGGCAATCGTCCCATTAATTCCTTCTTTTGCCAGCAACACTGTACCCATTATTTTTTCATTCAAGCACTTCTCATGTAATGGAGCTTGAATATCTCTATAATCATCTAAGCTCGCAAAATGGTAGAAAGCTACAACACAAATGCTACTCATTTTCCTGGGTCACCTGAAATAGCCCGCTTAATATCTGCATTTGCTTTTTTGAGAGTTTCCCCCCATCTACCAGATGTTGCACCACCGTCGATAATCAGATCTTGAGCCGTAATAAAACTTCCTTCATCACTGCATAAGTATAACACTGCATTAGCAATATCTTCAGGTTTGCCGGCTCGGGGAATTGGTTGGCGATTAGAAAAAACTTTTTCAACACGAGCTGCTACTAAGTCAGCATCTGCATCACTCATACCTCTACTTTTACCAAATATACCTGTGGCAATTCCACCAGGAGAAACCGTATTTACTCTGATATTATCTTCAGCAACTTCAATTGCGACACTACGTGACAAACTGACAACTGCCGCTTTTAGAGCGCTATAAAAATGAGATGAGAACCCCCCTAAAGTAGCCGCTACACTTGCATTAGCAACAATCGAACCACCACCATTAAGACGCATTTGCTTAGTGACATGCTTGTAACAGAAGAAAACATTTTTCAATAGGATATCGACGGAACGATCAAATTCGGAGGCATCAATCTCGGAAATCTTTTGTAGCACACCACCGGAACCAGCATTACAAAAAAACGCATCGACCTTGCCAAAACGCTCAACAGACATTTTGATTAAATTAGCGATTTCTTCTTCATGCAAAACATCAGTTTTGACAAACAGTGTGCTGGAGCCTAGCCGTTTCTCTATTGCCTTACCTTCTTCAAGACGTCGTGCAGCTAATACAACGGATGCCCCTTCAGCTGCAAAAAGCTCAGCAGTTTTCAGACCAATACCACTGGTTGCACCTGTTATCAGCGCTACTTTACCCGTGAGACGACCCATATCGCACCTCAATTAGTATTAATAAAGTACCTTTTTACTAGAATGTGTGGCTATTTCAATAGAAGTCTAGTAATGAGGTGGTGGTTTATCAACATGATTGGTTTGAGCTCCTTCCTCGAGATTTAGAATTTTATCCTTAAAAAAGCCGATAGACCTCGTCAAGCTATCGATAACCTCCCATTGCTTAGAAATACCATCACTTAAATCTTGGATTGTACTCTCCTGATGAGCTGACCGAGCTTCAAGTTCACTTATCCGTTTTTCTAAATCTTCTCGAGTTTCCATATACTTCGCCTCGAAAAACAATATCTACAATCCGGTTATAGAGATCAAACCTTACTTAAGCAAATTAGAATACTCGTATAATCAGGATAGATTTCTGGAAACAACTAGTCTAATCTTGCCCATATCAAATGTCAGAAGGTGGTGTTTATTCTATAAATAGAAAAACTTGATCTGACAAAATCAGTTGCACATTTCTTTTATTGCAATAGCCTTCTATACATAAAATAATAGCCGATAAACTCAAGGCGTTGCTCGATGGACTGGACAAAAAGACGAGAATATTTTCGTTCTCTTATTGGAAAAATCAATGCGTCCATCCTGGGTCAGTCTTTGATCCAATCTCGGCCCGCATAGCTGAAGATCTAGGCTTTGAAGTTAGAATGCTTGCGGGTTCAATTGCTTCAATGACAGCTTTTGGGGCACCCGATTTAATTGTCCTTACACTCTCAGAGTTAGCCAAACAGGCTCACCGTATATGTCGAGCTAGTAACCTCGCTCTATTGGTTGATGCAGACCATGGTTACGGTAACGCTCTCAACGTTAGACGAACTGTTGAAGAACTGGAAACAGCTGGCGTCGCGGCTTTGACGATTGAAGATACAAAATTACCCAAGGCATATGGTAGTGGAAATAATACTACCCTTTTATCGCTTGAAGAAAGTGTTAGAAAAATGAAAGCCGCTCTTGAAGGTCGTAGTGATAATAACCTTACAATTACTGCCCGTACCAGCGCCTTTAGCATCACCAATAACGAGGATGCTATTGCTCGCGCCAAAGCTTACGAAGCAGTTGGTGTTGATGCATTATTTTTCGCAGGAATTAGCACCAAGGAGCAAATAGATCTACTCGATTTCAATGTATCTATCCCAATATTTATTGCACCAAAAGGCGAAGAAATTATTGACCTGACCTACCTTGCTGACAAAGGTGTCAAAATTTGTCTGCAGAGTCACCAGCCATTTTCAGCGGCTGTACAGGCCGTGTATGCAACGCTGAAGGCTTTAAGAGAAGGCACTCCAACTTCTAAAATCAAAAACTTAGCCTCTAATGAGTTGATGGAGAAGGTTACCCGCAGTGACGAATACGA
Organism: Rhodospirillales bacterium; assembly: GCA_012960465.1. GTDB lineage: Bacteria > Pseudomonadota > Alphaproteobacteria > Rhodospirillales > UBA2165 > TMED23. The sequence goes on along the minus strand of DUBF01000136.1, from coordinate 9,571 downwards.
GCGATTAATAAAAGACTATTTATAGGTTGTAGCCAAATTACTGATCCCAGATCATAATTTGTTATCAACTTCGTAATTTGGAATATAAGTTTTTGGTATTTTACCACCCACTTTACGCCGAGCTTTAGCTTGAGCAACTGTCTCGGCTTCCCTCGCAATTTTCAGACCAAGCTTCCTATCGGTTGGATACGGGCCCATCATATCAGGTGGTGGTAAAGTTGAAGCAGGGAAATAGGCTATGTTATCGGTACCACGTTGTTTTTTTCTTGGCTGTATCGGCGGACGATTTACACCTTTTGCAGCTTCGACGTGATTTTCTGTGTCATATTTAAATGAACGTTTACCTATCACCTCAAGATCTAACCACCATTTCTTTTCATCCACTGGGTTACCATTACCAAAAAAATCATCTAGCCAAATCGCGAGGGGAGCTAAAATAGGTTTTAACCAAATAGCATTAATCCCTAACCAACTTCCAATCTGATGCGTTATTGGTCCATCCCAAGTTGTATCTTTTGATAATGGACAAACCTTAACACAACGACCACAAGCTGAACCCTTGGGATTAGTCGCCCTATACATGGTACAACGCTCACTATCTGGCTTCCAAGTTTCATAACCATTAAAAATTACCTTATCTCCATACGGTATAGCCTGTGATGGGCATTCACGTGCACATTTAAAGCATTTAGAGCAAAATAACTGAACACCAAAATCAATCGGCAAATCGGGTGTTATAGGCATGTCAGTTGTTAAGACCGCCGTTTTAAATCGCATTCCTAAAAATGGATTAATAGCACTCTCACCAATCCTACTTTGCTCCCCAAGACCAGCTTGAAGAACTAGGGGCACATGCAATACATGGCTATCGAGGTTTGAATGCGCTCGAGCTCCGTAACCCATTTTTCGGATCATATCAGCCATCACGCCAACCACCTCTCCTCCCTTGAGATAAGCCCGCATTGATTGAGACCCTGAAATCCAATCATTACCGCTCGCACCTAAAAAAGTTTCATAGCCCTGATCGATCAACACAACCAACGCATACTTATGATACGGTTCAATGAAATTACCGCGTTTATCGTGGGAGTACCACGCATAATCGGGCACTTTACAAACACCCGTAATCGCCGAACCTAAATAATAACTTAACGCCTTTAAAGCCTTAGTATTATCATCCGCATTTTCCATACCCGGTGCGACTTCAGAAGCTGTCTGACCATCTTGCAAAGGTTTTATTGCCCAACTGGGCCGTACAATACCCTGTGATACAGGGTGTTTTTGTGACCAACGATCCGCTTCATTCTTTGCTTTTTGACTGAGATCACCAAACGCCGTACGAACATACATGTTGGTACGACTTGGCACTCTTGGCACCTCATCTTCAAAAACCTCTGTTGTTAATTTTTCTACTCGCTTCAATGTTTCAACTGGGTAAGGTCCGAGATGGGAAGGCCGTCGTTTGCGCCGCCAGCGTTCCAAACCAGAAACGGCACCCGAAAGGCCGAGCTTAAAACTTAAGTTCTTACCATTATGCGCCGATTTATCTAACGGCCAATCTTCATTCAAAGAATAATTAGTTGTAACTGCCGCAATGGCAAAACGATCTTCAACATAAGGGTTGATAATTTTATTGTTAAAACGGATACCTAGCCCCGCAAGCACCGTAACTTTATGCAAGTCTATATCTGTCGCTCCGGTCCAATGGACACGACTAGTAAAACCCATACTGGAAATCTGTCCACTTAAATCAATTCCAATTTCTGCAGCCAATAAAGTTGCTAATAAATGTTCATTCCCTGCAACCCAATCAGCGGCGTTATTATCTTTATCAATTGGATTTGCATATTCCACTAATATCACAACGGCAAAGTTAAATACGTCGTTTGTTTTATTTAGCCAAACGTTATTCGGAATTTTGCAGATACCAATTTGTGAAGCATCGAGAAAATATCCAGACCCCTTGATATCACGGGTACGTAACACCAAATCATCTGGTACTGGTGCTACCTTTGAGTATGGCTGGGGTTGGCGAAGTCCTTCATAGGCATCAAGATGCTTTTGAGTGGCTGACACAAGGTACGTATTTGGTCCGACTGGCATAGGAGCAGGTTCAATCGGAGCCGACGCAGCCTCCATGCCTATAATCGATGGATCCCGTTTAAGCTTTTCTAGCGGGTACGGCCCAAATTCTACTGGACGCTTTTTGCGTTTGTAGCCAAACATTATATCCCTAATCCTTCTTATATTTCCATACACAAATTAATATTTATTGATATACTATAGGCTTAGAACAATAAACATGTTTGAACCAACTTCACAGCCAAAACAAAACGATAACGTATTAAACCTTTGTCACATGTTATCCAATCGAATTGGCAAAGCGTTTTTAAAAGAATTGGAACTAAAAGACGTCAGCGTCGCGGATTGGCGGGTATTAATGACCTTAACTCAACATGCTCCAACCTCAGGAATAAATATCACAAGCCGTTGGGCAATGGATAAAATGACCATAAACAGAAGTATTAAATCCTTGCACAAACGTGGTCTAATTCAAAAAAAACAAAACCGTAAAGACAAACGTACAGTCGATCTAATATTAACTCCCTTAGGAAATTCTCTTTATAGTGAACTTCTTCCCATTGCTAATGACCGTTTCCATAAGATCATGGAAAGCTTGAATAAAGTTGAGGAGAAAAACTTGCGTTTAATATTACTCAAAATAATAAACCATATTGATAAGACAACAGAATAATGTACGCTAGTATTGGGTCTACCTCTTTGTTATGACATAATTTTTGAGAGATTACGTTGTAAAGTTGTTTGCAGTGACCACCCGTTAATTTGAGTGAAGATTTATTCAAAATATAATAGATGATTTAATACAATGAAACTCGCTAAGACTATTCAGCTCGATGTTTCAGACAATCATATATTTGAACATCCAGCTAATCCACAGGAATGGGCAATTGCAGGAACATTTTCTTTTGTTGATAGTGATCCTGACAATTGGTCAAGAAAGCATAAATTTGCATTCCAATCAGCTTGGCTTGACCTTAAAAGCTATGGAAATTCAACCTTTGTTCAAGTAACAGAAATACCCATAAAAGAATATGAGTTTATTATAAACTCACTCGCGAAACACTTAGTTGAAAAGTATAATGCACCAAGCCTGGAAGACGCCAAACAAGCTTCCAAACAGGAAATCGATGATATGGCAGCCTTATGTAATCACCCACAGGGGACTCTATTATCAATTGAACGTAGTTTGGTCGAAAATGGCATCAAAGAAAGAACGCGGGTTATAAAACCAACAAAAGAACGGAGCAAAGCTAAAGTCTGGAATATTTCTCAAGATGAGTGAAGTATATCGTAATGATAAAAGTTTTTTGGAACAGAATATGCGGCAAATGAAAATAAACAGGAAAATTTTAAAAGGTAACCGTATATGAATATAGATACCGAAGTCCTGTTTGCTGGTGGAAGTCCCGTGGGACTGACACTAGCTTCTGATCTTGCCGGATGCTCAGAACCCAGATAAGTGCAAAATTTAATTCTGCAGCATCATGCTTCTGCCCAACTCAATTATAGCTTTGGGATCGCAAGCGTCAAAATCGCTTTGCGACCATATCTATCTCTACCAAGGCTTCCAGAGCCAAATCTGTAACCCCAACGCAGGTACGGGCTGGCAACCTGTCATTTCCAAAATAAGACTGGTAAACATTATTCATAAGTTCGTAATCACGTTTGAAATTGGTTAAAAACACGCGCGTTGACAAAACATTTTCCATACTTAATTGCATTTCATTCAAAATAATAGATAGGTTTTCCATCACTTGTCTTGTTTGCTCTTGAATGCCTTCAGGCAAGGGTTTGGTGTCACGTTCTGGGTCGGTAGGCATTTGTCCGGTTAGCTGCACCCAACCATCAAATTCAACAGCGTGACTGAACGGTGCCACATGTGTAGGAGCAGAAGAAAAATTATGAAACAATGGAGTAGTCATTATATTACCTTTCAGACAATTAACTTTTTACCATTGTATGGACTAGAAATTTTATAATGTCAGCAAGATAAAATTTTCGAAAGCGTCCGCTTTTGACCCAAAGCCGACTTTCTCAATTTCAACACGCCCATTGAAATAAAATTACGTCATATAACGTACTAGCGACTTACGAATGATAGCGATCATCTCTTCAAGTTGGTCATTACTGGCAATGAGTGCGGGAGCTAATACAAAGCTGTCACCACTGGTTCTGAGAACTAGACCTTCCTCAAAACAATGGCGCATCAGGTCATAGCCTCGGTCACCTGTTGCGGCGTCGGGCTCCAGATCGATGCCGGCTAACATGCCATAACTGCGAATATCTCGGACAATGTTAAGATCCCTCAAACCAAAAACCAATGCGCTTAGTTTGCTTGAAAGCGCCTTGCTGCGCTCAAACAATCCTTCGTCACGGTACACATTCAAGGCCGCAAGACCGGCCGCGCAGGCAACCGGGTGGCCGGAATAAGTGTAGCCGTGAAATAACTCGACGGTGTTTTCTGCTTTGCCTGCTACAATCTGGTCATAAATTGTCGTGTTGAGCGCAACGGCTCCCATTGGAATGGTACCGTTCGTCAGGGCTTTTGCCATGGTGATGATATCCGGTATGACATCAAAGGCGTGCGCGCCGAAGGCTTCGCCCGTCCGCCCGAAACCACAGATCACCTCATCAAAGATTAATAAGATGCCATGGGTGTCGCAAATTTTTCGTAAGCGCTGGAGATAACCTTTCGGCGGTACAAATACCCCCGCCGAGCCTGCGATTGGCTCGACAATACAGGCGGCAATTGTGTCAGCACCGTAGGTACGCACAATCTGCTCGAGATCATCTGCAAACTCATACCCTGTTTCGGGTTGCCCCTCGGAGAAGAAATTGTCAGATGAATAGGCGTTTCGCATGTGGTGGACATGCGGCAAGCCGGCGGCAAAACCGTTTTTGTTGCGAGCAATACCGCCAACTGATAGGCCACCGAAATTTACACCATGATACCCTTTCTCGCGGCCGACAAAACGGACTCGTTGGGACTCGCCCCCAGCAGCATGATAGTTAAGAGCAATCTTAAGCGACGTCTCAACCGCTTCTGATCCAGAATTGGTAAAGAATACTTTGTCGAGGTTGCCAGGTGTCAACTCAGCAATACGTGCGGCAAGTTCAAAAGCACCAGAGTGGCCAAATTGGAAGGCCATCGCATAATCGAGGCTGCGGAGTTGCGCTTCAACAGCGTTCACAATAGCAGGATGACAATGGCCCGCTGCGTGGGTGTAGAGCCCCGCACAACTATCTAAGATTTTCCGGCCATTAGCATCATAATAGTACATGCCTTCCGCCCGTTCGATCATGCGAGGATTGGACTTGAACCCGGCATTCGCTGTAAACGGCATCCAATAGTTCTCTAAATTGTCATTTTCTGCCATGCCACCCTGCTTAAATTTTTACACATCTTTATCATGCTTATCCAATGTTAGAAACGGCGCAAGTAATTTTAGCGGCCAACGGCTATCTTTACGTCAGGTAAGAAGGCTTACTTCACGAACGTGGGATTAAATATTAGCTATGAAACAGTGCGGACTTGTTGAAGTAAATTCGGAGCTTTATTTGCAACCGAGATTAAATGGGAGAAGGCCCAGAGCCTTTGAGCCGTTATGAAAGTTAAGATCCAAACCGTCGTAGATGTTCCTAGAATGTTCGCTTTGGGCTGAGGCTGTTGAAAAACTCGGTGATAAGTAAGGTTTGTTGTCTGCTATTATTATAATCGGACATTTTTGATCCCGTGTCCGATCCGCATCTTGTACATCGTAGGCGTGGCTTTAAAGCTGGGACATGGTAGTCGTGCCCATGCTTAGTAATCAGAGACTTCGAATTATCTTGTTATAAAAAATATATCGATGAAAGCGGAAATTAGAGAGGTTGAAACAAATTGGAACTTTCACGACCAATTAGATCCCGCCGAATGCGGTAACGAATACGTCACCGCAGGCTATGCTTGTGTCTCACTCAATCGAGCTTTAGACAGCGGCGGTACAGTCGACTTCAATCAGATATTCTTTGAAGGCCAGACCGGCTACGATGACAAGGGTGTGCGCCGGCTTATGATCCCCAAGAATTTCCTTTCTGATCTCGCGCATGGCCGCCAGATTATTCCGATCCGTTATATATGTCGTCATCTTTACAATATTTGCCAGGTCCATGCCGGCATCGTCTAATACCGCTTTAATATTGATATAAGTTTGGCGAATCTGACCTTCGAAATCGGGTAATAGGTCTCCATCGGGGAGCGTGCGACCAACTTGACCTGACATAAATAAAAGATTGGAGCCGGCTTTGACCTCCGCGCCATGACTATAAGGAATGGGCCGGGTTGAGACATTCTGGGGATTGTAGAATCGTGTTGGCATATTATACCTTTCGTTTTGAGTGATGGTTTATAGTCTAAAAATGTACACGAAAGCAGAAGTCAGAGGAAGATGTTTAGAAAATCAACCGTTGGCGGCGAAGGTACAAGGGCCACCCGGTAATACCTGACCGGTAATAGCGAACAACAAGGGATAGCCGAAAGGGTAAAGCCAAAGTCTTTTCGCGTAGCCTAACCAGCGTCTACCGGTAAGCGGCCAGCAATTTCCGGCGAATCCGCCGCATAACGATAACACCGAAAAACAAAATTGCCTTCCGCATAAGGCACGTCTTTGCCATTGAAATAAGGAGAGACGTAATCCCAGACTATTTCGCTGTCCGGAGTGACTTCAAACAAGCGCCCCCATTGGCCTTCGCAAATTAGCGTATTGCCGTTAACAAGGCGCTCCATGCCGCTAATAAAGGGGCTGTGAAAGGTATAGGGAGGGGTGCCGCGATATTCCCATACGACTTCCTTGGTGTTGGGATCAATCTCATGGATGCGGGAGCCAAATTTGGCTCCGCCGTAAACGCTATGAGCACCATTAACAAAAACCAGGATATTGCCGTTTTCCAGCATTGTTGCGTCATGCTGATGGCCAAGCGCCATCTCGCTCATTGACCAGGAAAAGTCCTTGGTCTCACGGTCGATAATGGCAATCAAATGATTATTGCGGCAACTGATTAGATAATCGCCGTTCGCCAATGGCTGAACTGAATTAATATGGCCGAATTCTTTGCGATGTTCGATGGCGCAGAGCGGATATTTTTCAATCTCAACATCTCGCGAAATACTCCACTCCCAAACCAGATTACCTTTAGCATCGATCTCACGAACGACATCGCCGTAAATACCGTTTTTATGCTCGGTGCCCGCCCGCCCGCCTTGAACCCGCGCGGCAGCTTCCTCCGGCATCACTTCCCAGGCAGCATAAACCGTATTTCCATTGGCACAGCGGCGAAAGTCGTGATTTTGGAATTTGTCGGTAAATTCCCACAGAATATTGCTATCCCAGTCCATTTCAATGAGTTTACCGCCTTTACCGGGGAGATCTGCTGGGCCTTCTTTGGTCCGTTGGGCCGCCAGCAAATTACCGTTCGGTAAAAGATAAGCGTAATTACCGGCCATCGTCGGCAAATTCCATTCGTGAACGACTTCACCTTTCATATTGATTAGAAAGGTGGACGGGCGACCCATCGGTGAAAATATTGTGTAGCCGGAAAAGGCTTTTTCCGCGTTGTGAGATATCATACCCAGTTTATTGTGAAGCATTTTGAACCTACTCTATTAGATTTGGATTTAACTTTATAAATCAAGCCGCAAGCCATGGCCACCCGGCTATTATTGCTACCGCCGTAAAGGCGTGATTAGAGAAATTGCCAAGCTGATGTTTATGCGTTCTAAAAACGATTGAGCTCATGCTAAATAT
>DUBF01000136.1:0-1606 GCA_012960465.1 Rhodospirillales bacterium | reverse complement strand
AATGGTTAAACTGCTTCTTATCGACTGTGGCTGGATTGTTTCGGTCGACCCGGCCATTGGTGACTTAAAAGACGCAAAGATACTCATTGAAGACGATAAGATCGTTGAAATTGGTGATAATATTGAGGTTGAAGCCGACGAAACTATAGATGCTTCTGATTTAATTGTGATGCCGGGACTGATCAATGCGCATCTCCATACTTGGCAAACCGGCACAAAATCGATTGGTTCTGAATGGGTCAGTCCCGACTATCACAAAAACATGCATTCAAATATGGCGACACGTTTTACGGCTGAAGATACCTATCTCGGCAACCTTATGGGCGCGCTCAACCAGATAGATAATGGCACGACAACAATTTTGGATTGGTGTCATAATTTGCGTGATCTCGAAATGGCCGAGCGCGCGATAGATGGGTTAGAAGAATCCGGAATTCGTGCGGTGTTTGGTCATGGCACTGCTAAACCTCCGGCGACCGAAGGTAAGGTGCCGTATACTCATGTGCCGCACCCACGGGATCGGCTAGAGTATCTGCGCAACACAAGGCTCTCGAACGATGACGGCTTGATCACTCTCGCCATGGCAATCCTGGGGCCAGATTTTGGCAGCTTTGACGTTGCGGTGCAGGATCTGCAACTCGCCAAAGAACTCAATCTTCTTTCAACCGCACACGTCTGGAATGGCTATAATAAAAATTTACCCGAAAACGAACATGTTAAGGACGCCCATATCAGGCTCGGTGAAATGGGTCTGTTGGGCCCCAATCATAATATTGTCCATGGCTGTTATCTCCCGGAAAATCAAATTCGCTATGTCGTTGATCAAGGCTGTTCAGTGACGTCAACGGTTATGTGTGAGATGCACGGTCACGGTGCCTTTCCTTTGATGAAGGTGGTTCGGGATATGGGGGCGATGCCATCAATCGCCACGGATACCAATACGCTAGTGGCCGAAGATATGTTCGGCGAAATCCGGGGAGCTCTTTTCGCCTTGCGGTTTCAGATCAGCCAGCAGGCGCGTTTTGATGGAAACTATCCGTTAGAAACCATGTCGGTAAATTCTCGGGAAGCTCTTGAATGGGCAACCATGGGCGGCGCCAAAGCGTTGCGGTTGGATGATAAAATTGGCTCTCTGACGCCAGGCAAGAAAGCTGATATAATCATGCTGCGCGCGAGTGATACAAATCTCTACCCGGTTCATGAACCAGTCTTTGCGATCACCGATCTCGCCACGGGTGCAAACGTTGAGAATGTTATGATTGACGGTGAGTTCCGCAAACGTGATGGTAAAAGACTATATGCCCAAACAAATTATGAGAAGTTGCGCAGCAATATTTTGGCGTCAGCAGATCGATTAATGGAAGAATCGGGTTATCGCCCCAGTGCAGCTTAAAATGTGGGCACTCATTCAAATTCACCTAATGGCCCACATCAGCCAAAACTAACCTTAGAGGAATTAAATGAGGTACAAATTTCACGTATGAAAAAAATTCTTAAGGATGACATCGAGGTCTATAACTGAATTTGGGAAGGTTCGAAAGTTATTTTTGCCGTTTATATTCTCTACAAGATTACGGTGACTACAAGGCTAATTGCATTGCAGCTG
>DUBF01000135.1 GCA_012960465.1 Rhodospirillales bacterium | reverse complement strand
TTTCCAACACTTTTTCGTTTCGATACTGTTTATCATTACGCATTCAAATGTAATAAAAAACATCTCTATCAATATCCAAATCTATGGAATTATACTAGAGAGCTCTATCAAGAACCGGGGATCGCGGATCTTTGTTGGCTGGAAGCTGCTAAGTTAAACTATTGGACGGGGCCACGTGTTAATGCGACGGGTACTATTCCTAAAGGTCCTGGGGGAATAGATTTCAATGAACCGCACGACCGTGAGAGGTTCTCGTGAGTCATTTTTTTGGCTAAAATTATGCTGGATAAAACAAAAACTGAACAAATTCCGATCCTTGATCTGTCAAAATTTCTCGAGGGTGATAAGGTTGCTCAAATTTCCGTAGCGGCTGATTTGCGGTGGATACAAGAAAAAATTGGTTTTTATTATATTATCAACCACGGCGTAGCTTCTGACCTCATTAATGAGGCGGTCGGCCAAGTGCAAGCACTACATTCATTGCCGATGGAAGAAAAATTAAAAGTAAAAGTGGATAAGGATACAACAGGTTACATTCCTATTAAGTCAACAATGTACGTGACCACAGACGTCGGTAAAAATGATCAATATGATTTAAATGAAAATTACCGAATTGTCAGAGAAAGGCCCTCCGATCACCCATCTATTTTAGCAGGACGACGATTTACCGGTCCCAATAAATGGCCGTCTACCGAATTGCTGCCAGATTTTAAAAATGTTATGCTGGAATATTACTCTGCCATGGAAAAATTAGGGCACGTGATGTTACCGCTTTATGCCCGAGCGTTAGATTTGCCCGCTGATCATTTTGATAAATTTTTTACCGACCCTATGTGGTTTACTAGGAATGTGCATTACCCGGCGATTCAGGCAGAAAAGAATCAATTTGGTATTTCTCCACATTCCGATCATGGTTTTATCACTTTACTGCCTTTATCAAAGGTTCCGGGACTTGAGGTTAAAACCCAATGTGGACAATGGATATCTGGTGGCTATGTAAAAGATGCAATCGTGGTAAATAGCGGTGACTTCATGAAAAAATGGACGAATGGGCGATTTATTGCAACGCCTCATCGGGTACAGCCTCCACCGGAAGAGCGTTATATTTCAGCATTCTTTTTTAATCCAAATTGGGATGTGATGTCATCGCCATTACCAAGCTGTATTAATGAGCAAGACTGCAGCAAATTCGAAATCACTAGTTTTTATGATCATCTTTGTGATTATGTGGATAACAATTATACGAAATCTAGTGGCGGACATGCAAAAGACCCCGCAACATTCTAATACTTAATTTAATCACACGAATAAAAAATGCTGCTTTTTGTTTGAGCCGGCTGAAGGTTTAATTTATTAAATTTCTATAATTTTGAAATATTAAAGGGGAAAAGACATGAATGTAGATGGACAGTCTGCCGTTGTAACCGGTGGAGCCTCTGGTCTGGGTGAGGCGACTGCTCGCATGCTTGCAAAAAATGGTGCTAAAGTCGCTGTCCTGGATCTTAATCAGGAGCGAGGCGAAACAGTGGCTAAAGAAATAGGAGGTATTTTTTCAAGTTGCGATGTTGTCGATGAGAAAAGTATGCAGTCCGGATTGGATGCTGCAAAAGAAGCTCATGGACCTGGACGGATATTAGTAAATTGCGCAGGTATTGCTGCAGCGTCTCGTGTGGTCGGACGAAAAGGGCCCCATAGCCTCGAGATGTTTACGAAAATTATTTCCGTTAATTTGATTGGTACTTTTAACGCAACGCGTCTGTTCGGTGTGGATGCTAGCGTTCTTGACCCTTTGGAAGATGAAGAACGTGGTGTAATTATTATGACGGCTTCAGTAGCTGCCTTTGATGGCCAAATAGGGCAAGCAGCTTATACTGCTTCAAAAGGTGGTATACATAGTATGACACTTCCAATTGCCCGGGAGTTTGCTAATTTTGGAGTGAGAATTTGCACGATTGCTCCGGGTGTACTTTTAACACCCCTCATGGATGTCTTATCTGAAGAAGCGCAAGTCTCACTAGCCGCTAGCATTCCTTTCCCAGCGAGGCTTGGAAAGGCTGATGAGTACGCATCACTTGCAATGCATATATTTGAAAATAGATATCTAAATGGAGAGACTATCCGCTTAGATGGCGCGCTTCGAATGACCGCAAAGTAATATCTGTCTATATTGAAATATTTTAGAGCGGACTTTGGTCAGTTTTATTGAGTTATTGGTAAATGGCACTGGAATGGCCGATTGGGAGTTTACGCTACTTTGTGCTGTCTCGTTCTTAGGTAGCCTAATAACAACCTCTGTTGGTGTAGGTGGGGGGACGCTAACCTTGGCAACAATGGCTTTATTGCTGCCTCCAGCTATCTTGATCCCTATACATGGGGTGGTTCAATTGGGCTCTAATTTTGGTCGAGCTTTATTGTTAAATCGAGGTGTAATTCGAGAGATTATACCAGCATTCTTGGTAGGAACCATAATTGGCGCTATTGTCGGTGGGCAAGTAGTGGTCGCACTGCCTGTTGAAATTCTTCAGATTATTCTTTCAATTTTTATTTTATATACGGTGTGGGTTCCTGCATTAAAAGCTTATGCGGTTAAAAAATTTACCTTTGTGGGTATTGGAGCCATTGGGGCATTTACGACGATGTTTGTTGGGGCCACTGGTCCTTTAATAGCTCCGTTTGTTATTGCTATTGGTAAAGATCGAAAGCAAATTGTGGGAACGCATGCTGGTCTCATGACAATCCAACATAGTTTTAAATTAATTGTTTTTGGTCTAATCGGATTCAATTTTGGGCCATATCTTCCGCTGATTATTAGTTTAATTATTTTTGGATTTATTGGCACGTATATTGGTAAGCTTGCTCTTAATCGTTTACCCGAACATATATTTCGGGGCGCACTCAAATCGGTGTTGACGGTTATGGCACTGAAATTATTCTATGATGCTTTTGCTTCTTGGTTTCTGGGCTGATTAAAATTAGAGATAATAAATTCAGAGTATTTTTTCTTGAGCTATTGATTTTGTTGCATTTAATTGTGCTTCTCTTCGCGCAACATAGCTAGTTGAAGCGATGATTATAAAACCACCGGCCCAGGTCCAGGCATCGGGGAGTTCTGAGAAGAAGAAAAATCCAATTAAAGCGGCAATAATTAGGCGCACGAAATTAAAAGGTTCGAGTGCACTCACATCTGCACGATTATAGGCCAATGTCATTGTATAGTGAGCTCCTCCAACAAATAATCCGAGAGCTGCGAGCATGCCTAGCTGGATTAAATTCGGCCATTTCCAAAAATAAACAGCCATTAGAAAAGTGATCGGTATTTGTAGTAAAGCGACCCAGGCTCCAATAGTAATCGGTTCATCCCATTGTGTGAGGTATTTAGCAAAGATCCTTGATCCACCCCCCAGAAATATAGATAAAAGAACGTATAAAAAGCCAAAGCTAAAGGATTGAAAACCAGGTCGAATTATTAAAAGTGCTCCGAAAATTCCCACTCCAATAGCGACCCACCGTCTGAGCCGTGCAGTTTCACCAAGAAATAATACGGCGCCAAGTGTAACAAATAGCGGGCTCGTTAAAGCAAGGGCCGTGGCATCGGCCAACGGGGTCAGGGATAGGGCGGTATACCATGCGCCAACAGCTCCAGCATTAAAGAAGGCTCTTATAAAGTGAACACGAAATTTGTTCGTTCGCATGGCGTTGAATTTTGTTTTCAAGAGCCACGGTAAATAAAATGCAAATGAAAATAGGCTTGTAAAGAATGCTATTTCATACGGGTGAATTGATTTTCCAACACCCCTGACAAATCCATGAGAAGCTGTGAATAGGGATACGGATAGAATGATCAGGAGCGCAGAGCCGGCGAATGTTGCATTTGATGCGGCCTTTAGGCTAGCGCTTGAAGAATTCATTTATCGTGTTACTTTCTTGAACCGAAGAAGAGTAGGCATAGTTTGTTGACGCGTCGATTTATCAGGTTATTAGATTATTTTTGAACCCTTTCCAACCGCATTCTAATGTTTGTGTTTGCACCCTCTTTTTAGGGGCAAAAGCCACTATTTTATTTTCTTATAACTAAGTGCTGTTAATAGGCGTTTGTTGTGATAGTTAAATAATCAGATTTCCAGTTAATCTGGATGATGTGGATAAGAAAAAAATAATAGTAAGAGGTTTATACTGAATTTAATTATAATTCAGTATATTAAATATGATTGAGAATTTACAAAAAAAAATGGTGAGCGGCGGTGAAGCAATTGTGCAATCACTGTTACAAAATGATGTTGATACGGTTTTTGGCATCCCTGGTGCGCAAACATACCCGATCTTTGACGCTCTTGCACGGGTGCAATCGCGAATAAGAACGATTGGGGCGCGGCATGAGCAGGCTGCGGCTTATATGGCATTTGGATATGCTAAATCTCTAGGGTGCCCTGGCGTATATTCTGTAGTCCCCGGTCCGGGTGTTCTAAATACGATGGCGGCTCTCTGTACTGCCTGGGGAGCAAATGTCCCTGTTCTTTGTTTGACCGGTCAAATACCTCGCGAGGCAATGGGTAAATTACGCGGACATTTGCATGAGCTTCCCGATCAAATAGCAACATTGAAAACATTGACGAAATGGTCTGTCCGTATTGAGCGAGCCTCAGACGCCCCGAAGATTATAAACGAAGCCTTCAGAATAATGAGTTCCGGGCGACCAGGTCCTGTATCTGTCGAAATGTGCTGGGATGATATGGCTCAAAATGAAATGGTTGGAATATTACCGCGAGCAGAAATAGACCCATTGCCGCCTGTAAAGAAATCTGAAATCGAGTCTGCTGTAAAGTTAATTAGAAATGCTAATAACCCAATTATTTTAGTAGGAAGCGGCGCCTTACATGCCAGTGATGCCGTACTCAAATTGGCTGAGGTTCTTCAGGCTCCTGTTGGTGCTTTCAGGGGTGGAAGAGGGGTTGTAAGCGAGGATCATGTGCTTGGTGTTTCGTCCGTTGCGGCCCATGATCTTTGGCGCGATTCGGATGTGCTGATAGGTATTGGTACGCGTTTAGAGATGCCCTATATGCGTTGGTCAAACCCCATGGGTGCAGTCGTCAATCCACTGGCACCACCGCATCTTATCCGTATTGATATTGATCCATTAGAAATGACACGGCTCGTGCCGCATGCTGGTATTGTTGCTGATTCAAACGAGGGCACACGTGCGCTAACGAAGGCGCTAAAAGCACATTATAAACCTAGGCCAACAGCACTATCTGATATCGCGTATTCGAAGGATTGGGCAAAGGAGAAAGTACAAGAAATTAAACCGCATGTCGACTACCTCAAGGTAATACGAGCGGCGTTACCGCGTGACGGGTTTTTTGTAGAGGAAATTAGTCAGATTGGCTTTGCATCGCAATTTGCATTCCCAGTTTATGAGCCTCGAACTTATGTGACCTGTGGTTTTCAAGGCAACCTAGGTTTCGGATTCCAAGCGGCCCTGGGCGTTAAAGCTGGAAACCCTGACAAAGTAGTTATCTCGGTAACCGGTGACGGTGGATTTATGTTTGGTGTCCAAGAACTCGCTACAGCGGCTCAGGAGAATATAGGGTTGATTACAATTATTATGAATAATTCCGCTTTCGCCAATGTTCGTCGTGATATGAGACGGATATATAAACGATCACCTATTGGTAGCGACTTACAAAATCCGGATTTTATTGCTCTATCTGAAGCCTTTGGTATTAAAGCTTATGCTGTTGGGGATCCTGCTGGTTTGAAAGGTGCTCTGGAAACTGTAATTAAGGAAGGTGGTCCTGCTGTAATTGAAGTTAAAGTTGACCGTAATACCGAGAAGAGCCCCTGGAAATATATTTTGATGACATATTCGTAACAAGGAGAATTTTCATGAACGTCATGTCCAACGATTTAAAGACCTTAATCCCCGATACTCAACAATTTTTAAGCCAGGAAATGAAACACTTTATTGGTGGTGAATGGGTTGCTGGAAGTAATAACGGTTCGTTTTCCGTAATTGATCCTTCAAGTGCAGAGGTTTTAGCGGAAATACCAAAGGGGAACGATAAAGATATTGATGCCGCTGTTCAGGCAGCAAATAACGCTTTTAATGATCCTTTATGGAGAGATATGCCGCCGGCTGATCGAGAAAAATTGATGCATCGGTTTGCAGATTTAATTGAAGGACACGCAGAAGAATTGGGCCAACTTGAGGCGCTGGATGTTGGTATGCCAAGTTTTATAGGGCAATACGTAGAGGTTGGGAATGTACTGGAAACGTTGCGTTATATGGCTGGCTGGCCAACCAAGATTAATGGTCGAACAATGAATATCGGCGAGCCAATGCCTGAAAAACGCTTTTTTGCGTATACAAGTCGTGAACCGGTTGGTGTTGTTGGCGCTATAGTTCCTTGGAATGTGCCTTTAATGATAGCTATGTGGAAAATTGCACCTGCGCTGGCGACGGGTTGCACAATAGTTATAAAGCCTTCTGAAGTAACGCCTCTAGCCACTCTGCGATTAGCTGAGCTTGCTGTTGACGCCGGCATTCCAGCAGGAGTGATTAACGTTGTTAATGGTCTTGGTGCAGAGGCCGGGCAAGCATTGGTGGAACACCCTTTAGTTAGTAAAATAAGTTTTACAGGTTCGGCAGTAACAGGAAAAGCTATTAATAGAGCGGCGACAGAAACATTGAAAAATGTCACTCTTGAGTTGGGGGGGAAGTCTCCCGTTATTTTGCTGGATGATGCTAATTTGAATAAAGCAGTCCAAGGGATATCGATGGGAATTTTTGGTAATACTGGTCAGGTCTGCGTCGCTGGATCGAGGCTTTATATTCAACGAGGAATTTTTGATAAAGCTGTAGATAGGTTAACCAAAGAGGCTCGTTCTTTGAAAGTTGGCCCAGGATTACATCCTGAGACAAAAATCGGTCCGCTGGTCTCAGAAGCGCATCGCGACAAGGTCATGGGCCTGATTAAGGCTGGGGTGAAATCCGGTGGTGAGGCAGTGACCGGTGGTTCTATGATTGATGGACCTGGATATTATGTTGAACCCACGGTGCTAGTTAATCCCCCTCAATCTTCACAAGTGGTCCAAGAAGAAATATTCGGACCTGTAATAACTGCTATTCCATTTGATGATTTGGATGAAGCAGCTGAATTAGCGAATGATACGACCTATGGTCTCTCATCTTATATTTGGAGCCGCGATATTCAAAAGGTTCATCAACTTGTTCCTAAAATAAGGGCCGGACAGGTATATGTGAATAGTAGTCCATTCCCCCATCCGGCAATGCCAATGGGAGGTTATCGGCAGTCTGGGATAGGCCGTGACCTTGGTGAAGAGGCTATTAACCATTACACTGAGCATAAGTCGGTGGTTATAGGAATAAATTAATCATAAAATTTATTTTGGTTGTTTTGTAAGAACGGGGCAATTTCATTCCTTATTGTAATGGTTAGGAATTTTGTTTGCGACGCTGTCACTAGCATTCAACTATAGAGGGCGCAGGGATTATATTGGGAAAAACTATAAGCTAGATGCAAAGATAGGTTGAGTATTTGGACCTTGGGGTAATTTTAACCCACGCCAAAAACGACTAAAATTTTCATCAAAAAGATCATCTGGAAAAGCAGGATCAATATTGGTTAAACGATTACTTGGAATCTCGATAATTTTAATATGAGGATGTGTAGATCCAAGGTATTCTATTCTATTCCGTTTTGATTTAACCGGTGTGTTTGATTGATTTAATTGGATACATATTAATTTTTTACCGGTCCAAAAAGATAAATCAAATTCAGCGAAGTTTAGTTCTTCATTATTAAATCCAGGTGATAGCAGGATGTTGGTATTTGGCATGGGTAGCCAAATAGAATAAATCCAGTCTTCTTGAGAAAAAATGTCTGCGTCCGGATCAGTAGTGGTAATCTCTCGGGTTTGTTCTGACATAAATTTGAGGTAAGAATTAATAAAAATTCGGGTAGATTGGGAAAAGGGGGGGATGCCTCTCATAATTTTTTCAATTGTAAGATTATATAGTAATTGAAAATTACTGGCTTCTATCAAAGCATCAGGTGAAAAATGCATCCATCCCTCGCTACTTAGACGTAGTGCAGGAGAATTTTCTGTAAAAAGTGCATGTTGATTAGACAGATCATAGGAAGCACCTTTTGGTAAAGGCCGTATTTTTTTGGCTACCGTCTCTGGGTCAGAAACTATTCCATAAATGACAAGAGTTTCTATATATCCATCTCCATGACATAGAGACCGCCGGCCCAACGATCTCCAGCATAAACTATAGCATTTTCATCAACATAAACTTCATTCATCTGGATGGCTGGTACGCGGGAATTTTCTGGTCCAGGTGGAACAAAATAGGCGATTAGTTCAGGCTGATAAGGATTTTTTAGATTATAAACTCGAATACCCGCGTTAAAAAATGCACCGATGATAATTTCTTCGCTATGGAAAGATGGCCCAGGTCTATTTTCATGTAAATTATGAGAGCCAAAACGTCCTCCTTTATGTCCAAACTCTTCAACGGGGGGGAGAGGCAACGTGCTGATTGGAACTAAATTCTTCTCATTTCTAGCATCAATTACCCAGGTAAGTTTTGGCCAATCTTCAGCATCATCCTTGATGCATTCGTCTGATACAATTAATAATCCACGATCAAAGAGCGGCATGACCGTGTGGGTAAATCCAGGGTAGGGGTTATGGGGACTCCAGTGAGAAACGACTTCTGGTTTGGATTTATTAGAAATATCCAAAATAAAAGCACCACCATCTATATAACCTAGATACGCTCGATCAGGATGATCTGGATAAATATTAGCGTTATGTAATCTAAACGCATCGCCACCTCGTAACTCATCTAGAGGTTCAGGAATAATCCGCTCTGGTGGAGGAGCTTCATCTCCTTCCATTGTTCCAGGATACCACCATCGGCCCACTTCCTTCATTTTACTTGGGTTGCGTACATCAATAATTTGATAAATTTGATCATCTCTTGGATGCCTTGGCGTAAAGTCGGGCGCTCCACTTGCCATATGGACGTATTCACCGTCTACAAACCATAAACAATGTACACCTCTGGAATGTGGACCAGCTGTAGAATGAAATCCAATTGACTTAGGGTTTTCAGGGTCACTGACATCAAATAGCTCAATCCCCGCAGGTTCCAATCCAAGTTCATAAACTTGGTACGCGACAGCAAGGATATCGCCAGTTACTTCCAAGGAGTTAGAACGCATATTTTGATGTGGGAGTTCTGTCTGACAAATGACCTTAGTATTTTTGGGATCTGATACATCAACGCCAGAGAAGTTTTTTGGTGGACCTTCATGGGCAATCCACAATACCCGTTTTCCTTTGTTAGTTACTTGTAAGGCCATTCCTTCACCGACACCACCAAACCCTCCAAGGGTGTTATGGTCAATTAGTTTCATATTTTTTGAAAGTGTGTCTGACATATTAGTTTTGAACTCCCCTAAAATTTACTGATACTATTATCTTAACCTTTTTAAAAAATGCAAACATTGAACAGCAATTAGTTTTAGGAAAATTATTTGATGATTGTTACTGAGGCAAATGTATTCAATAAGGTTCCAATCTCGATTATCACGGGTTTTCTTGGCAGCGGTAAAACGACGTTACTCAACTACTTAACGGCGCAGCCGAATATGAGTGATATTGCGTTAATAATAAACGAATTTGGAGAGGTTGGGATAGACAACTTGCTGATAGAGAGTTCTATTGAGAATACTCTTCTATTGGAAAATGGCTGTATATGTTGTTCCATAAGAGGAGATCTTGTTGACACTATTATTGATCTTTTTACTAAAGTTGAAAATGGACAAATTCCTAAATTTAAACGGATCGTCATTGAGACAACGGGTCTGGCAAATCCCGGGCCGATTATCAATAGTATTAGAAATGAAAAACTAATTTCAAAGAAATGTGAATTAGACAATGTAATTACTTTAGTTGATGGTATACAAGGCGCAGCTCAACTGGTCAGATATCAAGAAGTCAAAATCCAAATATCTCAGGCTGATCTATGCCTAATTTCCAAGTGTGATATTGGATCATCTAAGAAAATTAATAGCCTAGAAACAGATTTACTTAAAATTAATCCAATACTTAGAACAAAAAAAATTAAAAATGGTCGGATTAATCCAGAATTTTTATTTGAAAAAGTTTCCCCAGGTTTTAGGAATATAGAACTTTTAAATCAGCATCCCCACGAGGGAGTGGATAGTTTTGCACACGGCAAAATATCCAGCTGGTCTTTTAAGAGTGATAGGGACATTGATGAACCACGGTTTAGAGATTGGATAAATATGTTATACACATTGCGTCCTTACGCGATGCTTCGTATGAAGGGAATTATCAAATTTAAGAACCGCAAGCAACCTATCCTAATTCAGGCTGTTGGCAGCAGTATGAGTGAGTTACAAGAACTCGATGGTTGGCCCTTAAAATCAAATCAGACGAGGTTAATATTAATATTTAATGGATTACCGCAACGGTCGGTAAGCACCAGTTTTTCTCGTTGGGTATTAAATGAAAAAGGCTAACTAATATTATTCAAATTAACTTTAATTATTTAAAATGATTATAGAAATTACGGGATGGCAGACCCCATAGGGATAATTTATGCCGTTCTTTAGTCCTTTAATCCGGCATTAAGCCGATCCACCAGGTTGCTCTTGGAAACGGTACATAGAAAAAATACAGGAAGGCAAAGTAACATGCGATGCAACTTCCCAGAGGGACTATCATAGCGAGCCTAATATTCCTGGGGGTTTTGTCGAGAGTCAGATAAATTGATGTTAGAGATAGCATGAGCCAGCTAGATAGCCAGAACCCCAGCCCGTACATTAGGAACATATAGGCAAGTACGATTATAAAGAATACAAGTACGTCTAAATAGGCAATACGTTCTTCCGGGGTTAGATGAATAATATCTGGAAGACGTTTAATAATCAAAGCGAATGCACCGCGCGCAAAGAGAGCGATACCAGCGATTAGAATAACGTAGTTAGCCAGAATGGGAAATATCCAGTCCTTTGGGTCCGCGCTATTATCTGCTGAAAATATTCCAAATATGCAAAGTAGGATCAGCCCAGTTAAAAGATCTCTGTCTAACAATCTTTGCATACTGTATTCTCCTCTATTTTAACCATAGATAACCACTAGCTTTTAACTGAAGCGCTCTCGCGTTCCTGTATCTGGTCCTTCCTGCGTGTCCAAACTACCAAGCCTACTGACACAATAATGAGTACAATAAGTGAAATATTAATTGTGCCAGTGAAAAATACTTTTCCGACCCCAATGGCATCTGAAATATACAAAGCTTGTATAAGTGAGGGTTCTATAATGGGTCCCAAGATTAGCCCTAGTCCAATAGGGCCTGGATGGAAGCCTAGTCGTTTGACAAGAAAAACAAATACTCCGAGCCCGAGCATGATGTAAACATCGAAGATATTATTTCGGATCGCGTAGGCTCCGATCGTAGCTAAAAGCATTATCAGGGGAGCTAAAAGCCTTAAAGGTATGCGGATTATTCTGACCAGTAATGGCGCAAATAAGCTTCCAAGAATGAAGGTAACAATTCCCGCGAACAATAATGACCAGCCAAAGGAGTAGACAAGTGCTCCGTCATTTTGGAAAAGCTCTGGGCCAGGGTTTAAGCCTCTTAGCATCAGTGCACCAGCTATCACGGCAGCTGGAGATGAGCCTGGAACACCAAGTGTGACTAACGGGATCATCGCCGCTGGGGCCGCTGCATTATTGGCAATTTCTGACGCAGTTACTCCTCGTAAGTCTCCTTTGCCAAATTGGCTTTTATCCTTAGCCCATCGTATGGCTTCATTGTATGAAACTAACGCGGCAATTGGACTGCCGGCACCAGGGAGGATCCCAATGAAGCTGCCAATCGCCGAAGAGCGAAGTACATGCCATGGATGCTCCATTACTTTTTTTATTGTTTTGAGAGTTTCGCCACCTTTGGGTTTGTATTCGGCTATAAATTCTTTTCTGCGTAACTCGCTAACCATTGAAAGAACTTGGGGTATTGCAAAGATGCCAATCAGTCCCGCAACAAGCGACACACCCCCTTGCAGTTGCGGGATGCCAAAGGTGAAGCGAGATAGCTCATTACCATGACTTATTCCGATACAACTAATTAGAAGTCCTATCGCGGCACCGGCGAGCCCTTTGAGAATAGAATCTCCAGCTAAACTTCCGATAATTGTTAGGGCAAAAACGCCCAGCCAGCAAAACTCAGGTGGACCAAATTTAAGTGCAATCGCAATCAATGGCCAAGCGAGCAGCAGGTAACATCCTGCGCCAAATACGGTCCCTAAGGCTGAACTGAAGCAGGATGCAACGATCGCTTCTTGTCCGCGGCCTTGTAATGTCATCGGGTGTCCGTCGAAGGCGGTGGCCATCGCTGCCGGTGTTCCCGGGGTATTTACGAGACATGCCGGTATGGCATCAGAAAACATTGCGCAAACATAAAGGCCTCCCAACATAGCGATACCTTCACCAGTTGGCAGGGCAAAAGTGAAGGGTACGAGCAGAGCCGTTCCCATCGTTGCGGTCAGACCGGGCAGAGTGCCAACTATCATACCGATCATGACGCCCACAGTGAGCCAAAGCAGTGTTGACAGCGAGAGCGCCTGATATAGACCTTCAATCAATAAAAAATTCCTAAACTATTATTACATATGTTAAAAAGAGTTTAGCTCAGGGCATTCCCTTACGCACGCGGATCTTAAGTTGGAATTTAAATAGCCAGCATTCTATATCGGGTGTTTAGTTTATCCCCAGTACCAATATAATTGATACTGGGTTAAACTAGTATTCGGAAACTCGTTAGTTTCCGAATTTCTTAACTGCAGCGCCAACATACGCTGCCGCTTCAGCAGGCGTTTGATACAAATTCTCATAACCGCCTTTAGAAATAGCATTAGCTACTGACGGAGCTCGAGTTGTCTTTAAAAGCGCTGCGTTTAGAATTTTTACGCGGTCGGCTGGGGTTCCTGGAGGCGCCATAACACCCCAAGTAGTCATATATTCCCATTTTGGCTCATTTGGTACATTCCCAAGAGCTGGAATTTTTTTCGATCCAGCGACTACCAACGCATTCAATTTTGCTCTATGCTTCACAGCATGGTTGGAGGCTGTCATTCCAGCGTCCACGTGTTTGCCTAGTAGCATCGGTATCATTTTACCCACACCACCAGAAACTGGGACATAAGTGTATTTGATGTTTAATATGGACCCAAGAGCTGCCATATTTACCTTGCCAGTACTTCCCACACCAGCGACTGTTATTTTACCCGGGTTTGCTTTAGCTTCTGCAATAAAGTCCTTTAAGGTTTTGAACTTGCTACCCTTTGGTACCATGAGTGCGCCGACGGCCCTTTCTGTCATACCGATATATGAAAATTTACCCGCCTTGAAGCCAACGCTGGCCTTTTTACCGGCTATAACAATGTTTGGAACGACCACATTACTAATTGTATAGCCGTCATTCTTAGAGCGCCATAGCTCACCAAAACCAACAGCTCCGCCGCCGCCAGTTTTGTAGATGATACGCACCTTAACTCCAAGTGCTTTTTCCAGACCAGGTTGGAGCCTACGGGCCTGTTGATCTGATCCGCCGCCCGGAGAGTAAGGAACGATGAAAGTGATTGGTTTATCAGGATAACCTGCACTAACGCTACCAGCTGTAATCGCAACGAATGCGCCAGCGACTGCACCAAGAATTCCTTTTCGTAGATAATTATGTTGTGTCATTATTTTTTTCTCCCATTAATAATTAAGACTGATTGCCGATACAGGGCTTCCTCTAGAAATCGAATATGAATTCGATAATGTAACCCAAAGTCGGCCCTTATGTAACTGCAAGTTTAACATTTCACGGAAATAAATAAAGGCTAGTCTTATATAAGAGTCAACAACAAACTCCGACATAATTCAAGAAATATAGAACCTGCATAAAAATTAAACAAATTTGACACTGTTCACATATTTCTATCCACATGCGTAATATCGGAGTTTAACTTACGTCGGGTTAGTTTTGATTGACTAAGAAGCCTCAGCAAGACGCCGTTGAAGTTCAACGACGTTTGGTACAGCCGTGTAATCCTCGCTTAATCCACCCGAACCGGCGGGACTTTTGAATGTGATGAAGCGGCAGGGACTTTCAAGGAGACTTATGCCGTGGACGGTGTTTCGCGGGATGTAAACAAGATCTCCGGGACCAATGTTGATGATCTCGTCGTCGAGAAGGTGAGCGACGCGACCTTCGAGCATGTAAATCCATTGCTCATCTTTGGGGTGGGAGTGCGGCGGCGGTGTTTCGCCGGTCTTGTAAGTTACGATACCAACCTTAATTAGGTCGCCCCCGAACTGCATCATCATGACGTTCGGGTTTACGACGTCTGGGGTCGCTTCCATGTCTTGTGCTTTATAAACCGGCATCAAATAATCTCCTCATACAAATTCCCCTCAGATTTTATTTTAATAATTCAGTTATCGAACTGACATAATTCTATAACGCGTATTATTTTATACGATTATTTTATCCAATGCTCGGTTGGGTCGAGCACCCATATAGGTTATCCCGCTTGCATTAACTCCTAGGTTTACCATTAGTTTCGCTAATTCGATAGATGCGGTGTATCCTTCTAAGACTGGTATGTCCCATCCTCGTTCTTTTAAGCCTTTTTCAATGTGAGGCTTTAGGAAGAATGTCATCGAACAACCAAGAGTTATAACTTCTGCTCCATCTTCTATAATTGCTGCTTCAGCTTGTTCAATGGCCCGTTCAACAACGATATTGTGGTCGCCGCGTGCAACAGCTTCGCATTGTTTGGTTAACGTGTCGGGGTCAGTGTCGCCCGGTCGAGGTAGGCTATAGCCGATAGTCCTTATAGATCGGCAGCGATCTTGGAGTTGATGAGTACGAACAAGATCTCGATAATAGACATTATGTACACCTTCAATATCTATTATCGAAAAGCTATCACCAAGCATTACGGCTAAATACATTTGGGAAAAAGCATTAGCTGTTACAACAACACCATATTCTCGTCCTATTTCACGGGATTCGAGGAACCCTGGTTCACCACCACCCAGCAAAATAGCAGCATTATATTTGCCGGACTCGCAGGCTTCTCTAACACATCCCATACGAGCTGTTGCTGCGTGTGCAAATTCTTCACGCGTTTCAACAGACCAATTCCCATAAGGTGGTTTTGCCCCCGGGTGAAGTTCCCAATCAACATCTTCTAAGTGTTGAAGAACAAAGTCATTATTTAATAGTCTTTCTTCCTTAGATTTGTCCTGTGGCACCGAATAACCTGGAACCCTAAATTGATCTTCATCCGGCAAGTGAAATGGGGGTATTAAAATAAATTTATATTTTGATGGATTTGTCACTAAATTCTCCTAATTAGAACTACTAATTCATTTTTACAACGACCTTAATCGCACCGTCGGTTTGATTTTCTGCATAGCTAACTGCCTTGTCAGCTTCTTCCAGAGGGAAGGTGTGGGTGTGAAGAGGTGAGGGGTCAAATCGTTTCTGTTCTAGGAGACTGGCTGCGCGCCTAACGGCACTGTTACCTTCTCCACGAATACCAAACATATAAATATTATTGCTGACGACATACGCAAGGTCAGTCGGTGTGAGGCCATTGGCGAACGCTGCCAGACATACTTTGCCACCACGATTTGTCATGTGTAAGATCTGATTAACTACAATGGGAACGCCGGACGCTTCAACGGAAAAATCAACTCCTTTCCCTTTTGTTAAATCTCTTACTTTTTCAACTGGATCTTCTGCGAGCGGATCTATTAGAAAATCTGCGCCCAGATGTTTTGCCATTTCTCGACGGTCGGGGCGAGGCTCGGATATTATTACAGGTGCGGCACCTAATGCCTTGGCAAGGGCAATAAACATCAGACCAATTGGACCGCCGCCAGCGACTGCGATCGATTGACCGGCAACTAGGCCACCAAGGACATCGAGACCGTACATTGCAGTGCCGGCCGTGACGGTTAGCGTTGCAACTTCATCACTAAGATGATCTGGAACTGCAACTAAAGTATTTATATTATTTATAGCATACTCTGCAAAACCACCGTCAGTTGTAAAGCCGTTGGCTCGATGACCTTTGGATCGGTAGCTATAGTTATGACACGACGTGTACATACCTTCTCGGCACTTTGCACAACGACCACAACCAGCGTGAACTTCGACAGCAATTCTGTCACCAGGTTGCCACTCGTCGACATTTTCTCCCGTTTTTACGACAGTTCCCATATATTCATGGCCCATGGTAAAATCTTTGTTGAAAGGAATTTTGCCTTCAATCATTGCAGGATGACCATGGTGTAAGACCTCTATATCGGTATGGCAGACTGCGATTGCACCAACTTTAACTAGGACTTCAGATTGGCCTGGTTCAGGAACCTTTTTTTCAACTAACTTCATTTCATGGGGACCGCCTAATACCCATGCTTTCATAGTTTTTGGTATCTGATAGTTATTTGTGTTGGACTTCTTTTTAGTCATTCCGCGACCCCATTCAGGCTTTATAGCCTCTTAATTATGATGGTTTACAGTTCCTTTTTTTTAAAAAAAAGTAAAGATATAATGCATCTGTATTTCACTATTTAAATCGAATATCTTATCTTTTTCGTCAGCAATCTTAGCTTTGTGGTTAATACAATACATTAACAAGATAGAATTAAACACGCGAGATCAATTAAAGTTAAAGAAAATTTAAACGTCTAATAATAATCTTTATAAAATTACGAAACAGTTCTTAGAGTGAGACATTTATGAAATAATAAAAGTAGTTTTGTTACGGAGTAACGCATAAAAAAATAATCCGTACTCCAGAAAGTGGAAGTAATGAGCGAGATTACGATCTCCAATGAGAAAAAATATGACTAATAGA
>DUBF01000134.1 GCA_012960465.1 Rhodospirillales bacterium | reverse complement strand
TTTTTTCAAGTTTAAACATTTATTGCGACCCTAATCTGAAATATGCCCATATCGTCCATAAACAATAAACTATTGCGCCAATCCCAGAGGCTATAAAAAATGGCGTCAGATACCCAAGCCAAGTCACTGGAGCAATCAAATAAATGCCATCTTCGAGTTCAAAGCCAGCGAACCCAGGGTACCCGATGGTCTCACCAGCACCCAAGCCGTCAGTTCGTTCATCAATACCTAAATTTGAGAAAAGTGAAATTACAGAAGCTGCAGCCCCCGCCCCACCCAAAACTATTGCCCAAATTCCTAATTCACCGTCCGTATGCCCTAGACCCAATCCAATAAATAAGGCCGCGTAACTTATCCCTCCCGCCACATAGTCAAAGTAATAGCCAAACCTTGATGACGTACCTTGCAGTCGCGCCAGTTCACCATCAAAATGGTCAAAAAAGCGGGCGAGTATAAAAATGCCAGCAGCCCAGTTTGAGCAGACTGGATCACCCTGAGAAAATAAAACACAGGCGGCCAATGCCATAAGAAGGGTAAGCATGGTTATATGATTTGGGCTAATCACCGAGCCTAAAAGTGGTTTAACTAAGATCCTTGCCAATTGCTGATCATAAGGTACTTTTTTCTTTTTTGTCATTATAGTAAAATGTTTAACTAGCACCGATGTGTCAAGTTTGCGATAAACTATCAAACTAACATCCGTTAAATAGATAAACCGATTAGGTAAAATAGAGTGCGTGCAATACTTTCTGATAAACTTCAACATGCCCTAAACATATGGATAGGACTCATATGTAAACGAGCTATAGCTACACTCGTTTTAGCAGGTATCACATCAGTTCTATTATTCTATTATACAATCTCGAATATAGGCATCAATACTGACACATCCGACATGCTGTCACCCGACTTACCTTTTCGTCAGAACTCAATTGCAGTCAGCAAGTCATTCCCACAATTTTCTGACAATATAGTTATCGTTATAGATGGGCTCACCGCTGATTTAGTGAATGATGCAGCCGATCTATTTTCAATTCAGCTAAAAAAAGATCCCAGTTCATTTGGAGAGGTTTTTGATCCTATGAGTATGGAATTTTTTATTAAAAATGGCTTACTTTATTTCCCACTGCCCAAACTCGAAGAGATGTCAGACCGGCTCATCGCAGCGCAACCATTTATAAGTACCCTTTGGGCGAACCCTTCATTATCAGGCCTATTCAATCTTTTGGGTTTATTTTTAAAGGAGGGGTCAAATAAAATAGAGCTCATGCGTCTTGCCAAGCCGATGTTCGATAATATAACCGACATAATCATAGCTCAAAATAATAAAACTCCCAAAAGGCTCTCATGGCACACTCTTATTTCTGGGCAAAATATTCATTCATCCGAAACACCGACGACCCGTATCATTATCATTCAACCTAATACAAACTTTAGTTCCTTAGAGCCAGGCAAAAACGTGATAAATAAACTTAGAAAAATTAGTCAAAATATAAAACTAGCAGAAAAGTACAAAACCAGGCTTCGCCTTACGGGATCTATTCCTTTAGCTCAGGAAGAGCTAAAAAGTGTGGTAGATGGGTTAGGTGTCGCCGGCGTGTTATCTTTAGCTCTTGTCACTGCCCTACTATTTTGGGGGCTGAAATCAGCCAGATTAGTGTTAGCTATAATACTTACCCTCTGTTGCGGACTTGTGTGGACGGCGGGGTTAGCAACACTGACAATTGGCACTCTAAATTTAATTTCTGTTGCATTCGCAGTTTTGTTTATCGGTCTTAGCGTAGACTTTGGAATTCATTTTGCTCTTTGTTATTTGAGGTTCTTTGAGGATAAAGGAGAAAACATTATTTTCCTTCAAAAGTCAGTTCAAAAAGTGGGTGGTGCGTTAAGTCTAACGACGATAGCTGCGGCAATTGGATTTTATTCTTTCCTACCAACGGACTACCTCGGACTAGCGGAACTTGGTTTCATAGCGGGGAGTGGAATGTTTATCGCTTTGTTTACAAACCTTAGTATTCTACCTGCATTGATTTGTTTAATGCCACCACAAAAATTACGTTCAAAACACACGAAATCACATAAAATACCGCTTCTATTTAAGAACTATAAGCAACAAATTTTAGCTATAACTGTGATGTTATCCATCGCTTGCGTCTATCTCGCGCCAAAAGTCTTTTTTGACTTTGACCCACTAAATTTAAAAGATTTCAAAACTGAGTCTGTATCGACCTTACTCGATTTAAGTAAAACGGATAACTCCCCCCCCTATTCAATTACAGTTTTAGCAAAGGACTTAAAAACTGCCGATTTGATAGCAAGACGTGCAAAGAAATTACCAATGGTGAAAACCGCGTCTACACTCTCCGATTTAATACCATTGGAACAAGATAAAAAACTTGCCATCGTCGATAACTTGGCTTTCATTTTGGGGCCTGCGCTTTCACAACCACCGTCGACTGAAAGGTCAGATAAAAACCAGCAACTTTCTTCTATTCTCAATTTACAAAATAAAATCAGGGAGTTTGATAAAAAATATCCAGATCCGAGCTTAACGGAAACGTTACACAAATTCGATCAAACGCTCAATAAACTTTTGAAAACTGACAAGTTAGATCAAGTGTTAGTGAACCTGGAACAGCACTTGTTAGGAAGTCTTCCCAGCCAATTATTGAAGCTAAAAAATTCTTTAGATGCTCAGAAAATTACACTAAAAAATATTCCCAAATCTTTATTTTTGCGTCAGGTTTCTAGCAATGGTCTAGCAAAAGTTGACATTTTTCCGAACGGTGATATGCGTGATAAAAAGAAATTATCAGCTTTTGTCAAAGCGGTCCGAGGTGTCGCCCCAAATGCGACAGGAACGCCAGTCGTCGTATTAGAGGCTGGCAAAACCGTAATCAACTCTTTTGTTAAAGCTATTATAATCACACTTACGCTAATTATTATATTAGTTATGAGTTTAACCAATAGTTTTCGTGAACTTGTTTTGATCTTAACGCCCCTTATTTTAGCCTCCTTATTTACAATATCGGCTTCAGTTTTATTAAATTTACCTTTCAATTTTGCCAATGTGATTGTTTTGCCTCTTCTATTTGGGCTTGGTATTGCGAGCTCAATACATCTGGTCTTAGCAGACCGAGAAAACGAGGAGGACGTTATGAGAACGTCTACGCCAAGAGCTATCGTTTTTAGCGCCTTAACCACTATCGGCTCCTTCGGCAGCATTGCCTTATCTAGCCATCCGGGGACTTCAAGCATGGGATTACTATTAACCATAGCGCTCATATGTTCACTAATCTGTACGTTAGTTATCTTACCCGCTCTATTATCAGCTTGGCCAAAAGCAATCCTAAAATGAAAAATCCTTTTCCATTAATCCGCCATTTTTCAAGGCCTATAAGTGCGATCTTAATAAAATTACCGATTACACCTAACCAAATTACAACAACAGGTTTATTACTGGGTGTCACAGGAAGTATTTGCTTTCTGAGCTCGAAAGCTGAATATCAAATCATTGGTAGCCTAATATTACTAACATCCTATATTTTAGATAATTGTGATGGTGAAGTTGCAAGGTATAAAAATCTAACATCTACTTTTGGTGAAAAATTTGATACTTTTGTTGATTGGATTGTCCATGCCTTATTCTTTACAGCCCTAGGTTACGGAACCGCTCAAGAAACTGGAAACAACACTTGGCTATGGATAGGTTTAGTTGGAAGTATGGGGGCCACGATAAATTATTTGATAGTTATCTTTTTAAAATCCTACAAAAATGATAACGGACAATCTCAAGAGGTCAAGCTTCCCATAACGCTGACAACACGTATTATATTTATATTTCGCGAAACTTTTCGTTCTGACTTTTGTTTTATTGTTTTAATTTTAGTCCTAACTAACTTTCTTTGGATTTTATTACCTGCCGCAGCAATTGGTGCGCAAGTCTATTGGATCATGGCGATTATAACCCACCAGAAGAAATATGATGTAGAGTCCCCTAAAAAGAGAACCAGATGAGATTTTTTAAGATAGTATTCTTTTTAGTCGGGTTAATCCTTTTAGCGTGGGTGATCCAAAATTTAAACTTTAAGGAAATAATTGTTTTAATTAACCAAATTGGTTTTGGGTTTATTTTAGTAATAGGCGTTTATTTTATAGCCTTTTTATTTGATACTTTGACATGGCAAATAACAATTCTATCCGCCCCTTTAACACCAAAATGGGCATATCGTTTTTTCCAGCTACGCCTTTCAGGCGAGGCTTTTAATAATATTCTACCAGCGGCTAGTATCGGCGGAGAGCCCATAAAGGCTATCATGCTCAAAAATCTCTATGGCTTTAATTACCGCGAAGGAATTGCTTCGCTTGTTTTATCTAGAACCATCAATACGATTTCCTTGATTATATTTCTTATCATTGGGTTTTTACTAATGATAAACAGCGACGTTCTTGATGATAATTATAACACAATTGCTGGCGCCGGCCTTATTATATTAAGCTTAGCCATTTTATTCTTTTTCTGTATCCAGCGATTTAAGGTGGCTAGTCACACCAGTACGGTTCTGAGCAAAAACAAGTGGTTTCATTGGCTTAATAATTTTCTTCATCATATAAGAGAAGTAGATGATATTTTAGTTACATTCTATAAAGATCACATTAAACGAACAAGCTACGCTCTCATTTTAGCACTCATAAACTGGGTTCTTGGCGCAGTTGAAATTTTTATCACAATGCATTTAATAGGACATCCGATTTCATTAGTTGACGCCTGGATCATAGAAGCGATTGCGCAATTGGTCCGCACTGCGACGTTCTTTATTCCTGCAAGTATAGGAGCTCAGGAAGGGGCGTTTCTAATTATTGGTTCCGCGGTTACTGGCTCACCAGCCATTGGATTTACTATGGCTATTGTGCGACGCACCCGTGAAATTATCTGGATAATATGGGGCTTAGTGGTTTTTTATATAACAAATCCTAACACCGAGATGGTCAGCAAAGAATAGTTAGTCCGAAATAAGTTCGTCAGCTTTTTCATTTAAAATTTGAGCCAAGATGCCAGCCCCTTTGGTTCTCAAAATTGTGCGATACTCCGAATGCCTTACAGACAACTCACTAATCCCTCCATCTAAAAGTATATCAATAATCTTCCACACTGATCCAAATTTTTTAGTTACATAGGTCAATTTTACAATCTCATCCTGCTTATTCTCTCTAGGAGAAACAATATTGGTGAGGACTAATTGTGTCCCACGAACACTAGGGGCTGTTTTTGTAGTTACGAAGCGTTGACCTGAGTAACCTTTAAACCGATATGCATATGTGGCAATACTCATTCGCCGGAAAGCTTGAGTCAGGTTATCTTTATGCTCTCTACTAGTTTTATTCCAGGATGTACCTGAAGCTAATTTAATCATAAAACCAAATTCAAAAGCACGGTCGAGTGCAGGCTCAAGATTTTCATATCGATCTTTGGCACTTAATGATTTAGCATTCTTCATAACGTTTAATAAAGCATCATGGAATTCACCAATTACTTTAGAAGGCGGTATTTCAGCAGCATAACCGCAAGGTAGTGTAATTGCCAATGATACAATCACGACAAAAATTTTAAGTGGCATGCTCATATCACGCTGCGCTTTCGGAATTGAATTTTTTCAACAGAATAACCGGGGAATAATCTGCTATCATATTATCACGATCTTGAAGGATTTTAGAAATCTCAAAAGAAATTCGATCACAACCCTCGTTTAATTTAGACATAATCAATTTTCCGAAACATAACCATAGGCTGTCGACCGTGCATTACCTATCTCCCGGGTAATTTCTTCGAGCGTCCAAATTGGCTCCGCTTCTGAGTAAAGATCGAGAATACTTAATAGGTGCTCTAAACTAGACATTTTTTGCCTTCAATTATATTCTTACAATATTTTCTCACTCAATCAACACGAGACATCCCTTTACCCCAATAATTCAGAGTGCGTTCCTCATGCAACCAATTACCAGTTTCACGATTATCAGCAACTATTTCAATTTCTGCCGATAATTCAACCGAATTACCATCGGGATCACTCACCATGAAGAATAAATTATCGCCAGGTCCATGTCGTCCAGGCCCCCACCAAAGTGTAATTTCTGATTTAGAAAAGTGATCGGCCCAATCTCTGATATCATTCCAGCTATCGGTTTCATAACAATTATGATCTAGTTTAGTTGAATCGCCAAGAAACACTGCAAAGCTATGGTGCTCGTTATCAGAGCGCATAAAACACGCCGTTATCGTTCCATCACCGCTGCGCACTATATCACTTATTATAAATCCGACCTTTTTAGTATAATAATCAATCATAGATTGAACATTTAAACTCGCAACGACGACATGTTGCATGCGTCCGGGCATAGATCCAATCGACTTATGTGCATCAGAATATAAACCAAACACCATCTTATTACCGTCGGGATCTACGAGAGTATAAGCCTCTTCACCAAACACTAATGATGGTGAGGGTGAAATGACAAGGCCAGATCCCTCATGCCTTTGACGAAGGTCCGTTAATGCAGCCTGATTTGGAGCTCCATATCCAGCGTAATTCAGTTGGTTCTTAGGTCCATCTATAAGATGCATAATACGGTTTTTTGCCTGAAGTATTACATCACCTCCCTTTTCATTGATATCGACCATACCCATTTGATCACGGTAAAAAGCAACCATCTCCTCCCGTTGATTTGTTGCAAAAGAAAGGTGATGTAATTTGACATTCAACATTAATAACTTACCTTTAAAATGTTCAATTGAATACTAAAGCACTTTAAAGGGAAGAAAAACAATGGAAAAAGCAACATTTGGGGCTGGATGTTTTTGGGGTATAGAGTATGCCTTTTGTAAAATTTCCGGTGTGAGAGAAGCACCCGTTGGCTATGCTGGTGGCACCACCCCAAATCCAACATATCAGCAAGTATGTTCGGGACAAACGGGTCATGCTGAAGTGGTTCAGGTCGAGTTTGATCCAAACAAAGTTACATACGAAGAACTGCTTAAAGTATTCTGGACCATTCACGATCCAACAACATTAAACCGCCAAGGCCCTGATATCGGCACCCAGTATCGATCTGCGATATATTTTCACTCACCAGAGCAGGATGCGTCAGTTAAAGCTGCAATTTTTGAGATTGAAAAATCAGGCAAGTACACAGATCCAATAATTACTGAAGTCGCCCCAATTGATAAATTTTACCTAGGTGAAGATTACCATCAAAAATATTTTGAAAAGCAAGGACGGCATTAAATAGTAATAGTAATTTTACTCAGATTTCTATGACCTTAGCCTCTTCAATGCGATTTCCCTCGAATGATCTAAAGGTTCCGTCGTCATCGATACTCGCCATATCGCAAAATATTTCGAGACGATGGCCATCTGGATCAAAAACATAAAAGCTTTCGTTTTCGCCCCACGAACCATCACCACGAGGATCGTAAGGACTATGAACTACTGGGCCGCGGATTATTTCCAAGTCCATTTCATTGACACGATCAAGCATTTCAAGCCAGGCATCTCGATCCTGACACTCCCACGCAATATGATGATGAAGCGTGGTTCCCTCGATATTATCCTGTTGATTTGGAAGACGATACTTCTTACCTGGTGTATGGGAAAGAACTAGATCATGATGATTTTCATGGATACGCAAGAAAGCAAGCTCAACCGGTATAGCCTCAACTTCACTCGCAGCATGACGCTCAGTTAATTTATAGCCTAATAATTTACGGTAAAAATCTATAGATTTTTCCATATCAGAAACATCTATAGCCATATGATGAAAGAGTTTAATTGGATTTCTTTTCTTTCCCACTTGGGCCATCACCTATCCCCTTTCTCCTATATTGCTAATATAAAAATCCCTCCATATAGGATTAATACATTAACTTTTTACCATGATCAAATTAACACGCGCAAAAGTAAGTATTTTTAAATCTGATCAGATCTGAAATCAACAAATATGCCGGTAAAATAAATCTTACCTGAAAATTAAAATTTAACAGTGCCAATGTAAGTACTTTCGCCAAGCGAAACAGAAACGGTCTTTGAAGAATGATCCGGGTGAGAAATTTCAACCTCATAACTTCCACTACCAGGCTCTAAATCATCAATTTTAAAATCGCCAAAAGCATCACTCCATGTCTCACCAATCTTGCTACCTTCCTTACTGAGTAAAACAAATGCTTTTTCAATGCACTCCTCTACCCCATCTATATCGGCTATCACGCTTCCACCAATAAAGCATTTACTGTATAAATTGAGATTTTTATAGTAAACGCGAGGCTTTGTTCCTTGTTCAGGATGGAGTACTTCTAGGCCCTCATCTTCAGCTCTTTTTTGCATGCTATCGTCTTCAATAAGAACAGATTTTAATGCCCCTGTTGGGCATGCTTGCACGGGCCGAGGTTCTTTCCACCCCCGGTCAAGCAGGTGTGCATCAAAAATCCATGCCTGTGGAAGGTCTTTCTCTTCGTTCCACCAAACAGCCCCGTATGGACAAGCATCGACAATTTGCTTCTGACCAACTGCCTTTTCTGGATCAATTATAACAATGCCGTCTGGGCGCTTTATAACAGCATCATTCTCTGCAGCTTTTATGCACGGCGCGTCGTCACAGTGATTGCACATTGTCGGCACATAAGCCACATCCACCATCGGAGCTTGGCCTCGCTCGTTTCGAAGAATATTTATCCAGTGATGGCCATGCTTTGGCATAGCAGTTGAATACCCCGGATGCTCATTACCCATATATTCATCGGCGACAGAGAGAAAGCAGTTATTAGAATTATGGCATTTTTCTACATCAACAATCAGGTTCCATTTTTTCATTTTCTTCTCCTGTTGCTTATTCCGCTGGAATTAATTCTTCTGCGGAACCCTTAACACTCTGAATGGCATCGGTCCCATCCCATTTCTCAATCTCTATTAGACAGGAATTATATGCTGCAGAATGGACCTTCTTTGTTTGCATTCGTTTTGATGTAAGTAAATTCACACACCCGCCTCTATCTGCCGATTTACCTGGATCTCCAAGCGGATCATAAACTGCAGATGCTTGACGACAATGAATTACTCCGGGCATCAGTCGCTCGGTCAATCGGGCAGCACAAATGACGGCACCTCGATCATTATATAGTTTCACCAGGTCATTTTCTTTAATCTCACGTACATTTGCGTCAGTGACGCTAATCCGAACCAACCAATAGAAATAACCATCAATGTTAACACGGTGATCTTTAATATCGTTAATTGAACTATCTTTCCCATCACCTTTAGTATGAAAACTATATCGAGCGTGCGGTGAAACTAATTGTAGAGGATATTTTTCAAAAAGATCGCTCGTATGTATACCTTCCCAAGAAGGGATATATTTATTCAACGGGGGACGCTCTGGGTCCTGTGCAAAACGCTTTAGACTTTGGCTTTCAAACTCGATCTTACCAGACTGGGTTTGTAGTCCTTCAAGGAAATCTTCACCGTAGGCTCCCGGAAGTGGATGGGGCTCTTGCACATTTTTCTTTTCACCGTCAGCAAACCACTTATACGAAGTTGGCTGTCGGAGAGCTTCTTTTTCTGCAGGCACCACATAGTAGCCTTTAGTGCAAAATTTCTTCCAGGAAATGCCCTTTGGTAGATCGGAGGCATCAAACATTCGCTTTACCCAGTCAATTTCTCGATGACCTTGTGTGAAATATGCGGAATGCCCCAACCGGGTAAGTATACACTGAAAAATTTGATAATCAGGCTTAGACTCACCCAAGGGCTCAATACATTTGTGCTGCATACCAATTACGCGGTGGTTAAGTTGACCAACCCAATCATGGCCATAACCACCCGGATTAGCCCATTCTCCTATATCCCAACGTTCAAAATTTGTGCACGCTGGCAGTATGACATCAGCGAACTTAACCTCGCCTTCATTCCAAATTGATTGGCTAACAACAAATTCAAGGTCATCTGTCCGATACATTTTCACATAGCGGTTACTATCCGGCTGGGTGCCTATATAAGAAGAACCATATTTATACATCATCTTGGCGGGCGAATGCCCCGGCGACGGATACTTAACTGGAAAAAATTGCCCTTCAATTGAGCGGATATCAATTGGATAACCCTCCGCTTTCCCTTCCATTATTGCTTCCGGCAGTTTAAGCCGAGGAATGCTTTGTTGAGTTGGGTTCATACTAATCAGATGAGGCATACGTTGGTAAAGCGAGACACCATTAGCTGAATTCTGGCCATCTCCATTGAAGCCACCTTCAGCGTAACCTGGAAAATAGAAATTATAATCAATCGGCGAGCCAAATTGCAGACCGCCAAAATTAATACCAGGTTTCCCAAGCCCCTGCATTGCCATCAAACAAATCATTGAACGCGCCCACTGTGCGCCAGTTGCAGACCGGCATGCCCCCCCGAGTGTTGTCCCCATACCACCCGCTGATAAATAAGTTTTCTTGGAAGCCCATTTACGCGCAAGGGCCCTAATTTCACGCGCAGGGACGCCGGTTTCTGCCTCGGCCCACTCTGGTGTTTTTGAAACACCATCTTCATCCTTGCCCATAATATAGGCGCTCCACTTATCAAAACCCGTGGTTCGCTTTTCAACATAGTCTTTATCGTAAAGGTCTTCTTTAATCCAAACATAGGTTAAAGCCTGAGCCAAAGCCGGGCTCGTCGTCGGGCGTGGCGCCAACCACTTGCCGCCCATAAAGGCGGCCGTTTCGTTGAGGAATGGATCAATATGGACCATCTCAATACCGAGTTCTTTAGCCCACTGACGACGAACTGTGCCCTCAAAAGAGCCATAAACACCATTGGTCACTTCAGGATCGCTTGACCAATATACGATCATCTCCGCTTCTTGCAGGCAATCCTCAACTTGGCCATATATCTCAGCCGCACCGTTTCTCATGGAGTGGCCATAATGATGCATGGCGCCCCAATACCAGCCCTCCCAACTATCGGGATTAAGCAAAGTCGTTGTGGCACCAATGATATTTATAAATTTCTGATAAGCACTGATATAATATCCTACATTACCCCACGTATGGTGCGAACTCCGCGCTGCATAAATGGCACCCGGACCATATTGTCGGTTCATACGTTTAATTTCCGACGTTACAATATCAAGTGCCTCATCCCAAGAAATCCGCTCATATTCAGAAACGCCGCGGTTTTGACAATTACGATCACCGTTGGGATCAAAATCAACCCGCTTCATTGGATATAGATTACGATCTTTAGAATAAACCATCGACTTTGAGGCTAAACCGTGTGGCGAAATTGTTGTCTTTCGTGGTGGCGAAAATTCTTTGCCTCTTGCTTTTACAGTCCAAGTTTCGCCATCGTCCGCTTGAAATTCTATCGGCGTAATACGAACAATTTTGCCGTCTTTAACGTAAACAAAAACAGGACCGCCATTCGTATTATTTACGTAACGCGTTTCTCCGCTTTCCACGGATGTTCCAAACTCCCAACCTATTGTTTGACTCATCATCACGGTTTCTGAAAACCACGTGACCAGTTCATCCGGACCTTTTGCAATTAGATTAAAATTCTTAATCGCATCAATTTGTACCTGATAATCGATTGGTGGCATTAAGAGCGCAACTGCAATTGCTTCCGACTTAAAACTAATGCATACATCGGGGCTCGGGTGCATTCCATTTGTCGAGACTATTCTACCATCTTTAAAGGTGTAAAAACGGCCTTTAGAATCATCTGCAACCTTCATTTGAACCGTGATATTTCGTTCTTTTAGTCGTTTGCTAAATTCTTTATAACGCCACGCCTTCATGCGCAACAACCAAGGAAGAGCAAAAAGAATAAAAGAGAGTTTCATCAGTCCGTCCCTATACTTTTCTATTATAAAAGATCATCTTTACACGATTTATAATACTGAAGAATTTTTAATAGACCAGCGGCTTTTAAGCTTAGCCGAATTTATCGCTTTAGATAAATAATAACAACCCACCACATAGGCATAGCCCAACACGTGACAAAATTGTTTTTGGTGCTATTAACCCAAAAGATATCATGGTTAGTGCGACCCCTACTTTGCACATAACGAGAAAAGAAATCACAGGTTTCACACCGAATTTGATTAAATCTGGATTCGCAATCATACCAAGCGGGATAAGATATAAGCCAAGGCCTAAAGCCATAGCAGTCAGTGCAACTTTAAGCCAATTTTCATTAACCATACCTGCAGCGATAAACACCGCTCCGCATACGGGTGGTGTTATTGTCGAGAGCAAAGCAAACCAAAAAACAAAGAGATGTGCTTGCAATGGCTCTAAGCCAAGCGAAATCAAAGCTGGGCCAGCGACGGAAACACAGATAACGTAGGCCGCAGTTGTTGGCACTTCCATACCGAGAACGAGGCAAGCCAATGCTGTCAATAATAACGCGGGCCAAATCATTCCCCCAGACCCTGATAAAATCAACGACGTTATTTTAACTCCAAGTCCGGTAATACCCAGAACCCCAATTATAATCGAAGCACATATTATTATTGACGCTATTGTTGATACTTGTTGACCCACACCGAGGAAGACATTGTTAAACCGTTCCAAAGTTCGTTGCTTGTTGAAAGTCAAGCGCCCATCAAGCAGAAGCAGTATAACTGCAGCCAGGATTGCCCACGAAGCGGCATATTGGGGAGTAAATCCAGGCCCAAAGATAGCCCAGAGTAATATAGAAAATGGTAAGATGAAAAAACTAGTTGTCACCAATACCTTCTTTAGATCTGGTTGTTCATTTCTCGGAAGCCCTTTGAGCTCATAACGATGACTAAATGCGTTAATGCCAACCCAAACAGTAATAAAATATAAAATTGCTGGTAGCAGGGCAGCCTCCATGATTGCGATATAAGGTGTTCCCGTTAGCTCAACCATTACAAAGGCACCTGCACCCATTAATGGTGGCATAATTTGACCACCAGATGAGGCAACAGCTTCTACCGCGGCCGCAAGAGATTTTGGATAGTTAAGCCGGACCATAGCCGGCAATGTAATCGCACCTGTCGAAGCCACATTTGCAGACGCTGATCCAGATATTGAACCAAATAATGCTGAGGAAATAAC
This sequence comes from Rhodospirillales bacterium, assembly GCA_012960465.1. Taxonomy (GTDB): domain Bacteria; phylum Pseudomonadota; class Alphaproteobacteria; order Rhodospirillales; family UBA2165; genus TMED23. Next base: position 4,160 of record DUBF01000134.1, on the reverse strand, counting down.
CGATACTTTCGCGGCACCACCTTTTAAACGACCGGCCGCTGTTGCAGCTAAATTCATAAACCCTTGTCCAGCTTCACCTGAATTCAAAACAACACCAAATATAACAAAGATAGAAACGATATTCACAGAAACGCCTGTCAGCTTTCCCCAAATACCTCCCTCCGCTATTGTTAACGTACCTAAAAAACTCCTGAGCGGTACTTCAGGAAACCCAAATTCTCCCGGTATATATTGACCAAATAAACCATAAATTATTGCCAAAAGAGCGACGACAGGTAGCGGCCAACCTATTGCTCGCCGTGCCATTTCCAACACAATTACCAATAATAATATAGCAATGATAAACTGAAAACTGTTTTCCAGCGCACCGTATTGGTCCCCTAGAGCAGATTCATTAATAACAATCCAAAAACAACTGAATAGTCCAATTACTGTTAACAAAGTCCCGGTTATCGTGGCCATTCGAGTTTTCGAAATAAATATTAGCGTCCACGGTAATGCCAGCGCCATATGAATAGGACGGCTTACCAAATTGGGTACCAGCCCTGAAAAAATTAAATACAAATGGAATGCTATTGTAGAAGCCCCAAGAAGAGGCCAAACAAATCGAATAATCAAAGGCATCTTGTGATCCCTATAGAAAACCTTAAAAGAAGACCCGGATCCAAAGTATAGCATCCGGGTCTCTATTAGGCCGCCTTAATTCAATTATTTTTGGGCACTGGTAATACTAAAACCAGCTTCAGTATAATATTTAAGGGCACCAGGGTGGATCTTACCTTTGATATTCGACATTAAACCTCGCCCAACACCATTCCACCAACTTGCCTTTGATCCCATTTTAGATTTTTCGGTCCAATAGGTTTTAGTAAGAGCGTAGGCCGTCGCCGCATTCATTCTAGTTGTACTATATGCGACCACTGGTAACGAAGTTGTGGTAATTGGCGCTACTTGTCCTTTATACGTTCCCGCGGGAATAACTAATTTTGTCCTTTTGGTTTTTTTAATTTGATCGGCAGATAAGGAAAGTACAGATACGCCGGCACCAGCGGCAGCTTCAATGACGTTTGGGGCGGGCCAAGAACCGGCCGTAACAAACCCGTCAATTTGTCCATTCTTCAAAGCTGGTACAGCGTTCGATAATTCAACATTCGCGAGTTTCACACTGTCTTTTACGCCAAATAATTTCAGATACTTAGCTCCCTCTTTTGCACCAAAGGATCCTTTACCTAAAAGAATAGTTTTACCTTTTAAATCAGAAAATTTCTTTACCCCGCTTTTGTTGCTTAGAACAAAATGCATGGTCAAAGAAGGAATAGGAAACAAGGCTCGAATATCATTATACTTGGGATTACCTTTTCCCTTAAACATGGCTTTTGCACCTTTAGCCAGCCTCACCAAAACAGGTGGTGTCGTGAATACATAATTTCCAGGTCGCGAAACCGCTTCCTTAACATTCTGAACCGAACCCTGGCTTTCCTCAACAGTAACAATAATGTTACCCTTCGATCCGGCCTTCATTGCTTCAGATATCTGTACCGCCATTTGGTAGTATGACGATGTTGTTTTTGCCGATTTATAAGTCACTCGGGTTTCAGCGCTAGCGCCCGAAAACCCCATTAAAATAGTACTAGCGGCAATTATGGCGCCAAATTGATTTATTTTATTTTTCTCCATGGTAACTCCTATTGGGTAGAATTTTATAAGTAAAAATTGTCAGTTGAATTTGATTTAAAACGCTAAGCGTATCTGATTTGATTACCACATAATGACCCATAAAATGCAAACATCAAAAATTTTCAACGCCGTTTATATCTTAAAATAAACGACACCGTTATAAGCAAATAAATTAAGCTATAGGCAGAATATTATCTTTTTAACTGCAATCTAAAACTAATTTATTATTGAGGTAAAAAAATGATTTACCAAAAAGGATATGGTGATTATGTTGCCGCTGCCAATAAAGGCATTTATACGTTTATTAGGAGAATAATTAATGAAAATAGTAAAATCCCTAGTGATCTCATCACTTATATTGATGACATCTGCGCCGGTTTTTGCAAATACGTTTACGTTTACGGCGATACCCGATCAAGATGAAAGCGCATTAAAATCGAGATTTAACAAGATAGCTACTTACTTCTCTGATCGGTTAAGCATAACTGTAAAATATATTCCAGTTAAATCCTATTCAGCTGCCGTCACAGCATTTCGCAATAATCAGGTCCAGCTTGCTTGGTTTGGTGGTTTGTCAGGAGTGCGCGCTCGAAGTTTAGTAAAAGGATCTCAAGCAATAGCTCAAGGCGCCGAGGACAAATCCTTTACAACATATTTTATTGCACACAGTAGTACTGGAATTAAAGCTTCGAAGAACTTTCCAAAATCGATAGCAGGAAAGACTTTTACTTTTGGATCAAAGGGCTCAACATCGGGTCGTCTAATGCCAGAATATCATATACGAAAAAACTTTAAAAAATCACCACCAAAGGTATTTAAACGCGTTGGTTTTAGTGGCGACCATTCTCGAACGATTGCATTGGTTCAATCTGGTGCCTTTCAAGTGGGTGCCGTCAACTTTGCGGTTTGGAACAAAGAATTAAAGAGCGGTAAAATCGATACCTCAAAAATCTCAAAAATTTGGACTACTCCAGAATACCCCGATTACAATTGGAGTATTCGCGGTGATGTAGAGAGTAAATATGGGGCCGGATTTATTAACAAAGTTAAAAAGGCTCTCCTTGATATGAACAATCCTGATCTACTCAAGCAATTTCCTCGTAGTTCATTTATATCCGCTTCCAATAGGGACTACAGCCCAATTATTTCTGTAGGCAAAGAAATTGGCTTGCTAGAGTAAAGTCTAAAAAATAAATTGGATCTTTCAACGATGTCTTTTATGGAACTTAGAAATGCCACTGTCCAATATAATGGAACATCGGTTCTAAAGGATTTTTCAATTCAAATTGAGCAAGGTGAAAAAATAGCACTCGTCGGACAAAGTGGCGCCGGCAAGTCTACCTTGCTCAATTTACTCTATCAAAAATATAAAGGCGATGCCTCGTTAGTTCCGCAAGACCTTGGTCTCGTTAGAGCCCTCTCAGTTTTTCACAATGTCTATATTGGACAGTTGGATAAACGCCCAACCTGGTACAACATTATAAATTTGATCAAACCTCAAAAAAAAGAAATCAAGACAATCATGCCTATTGTCGAACAATTAGGTATAAAAGATAAAACCTTTGAACCAATTAGAGAGTTATCTGGAGGTCAGCAACAGCGTGTTGCAGTGGCACGAGCTATATTCCAACATAGTAAAATATTTTTCGGCGATGAACCGGTATCAGCCGTTGACGAGCACCGATCTCAGACCGTGATGGAAGCAATCATAAACAACCACCAAACTGTTGTTCTTTCAATGCATGACGTTAGCCTGGCACTAAAAAATTCAACCCGGATAGTAGGTTTGAAAGAAGGTCAGAAAATTATGGATGAGCCAGTCAAAGGAATAAAGGCAAAAGACCTTGACGACCTCTACAAAAATTAGAGCCTTCAAAATAGGCTTGGGACAGCGGCCTCTCCTTCGGAGCAGCATAATTTTTTTATTAATTGCTATGGTATTGGGAGCTTTCGGTGATTTCGAAGTCACAACTCTTGATCCATGGATTGAAATTAAACGCATGGTATTTGGTGCTATAACGCCTGATTTTACTGCCACAGAAGATTTGTGGAGTTCTTTAGTAAATACCGTTGCTTTTGCAATATTGGGCGTAGTTCTTGGAAATATTTTGGGCTTCCCACTTGCTTTAGCTTTTAAATTTAGAAGTATACGGGTATTTTGTGCATTTATAAGATCAGTACATGAGCTATTTTGGGCCCTTATTTTTTTACAAGTTTTTGGTCTGGCGCCTCTCACAGGCATACTGGCAATTGCAATTCCATATTCAGGGATATTCGCTAAAGTATATTCTGAGATATTGGATGAATCCGATCCATCTCCCCTGCAGGCAGTCCCAAATGGTACCTCTGCCGCCTCGACTTTCATGTTTGTCCGTATGCCAGACGCTTGGGCGCATTTTAAAACTTATGCTCTTTACCGTTTGGAGTGCGGTTTAAGATCTAGCGCAATATTGGGTTTTATCGGCTTGCCAACTATAGGGTTC
>DUBF01000133.1:382-2904 GCA_012960465.1 Rhodospirillales bacterium | reverse complement strand
GTCGTTTTCAGGCAGACCAAAAAAATCGTGGTGTTCAAATCGTAGAGGATGGGCAAGGCATACAAGATGTGAATCCTTATTTTTCAAGCTCTTGGAAAGAAACCATAAACCAAAACCTGATGTTCAACGGCTATGGAATTAAAAGTGTACTACAATTTGTTAAAGATGTTCAAATGTTTAAAGATGGTGAAATAGAATTGGAAACTCTGGAAAAGATACGTCCTTCATTTGAAGTTTGCCGCATTTCTTCGGCAGTGATCGAAGCCGCTCATCAAAGTTTAGCCCAACAAAATTTTCCGATAAAGATTCAAATATGAAATACATTCCCTACGAAACCCTGATTGATTTTCATCGTGAGATTTTGGCAAAAGCCGGATTAGATTCTGAAACGAATGAAGCTGTTACAACAGGACTCTGTGAAACTTCATTGCGGGGGGTGGATTCACACGGAATCCGCTTGCTTCCTCATTACACTAGATCAGCCCTTTCCGGCCGCAAAAACCCAAAACCAAATTACAGTTACACGCAAAAATTTCCTGCATTCGGAGCACTCGATGCGGATAATACATTTGGACATGCTGCTGGTTTTAAAGCAATTGGTTACGCAATGCGGATGGCAAAAGAGTTTGGAATTGGAGCTGTGGCGGTAAGCAACTCAAGTCACCCTGGTGCGATGGCAAGCTTTGTCCTCAAAGCGGCGCGTGATGGTTACGTTGCTTTTGCTTTTACCAATGCCGATGCGTTGTTACGATCTCATGGCGGACAGAGAGCATATTTTGGAACAAATCCCACTTGTTTTGCTGCTCCAAGAATAGAGGAGGAACCTTTTTGTTTAGATATGGCCCCAACGATTTTTTCATGGAACAAACTCCTGACATATCGGGAAAAAGGAGAAAAACTGCCCGGAGAATATGCGGCAGATGAGCATGGTATTCCGACCTCAGATCCGGATTTAGCGCGTTCTATTTTACCTATCGGAACTTACAAAGGTTATGGTTTGGCAGCAATGGGAGAGGTGCTTTGCGGTGTTTTGACTGGAATGCTTTTTGGGCGCTCTATTCCCGCTATGTTTACTACACCAATGGATCAACCGAGACACCTTGGGCAATTTTATCTGGTGATGCGGGCCGATATCTGTCAACCATTGACTGTCTTTGAAGAACGACTACAACAAATGACGGACGAGGTGCGTCAGGAACCAAACTTAGATGGAGAAAGAGTACTCCTTGCCAACGATCCCCAAATAGAGGAAGCACAGCGTCGTAAAGAAGAAGGGATTCCGGTCGTTGACAATTTGCTAGAGGAACTCCGAACACTGGCCTCTGATCTCAGTGTAGATGTAACACTGTAAATGAATAATTCCCCCCTTGTCTCCTTAATCATCCGCACCAAAAATGAAGAACGCTGGCTTTCATCGTGTCTTGGTGCCGTTTTTAGTCAAAGCTACAAGGCTTTTGAAGTGATTCTTGTTGATAACGAGAGTACAGATAAGACCGTTGAAAAAGCTCGCCAGTATCCAATCAAAAAAATTGTAACCATTTCAAACTATTTGCCAGGAAAAGCTCTTAATCTTGGTATAGAGGAGTCTAAAGGCAAATATATTGTATGTCTTTCAGCTCATTGCATCCCCACTGGGAACGCTTGGCTAGGATCTCTGGTGAATGCTTTGGAAGAAGATGAAACCTATGCAGGAGTTTATGGTCGCCAGGAGCCGATGTCATTTTCTACTTCTACCGATAAGCGAGATTTATTACTTGTTTTCGGCCTTGACCGTATCATTCAGACTAGAGATAGTTTTTTCCATAACGCAAATTCAATCTTCCGAAGAAAACTTTGGGAAGAGTTTCCTTTTGACAGTTCGATTACAAATATTGAAGACCGAATCTGGGCTCAAGAAATGTTAAATCGTGGATATAAATTATTGTATGAACCTGACGCCAGTGTTTATCATTATCACGGAATCCATCAAGGTGGAAATCCAGAACGCTTGAGCAATGTTGTCAAAATCATTGAGAAACACCACACAAATTATAGAACAGGAAAACTTAATGCGAAGAACCTTAAAATTGTGGCCATTATTCCTGTGAGGGGTGCTACAAAATCTATAAACGGCACCCCACTAATTAATTACACGATTGAGTCTGCGAAACAGTCAAAATTTATAGATCAAATATTTGTATCCACTGATTCGAATGAGACTGCTGTTATTGCAAAAAAAGCAGGGGCTGAATGCCCTTTTATCAGGCCTGCAGGTTTATCGGAGGATCATGTAAATCTTGAAAAAGTTCAAAAGTTTTCATTGGAAGAAATTGAAAAAATTGGGTTGTTGCCTGATTTGATCATCCATCTTGAAGAAACTTTCCCTATTCGCCCAGCTGGCTTACTTGACGGCATGATTGTACATTTATTGGAAGATGGGTATGATTCCGTTATTGCTGCTCGCAGAGAGTCTGGGTGGTTATGGCAAGAGGATTCTGAAGGTAGCTTTACACGCATCGACAGCGGTGATGTACCTCGTAAAT
>DUBF01000133.1:0-299 GCA_012960465.1 Rhodospirillales bacterium | reverse complement strand
ACCCTCTTGCAGGGTTTGAATTGAGGGATGAGTTTTCGTATGATCTTGCAACCAAATTTCTTGATAAGATTTAAATCTAATGGTAGAGATGGGTCAAAATTTGTTAACGGCTATAATATATGATGAGGATGACGCTAATTTATTTTTAAAAATAAAACCATTTGTAAATAGAATATTACCCATTACGCCAAATGCTCGTGCCATTTTGCTTGAGTGTGGTGTACCGCTAATTAGCACTCTTGACATTTATACCGATTATCGCCAAGCAAAGGTTTTAGCCCGTGTTCGTCGGACGGAAC
>DUBF01000132.1 GCA_012960465.1 Rhodospirillales bacterium | reverse complement strand
TTGACTGCCAGAAATGAAAGGCCGACAACGCTACGTCGCTCATAAGAGCAGCCATCTTCCCTTCTTTAATACTGATCTAGCAAGTCGTATTTGCTCCAAGTAGCGCACGCTTTCATACGCCGCATCCTAGAAGCATATTGATTGTGTGCCCTTTACCCCTTTAATAATATGACTCTTTGCTCTTCAGGTTTTTGATGTTGATTCAATCAAGTTTGTATACTTCAGCAACACCTCAGTGTTAGGACTGTCGTCTCTTCCTTCGATGTGCTCTTTAAAGAAGTTCTCGACCACTTCCTCGGTCGGCATAGTGGATCTACGGAGTTCTTCCAACGTCACAAATCTGATCACTTCCTCTTCTGTATTTGCTTCAAATACTAAACCTGAATTATCGAATATCGTTATGTTCCTTGATAAAAAGTTTGGCTTACACACCGGCACTCTTTGCTGCAGTGCCTCGAAACATATACTGGACCCAAAAACAATGACGACATCTGCCTGTTTCACCAGAAACGGCGAATGTAGCCGCTCATCAGCATATTTGATACTTGGATATTTATCTAGCCTTTTTTCTTCGTCTTCACTTAAGCCGCCGGTCACCCGCCCACGAGTATGCCCTTTGATTACTAAATTTACATTTTCCTTCTGAGCGATCGTTTCCAGCAAATTAACACAGCGCTTTCTATCTACGTTATATGACCAATGACCAAGAAAGAATAGGATCGATATCTTATTGTCATAATTAACAAAGTTCTTGTGTTTGCCGCATAGTTGCAAATTAATCTCGCTCCATTCTTGACAAAAACGTGCGCTCCCAAGAACTTGGATATTTGATTGATCTATTCCAGATTCCACGCAATACCTTTTTATATTGTTACTTTGCACTACGTATGCTGAAAAACGGTTACGATCTGCCATCTGCGGCAAATCACCGGTTGCGTTTATACTGCTAGAGGTTATATCGTTAAAATCATTGTTCACCCAAGTATGGTATCCATGGGGGACTGAAATAATTGGAATTCCCAACGCTCGCGCGGGCCTGAGAATACAAGGCGCCATACCCTTGCCTTCGGGCCCACCCCATTCAGTTACGACACAACTGATCTGTTTTTCTTGAATCAGTCTTCGGCCTACAAGCAACTCAAAAAATAGGTCCGATAGCCGAGTCAGCCGACGAAAGCCGCTTTTGGGCCTAAACTTTGCGTAAAACGCAAATCTCGGACTGTTTAGTTCAACAGCGCCACATTTTTTTATAAAATTAATACGATAATCATCCTCGAACCGCTCACCGACAAACAAGAATTTAGGCTGAGCATCCAAGGCGCTCATCTTCCAAATTATTGGTACGATATGATCAAGATCATTGTAAACACGAATCAGGAACAAGACTCTGCCTTTCTTCAATCTTTGGTCTCCCATCTTTTATGTCCCACGTTTTCTTCCAACCGATGATCTTAGGTAAAGCAAAGCAAACAGCCAACCGCGTTTGCACTCTGCGTTTTTAGATCATGTTGCGTTTTTCAGTCCTTATTTCTGTGTATATCAATACAACCAGAGACGATCTGGTCTTGTCTCTGACCAGCCTAATCACACAAATTAGGCTGGCCGACGAAATTATTATCGTCGAAGATGGCCCCTTACAGGCTGAGGTGACTGCTACGCTAGAAGAGTACTCCAGCAAACTACCAATAGTTAGGGTTCAGAATCCGAAAAATAGAGGCTTGGGATTAGCGTTACGTGACGGAATAACTCATTGTACCCATGAGTTGGTGGCACGGGTAGACTCAGATGATCGTTGCCTACCAAATCGGTTCCTAATTCAAACTGAATTTATGTCCAGGAGAGATGATATTTCTGTTTTGGGCGGTGCGATGCGGGAAAACTTTAAAGTCGGAAGAAAGACTCGATCTGCACTGCGCTCGGGGTATTCCACAGAGAAACTTGAGAAAACAGTCCTACTGTATCGTAACCCACTTAATCACCCGACCGTAATGTTCCGAAAGTCTGCAGTTCTAGCGGTAGGCAATTATGAACATTGCCCATTTTTTGAGGACTTCTTTTTGTGGCAGAAAATAATCTCGGCAGGGCATAAAATCGCCAATATGTCTGATATTCTGGTGGAGACTGATGTAAATTTAAACTACTTTCGCAGAAGGGGTGGTCCAAAATACGCGAAGTACGAAATTGATCTATGCAAGAAGCTTCGGCAAAAAGGATACTTCTCTGCTTTTAATTCCATAGTATTCCTGATGATGCGACTACCCTTTAGGATAATGCCTGGGCCAATCCGCCAACTACTTTACTTTTATTTTCTTCGTAAGCAGACGTCTTGCTAATTAGCAAACCGGAAAACTCTCTCGGCCAATTTATCAGTGGCAGAGTAATTAACAATAATGCAAATAATTCATAATCGGCACCGATTACTCTTTCTTTATGCCATTGTTTCGTCTGGTATTGTCTTTGTAACTGGCGCCATGCTGAGATCTGGCTACCAATATATTGGCGATGGAGAAATTTTTGTATTCCGCGACCAACTGCTAACCTTTCTGATCGCTTTAGTAGTCATTCACCTCGTAACATTAATTTTGTGTTTTATCTATGTGCGTATTCCAACAATTGGTTACATTGGAAGAATCATACTCTTCAATGTGCTCGCCTATAGTAGTTTTGGCACATTACTGAGTTTTCTAAGAATCCCGTTATATTCACGAAGCTTAGTACTATCTGAACTCATTTTTTCTATCATCCTGATTCTCGTATTTTTTTGGTTAAGGACAAAACTTTTTCCGATAACAATTGGGGTGGTCTGCGATGGCCCCCAGGCATTTATCCCAAAGGACACTAAAATTCGATGGGTACCCTTAAAAATAAACTCAGACCTTAATCCTAATGTAGATGCAATCGCCACTA
>DUBF01000131.1 GCA_012960465.1 Rhodospirillales bacterium | reverse complement strand
ATGCCATATTCGAGATGCCACGAAAACACATCTGCAAAAGATCGCGCCCAATGATCATCTGGCTGCACTACCTCTGGCTCGCTACTACCTCTGGCTCGCTACTACCTCGTTTAAGTAATTTCATAACTACCTCCATTCTCGATTTTGTTAATTTCTAGAATCACAACCCTATTGATAATGGGTAATTGGGGTCACGAATTAATTAATCTTTCACTTTCTTTGGTCTTCCTCTGGGTTTTGCTGCAGAACGTCGACCTGACAATCGCTCAATTTCCTCACGAAAACGATCATTGCCCAATACCCACCCTTTATTTGTCGCGTTTCGTAAAGCATCAAGATCAGTTTTGCCAATTGCGGATTGAAAAAGCTGGCTGTAGGCCAATTGCCTTTCTACCTCATTAACACCCAGTTGTCTAAATACTTCATGAGGTTTGATCAACTTGTTATTTTTACCTTCTGCATTAGCAGCATAACTTGACCAGGTGTATGCGCTCGGTTGCTCTGCCATACCCGCACGTACGGGATTGAGTTCAATATAACGCATACAGGTTAATAAATATTGATCACTATCAATAACCGTCGCTTTGTAACGGCCTTCCCACAAAGTCCCTGTTCGTTTGTAAGTGTAATTAAAATATTGTACATACCGACGACCAACGGATTGCAGGGTTTTTGAAATACTCGTTTCAGCTTCTGGACTGGCAAGTATATGAACATGATTAGTCATTAATACATACGCATGAACCGATAATTTATTTATTTTTATAGCACTCTGTAGACATTCTAAATAAAAGCGATAGTCATCATCATCTACAAAAATCAACTCACGATTATTTCCTCGTTGAATTATATGCTGAGGCTGTCCTTTGACAAAATAACGTGGAAGTCTTGCCATTTTGGAGTTACCTGATTGTTAAAAAGTTCAGTATAACAAATACATGTATTTTATTAGAGTCTGACCCCATTAGTTCACCTTAGTTGAAACAATGCGTAACCAGATTTTTGACTTTAACGTTAACTTTTTCTGGTTTTTATAGAAATCATGAACAATGAAAAAAGTATAAATCATTGCGATGATAAATAAGATCGTAGAAGCAGATAGCATACTTACCCCATATATCTACGTTATTAACTTCCCGGCAAAATACCATTGACCTGGCTGAAATTTCTTATCATTTTCTATAACCCAGGAAGCAATTTTTGGTAGCACCAGCAATTGCTTCCTAACCAGTAGATCTGCTTCAAAAGGAATATCCATCCCGTATCGAATCACCAGTTCCTGGTAAGCCAATTGCCTAATATGATAGACAAACCGCTCCGATTGAAGGTTTTCCAGCAAACAAACTGGCGAATAAGGCTTACCGTTTCGATACCTAAGTTCCCGCTTAAAATTACCCGCATTTTCAGTCAACCATTGTGTCCATACTTCTGGATCCTGAGATACTCGAATTTCTGTTGTTCCAAATGGCTCACCTTCAGGACGTAATGGCACTTTCCCTTCTTCTTTATAAGCCTTTAACTCTTCTTCAAATAATTCATCTTCATCAATTTCCTCAGCAATAAAGACCTCTTCATTTAATTCAGCTCCTGTAATCAACTGTAAGGCAGTTGCTGCAGAACCAACACAATTCTCATTCTCCAATTGTGCAACAAGAGGATATACAGCAGCAAGATCCCCCAAAAGCCCCAATGCAATCAAACAATCATGCGTTGCTTTATTGCTGTTAACGATATCCAATAACACTTGAACGGCAGACTGATTGCCACTCAAACCAAGTCCGCTATAAGGCCATTGTTTTGATTGCGCTATTAGCAAAGATTGCTTCATTGCGTGAAGGTTACCTAGGCGCAATAAGGCCAATAATGCCTCGGAACAAACAGCACCATCTTCATGGCGCAAAAGCTGTAGTAAAAATGCTGAAGCTTTATCTTCTCTCAAGCGCCCAAGAGAACGAGTAATTTTAACTAAACTGTTATCTGGTGCATTTTCCATAACACGAAGAAGTGCATTATTTGCTGGAAACCTGCAATAGCCGAACATCTCGGCTAAAATTGCAAAACTATTTTCATGACCGCGTAAAAACAAATTACTAAGGCTATTCCGCCAATCATGTGGACACTCATACTTTAAAGCATCGGTAACCGCCTGGACCCGCTCCTCATCTTCCATATCCAGATTATCCAAAATATCAGCTACCCGCTTAGCCTGATTTTGGCGACAGAACACACAAACGGCGGCAAACAGCTCCCCAAAGTCGCCTTCTTCCGCTTGTGTTTGACAAACCTCCAGAGCCAAATCCTCACCCACTACCAGTGCATCAATATGCGCTTCCAGTCGCTGTTCAAATTCATCAATATCCATCCAGGTTAATTCTGGATCATTTAATAGTCCCAGACGCTGCTCATAAAGAAACGAGGCTTCTTCAAGATGCTCTTGATAGAGTTCAATATTAAATGCTTTAATGGAAGTTGCCATAATAATCTCTAGCTCGATTTCGGCTCAGCAAGATCTGCTTCAGAGCCAACCTTAATTGACAGCACATCATGAGGCCCATTTCTGACAACCATATGCGCACGCCATAATAAAAACACTAAATTCTCATCCATATTGATAATCACCGTATCCAATTGAGTTTGCAACACCTCAACTTTTCCACCACGTAGTTCAACTTTACATTGCGGCGCAGGTACACTAGGTAAATTAAATTCAACCCTGCCTTCCGGAGAAGAATTAACGATCACTACCTTTTCATCTCCTTTTAAATACCCGGGAGCAACCAGACTTGAAGAGGCCGCATTGAAAAATCGGCGGTCAAAATCTTCGGGTAATAAGGGCTTTCTTTCCTCATCCCAAGCTTTATCATAGGTTCCAGCTAATGATGCTCTGGGCTGCCAGTGAGGTGATAC
>DUBF01000130.1:1404-2924 GCA_012960465.1 Rhodospirillales bacterium | reverse complement strand
GAAAGGCTATCAATACTTTAAAAAACGCCTGACTGAAGCGCGGCGCGATGTCAACCACGGCCTTGAAATCACACTGGACTGGTATAAAACTCGTGAACAACAAGAAAAAATGCTAAGAATACTAAAATTTAAACTGGATGTATTATGGAGTATGGCCGATGCCATGACCATGGCCTATGTCCATGAGACACCGCCCTATTTTAATTTACCTGATTACCACTTATAAAATTAGTTTCCTGATTGGGATACTTGAAAAATTTCAAGAAACACTGCGGAGTTATTACCATTTAAATTAAATAAAATTGATGTGGATCAAAAGGTATTAGGAACTTTCGTTTTAAAATTATTCAAGTTAAATAGAGGGGTATATGTCAAGTGCCACCACAAAGTCTTGAGCATGACATAAAAAGGCTCCTTTTTTATTGATGAAATAATTAGTGTACAAGTTGAGAACTTTAAGTGGTATCTAAATTGATAGTTAAAGAGATGATTTAAGTTTTAGATTACTAACTCTTTTCAACTGTTATTGATTAAAGGTAAATGTTTTAGGAGAGGATTTTTTATTATGGTTGAAGAATTTGAGAACGAAAAAATATCAGAAGTTACCAAGATCTTAATCGCATTTGTGTGCGTTATGGTCGTTGGTGGAATTATTATTGCCACATCAGGAGTGACAGAGGAACAGAAGGCCTCTAATGCTGTGTTAATGCAGTACAATAATCTATCCAGAATTGCCCAATACCAATGCCCCCGAGTCATTCTTAAGCATACAGGTGAAAAACCGTATGTTGTTAAGAATAGTGACTCGGATAAACAAAGCTATGTGACTTTAACGTACAAAGGTGATAATGAGTTTTCAGAATCTATTTGTACTGTTGATAGATTAGGAAAGGTTGCTAAATTGCTTATTGATGGTAAAGAAATAATATGATTGATCGAATTTTATGAGATTAGCTGATCTACAAAGACTCAATTGTATTGGTTTTTTGTTATTAACCACAAAATCATTTAAGGTATAGCACTTGGACATTTTTCATTTGATAATTTCCAAGTTAACCGCTACTGAACTTGACCAGTTACTTGCTAAATCAGTTACATTATTTTGTTATTTTTCGATGGGCATACGTGTATCCGGTAAAAAGTCATTGGCATTCCGGGTAGCCATTTCCTCATAAAGCGCCCATTTTGAATCGACAACCTGTTGGGCAAAGTCCATCAATTTCTCGGCATGTTCAGAATTGCTGCGTAGTAAACTACTGTAGCGGGTTTCATTATAAGCATATTCTTTAACGGGGATACTTGGACGTAAAGAGTCGAGTACGAATGGGTTTTTGCCCTCTGCACCTAAAGTCGGGTTGTATCGGTATAATGGCCAGTAACCGGATTTGACGGCCATTTCCATTTGTTCAAGACCATTTTCCAGATTGATGCCATGGGCAATACAAGGGCTGTAAGCGATGATTACTGATGGCCCGTCATAGGCTTCAGCCTCACGGAAAGCTTGTAGGGTTTGTTGTGGA
>DUBF01000130.1:0-1251 GCA_012960465.1 Rhodospirillales bacterium | reverse complement strand
CTGACCACCGGTATTAGAATAAACTTCGGTATCCATGACCAGAATATTCATGTCGTGACCAGTAGCCAGAACGTGATCAATACCGCCATAGCCAATATCGTAGGCCCAGCCGTCACCGCCAATAATCCAGATGCTGCGACGAACGAAATTATCAACTACAGATAACAGTTCTCTGGCTTTTAGGTTGTTTAGGTGTTCCAGTTGTTCTTGTAATTGAGCAACGCGGGCGCGTTGTTTTCGAATGTCGCTTTCTTTTGCTTGTGGTGCATTAAGAATTTCTTCAACTAAAGTATCATCAAAATGGTCTTTGAGTTCATTTAAAAGACGACGTGCCAGAGCAACATGTTGATCAGTAGTTAAGCGATAGCCTAAGCCGAATTCGGCGTTATCTTCAAATAGGGAATTAGACCAGGCAGGGCCTTTGCCCTCTGAGTTTTGAGACCAAGGTGTTGTGGGTAGGTTGCCACCATAGATGGAGGAACAACCGGTGGCATTGGCGGCTAACATACGATCGCCGAATAATTGGGTAATCAGTTTCAGATAGGGCGTTTCACCACAACCCGCACAGGCGCTGGAGAATTCAAATAACGGTTCCAGAAATTGAACACCACGGACATTGGAAAAATCGACTCTAGCGCGATCATTGTAAGGCAATGCTTCAAAGAAGGCCGCGGCATTTTTCTCGACTTCAAAATGCTCAGCTTTAGGTGTCATATTTATGGCTTTAAAGTTTTCATCGTGTTCTGAAACGGCAGGGCAGGCTTTGACACATAAGCTACAACCGGTACAATCTTCAGGATAAACTTGTATGGTGTAGCGCATATCGGGGAACCCGCGGGAGCCGACTTTAGCGGCTTTAAAGCCGTCAGGAGCTTGATCTAGTTTTTCTTTTTCGTAGAATTTGGCACGTATCGTTGCGTGTGGGCAAACGATTGAACAGTTGCCACACTGGATACAGAGATCAGATTCCCAAATAGGAATGTCCTGTGCGATATTGCGTTTTTCCCATTGGGTCGTCCCTGTTGGATAAGTCCCATCAGCAGGTAATTGACTAACGGGTATTTTATCGCCACGTCCGGCGACCATTTCAAAAGTAACCAGTTTGACAAATTCAGGGGCTTTGGCAAAGGAACTTTCAATGGTTATAAAGATTTTGTATTAAGTCGTGGTGTTTCTGCCTATATCAGTAGCGGGGTGGGTATCGCATACGGAGAATTAGATTTGGCGGGAGGAAATACAGCTATTGATGGT
>DUBF01000129.1:8338-17632 GCA_012960465.1 Rhodospirillales bacterium | reverse complement strand
TTGGGCCGGCAAATATGTTTTCAAGTCATTGGCACCGATGGGTCTAGACCTTTTGATTGCTGGTGGCATCGCTTACAGCATCGGTGTCGTCTTCTACCTCTGGAAACGTATACCTTACGGCCATGCTGTATGGCACCTGTTCGTCATCGTTGGCAGTGCCTTCCATTTCTTTTCCATATTGTACTATGTAGTTCCAGAGGCACCCTGAACAATATAATTCCGCTTTTGGCTAATAGCAGACATTAAGAACGACCAAAATTATGTCTGCTTTACCTCCGAAAGCGGACATTCGCATTTATTCGATTTTCTGTTAGAGATTGCAAATTTGGGCGATCTGAAACGAACATCGGCAACTCTGGATACTTCTAAAGCTTAACGGAAATGCCGGTATTTGCACCGATACTTCCAATTAGATTCCAGATCATGTAATGTCCTTAGAATGGATAACGCCCTCGCTTAAAGGAGAGACGTAAGATGAATAAAATATTTTCTTATAAAATTGCTTTAACAATTTGTGCCGTAGTCCTTGCGGTGATTTTCTTTAATTTTCAACTTAATACCGAAGCGGTAGTAGCGCGTGAATGGCCTAACGCTTCGGGCGGTGCATACAATATCTATCGGTGTATCGGTTCGCTGATGCTCGCAATAGCCTGCATTACCTTTTTTGCAAGAAAAGTAGAGGATACAAAATCACAGCAGTTAGTTCTTATGGGATGCGCCCATGGCTTTGCCGTTATGTTCATCACACTTGGAACACTGACAGTTACCGAAGTCGCCAATATTACTAACGGAACCATAATATTTGCTGTTTTGACTGCACTCTGTGTGGTTACCCGTGTAAAGACTAAAAGCGATACCACAACAGCCTAACGAACTGGGCAATGATAAATTGGCATAAAAAATACATAAAATGGTGGAAGAAAAAATTAAATATTTCTGATTATGGAATACTTTGGATATCTTTTATTAAGGGATTAATTATTGGCTTGTTAATTTATCATTTTTTTATTAATTGATATGAATGAGGTGCGAAAAGATGCTCTGCGCAGATTTATGGGCTATTTATTGTGCCTACTTCGCTTCCATGATTTCAAAGTAATCGATAGAGAATTTGACTTCGGCTCCAGCAGCAGCATTGAAACGGTTCAATGTCGTCGTTGCGAAATAATCGTTAGACGTAAGTAAGAGGCTAATTAACCGTGGTGAAGGGAGTTCTCAGCCCCCAATAGTAGAGCCTTTTGGCCCTGATAACTAAATTCCTAAGCTATTCAAAAAATATTGGTCGGGGAGAGAGGATTCAAGCCTCCGTCCCCCTGATCCCAAACCATAACTAGGAGTTACATTTCAAAGTTATTGCCATTAGAAATCCTTTATCTAAAATGGAATTGATACTATATCAATATAATTGATTGAAAAAGGAGTTGGTTTAGTGAGCGTAGCAAGACGGAATATTCACGGCGTAACCCACTATGAAAAAGGTCGGGCTTTTGAAGGGTATACCTTGTTCGCTCCAATGCTGGGACGGAATGTCTGGCTAATCGATATGATGGGCCAAGTTGTTCATCAATGGAAAATGGATAATGTACCAGGTAATTATGGAAAGCTGTTGACCAATGGTAATCTTCTTTATCTCGGCAAACTTATTCCTTCACCCTTACCCGAATTCGGTGGCAATGGCGGTCAACTGATCGAAGTTGATTGGGACGGTAATACGGTTTGGGAATATATTGATCCACTCCATAGCCACTGTTTTTCTGAAATGGACAACGGCAATATTATGATTGCCGTATGGCGTGAGGTACCCGATGAAATAGCTAAAACAGTCAAGGGCGGTCAGCCTGATACCGAACTCAATGGTGTTATGTGGGGTGAGGCAATTCAGGAAATTGATAAGGAGACAGAGGAGGTGATATGGGAATGGAACTCATATGATCATCTCGATGTTAATATTGATATACTCGGTCCCCTCCATCCCCGTGACCGCTGGACCAATCTCAATGCAATTACCACGATGCCAGACGGTAATCTTCTGGTGAGTTTTCGCTGCATCAACACGATTGTTATAATCGAGAAAACTACCGGCGATATTATTTGGCGTTGGGGTCCAGGTGAAATTGCAGGTCAACATAATCCGACTTTGCTCGAAAACGGTAATATTTTGCTGTTCGATAACGGCGCCCATCGGGTATATACGACGATAGATTTTTCCCGGGTCATAGAAGTAAATCCCAGGACCAATAAAATCGAGTGGGAATATAAGGACGATCCTTCTTTTGATTTCAATAGCTTTATATGTTCGGGAGCCCAGCGCCAACCGAATGGCACCACTTTAATCTGTGAGGCCACTAAAGGCCGCATCTTTGAAGTTACTAAAGAAGGCGAGATGGTATGGGAGTTCGCATCTCCCTTCTATTACGACCATGCCATATTCGGCACCAACAGTATGATTTTCAGGGCCTATCGTTATACGGAGGATCATCCGGGGCTCAAAGGTAAAAATCTAGATCCAAGAAATTATCCCGATATTAATGCGTTGATGCCTAAGCGCTTTATTCATGGCCGTTCCAGTGACGTTCCTCATTTAACGGGCAGCAGTTTTGAAATTGGTGGTTTCAGAGACGAAGATGTGAAATAGGAAATGCGTTAAGTGAATACGTCCATATACTCTTAGGAGAATAACATGTCCAACCCTCGCAACGTCCATTTTATCGGCGGCTTTGGCATGATCGACGTCGAGACTACTTTTCGGATACTTGCCCCCAAACCCTTGTCCTAATCTTGTCCTTATTGGCAAAGGACTTTAATCATCAGGCCGACCAGGATTTCTGTATCCGCATTTATCGCATGTTTGATTTTCTGTATTTGAATAATAAGCGTCAAAGATTGGTGGCATATCACGTTCCATAACTTCCAAATACGCGGATTTTTCAAATAAGAGATGATTACACTTTTGACAATACCATTGATGAGTATCAAGCTCTTCTGGTTGACGGATGCTTTCGACAACAAGACCAACCGTGTTTTTGGGTCGTTGGGGAGCGTGGGGGGTCATAGGCGGTAAAAGATAAATTTCCCCTTCACTAATTGGAATATCACGAACTTGTTGGTTCTCCTGGACGGTGAGGATCATGGTTCCCGTGAGTTGGTAAAAAAATTCAGTGCCTTGATTAACGTGGTAGTCTGTTCTTGAATTTGGACCGCCGACAATTGTCACCATATACTTCTCGTTGCGAAGAACGGTAACGGCAGCTGTCGGCGGCTTTAATTTTTCTTTATTTTCCTCAACCCATTCTTTTAGATTGAATACATCTGGCAATTTGTCCATTTGTACTCCTCCTCATTTGTTAAATGTGGTCAACAGGATCCCAGCCGGTTTTTTTTCTCAAGCCAAAATCTTCACACCATTCTATGGTTTCAGTATCTAAGTCTACATGGAGAACATCGTTAAAGCAGTTCATCCAACCAAATAGACTAACCACCGCGGTAATTTCAACGATTTGTTCGTCTGACCAAAACTGCTTAAGTTTGGCAAAAATTGCATCGTCAACACAATTTGGGACCGTTGCCGATGCTTGAGCAAAAGTTAATGCAGCGCGCTCCGCAGAAGAGAAGAATTCACTGGTTTCATACTCCCAGATATTATTGAGTTGATCTGTGGAAATACCCCATCTATCGGCGCTTTTAACATTGTGCGCTTGACAATATTGGCAGCCTCTAGTTCGGCTGGAGATGTAGGCTATGAGAAAACGAAACCCTCGGTCGATAGTACCTTCATCCCTAATAACGGCTTTTGATAAATCCATTAACGCCTTAAGTATGTTTGGTCTATGCGCTAGAACTTTGTAGCTAAATGGAATATATCCATTTGATTTTAAGATGATGTCAAAATCCGGTGCGAGTTCGCTGGGTAAATTTTCGTCGGATATTGGTGTAATTCTGCTTGTCATTTATTCCCCCTATTCTTCTACTTTATCATTTTTACATGGATAATTTGCCCGCTTGTAGTTCATCTTTTATTAGTGCTATTTGATTTTTGATTTTACTTCCCGACGCATCCATTTCTTCGATTTCATCCTTTGTTAGTGGATTTGATACTGCCTTTCTGTAGCTGGGTCTCGTTTTTATACGTTGCCACCAATTTTTAGTATTTTTTCTATCATAGATCCAAACTTCTAATAGATTTAGATATTCCAGGCGTGCGAGGTATGGCGTTAAACCAAGGTCTGCCAAACTATATTGCTCTTTGATAAGCCAGTCTCTACCGTCATTGAGTTCTTTTTCAATTTTTCTAAATGTCGCTTCAAATGCATAAACTGCATATTTCACGAAGGGAGACCTAACCCCAACCTCAAATGTTGTCTTTCCTCGATCATAGCGTTTTGGATCGCCAATGTTGTCGAACCGTTGTCGTCGTCTGTTTTCTGGCATGCGTTTCATCCGCTCTCGAAACATGGCTGAAAAACTTATATCGGCAACACCATCATGTAGACCTTCATCAACGGCTTTACTCCAACCTCGCATTAGGGTCCGCGCAAGCGGTGTACCAGGTGTAAGTTTGTTTTCTTTGGAAATTTCATCCAAATATTCACAAATTAAAGTTGATTCAATTATTGTTGATCCGTCATGTGTTAAGGTTGGGACTACAGCCTTTGGATTTAGTTTTAAATAATCTGAACTATAATGTTCGTTCTTCCCTAAATTGACCGTAATTGACTCCCATTTTAGATTTTTCTCAACTAGAGCCAAATTAACTTTCTGACAACATACTGAATTTGGATATTCGTACAGGTGTAACATGGTTAGGTCCTGAATATATGGTTCTATATTTCTTTAGCTTTAGCGTCAGTGCTTTAATTAAAACGTTTTAACTTTACTTCATCCCAATTTATATCAATTGGACACCAACAAAAATTCGTAACCCTTCTATATGATCCTCGAAACATGGTTGTTTTTGGTGATTGTGGGTGGTTGCCACAATAACTCTTCTTTGATTAGTTTTTTAAGAATACGTTTGAGACATTTAGAATCTGTAGAACCAAGTGATGCTTCTGCCCCCCTTTCAGCATCTTTTACACGCTTCAGTAATGGTGTTACTCGTTCAAAACCTTTTTGCGTCAACTTGATCTCAATGCGCCGCCGGTCCCCAGCGGCATCTCGTCTCGATAATAATTTTGATCCCACCATGTTATCAACAATTCGACTTAAAGTTGATTGTTTAACTTGCATCATTTCTGCCAATTGTCTTAATGATAAAACATTGTTACCAATCAATGTAGTTAGCACTTTGAATTCATTCATTGAAATGGGTTCATCTAGTATTATTGAGCTAATTCTCCGCGTTAGCAAAGAGTGGGTGTGCGATAGTAAATAGGGGAGAAATTCATCAACAAATGATTCATGTTTATTCTGGGATGTTTTTTTGTTTGAAACTACTTTACTCATCAAATTGATCTTACTTTAAAATTTCTAAAAATCTGTTGAATTTATCCCTTTAATTAGACTCATTCCATATTGTTAGGATAATTAACTTATCAAGACACCTTTGCCATCTGTAATAATTTTTATTAGATTTACAGCAACATTAATTATGGCATATGAGTGGTGCATTAATGGCTGTCACCACTAAAATCCATTTTTATGTTGCATTCTGCCACTTGAATTTTACGATTTGTCGCAGGGGTATTGCGGCTCCGTCCCACGAAGCGCGGTATTGCATCGGTGATGACCGCACCAACTGCTACAATATCACCATTCCGAAGTCCATCTAAGGCGTTGTCTTTAGAACTACCCACACAGGCGTCCAATAGGACAACATCAGCATCTTTTCCAGGTTTTAAGAAGCCAGAGTTCAAATTATAGATTGTGGCATTATTCCCGGTGGCGGCAGCTATCGCATGTTCAACGGGAAGATCAGTTAAGCTGGCGAGATGTGTGATTGTATACATCATACCTAATGGCATGATGCCTGAGCCTGTTGGTGTATCGGTCGCGATAAGAAATCGATCAAATTGATCAGCCTTACAAACTAAATCTGCTGTCATAAGAAGTGTTCTGAGATTACCAGCTGTACAAACCTGGAGCGCGATCTTACTTTCATTAATTAATCTTGGAAAATCCTCATCTGGCATTGCTGCCGGACCACCATTCACATGGAACGATACATCTGGTTGCATTTTTAGCAGATGATCGGCCCAAATACCTGAAGATCCTGGAATTGAAGCTCCGCCAGTATGCACTGTTGTTATCATTCCATATTTTTTTGCCCATCCAATCATTGGGGCATAATCGTAGGGTGTTTTTACTGCCCCAAAACCCGCTTTTGCCAACCACACACCTTTATCCGAAATCTCCTTAAAATCATTCTCAACAAGGCCAGGCTCTAAAATGATAGAACCGGCCCAAAATCGCATCCCACCAGGGCGATAATTCTCGAAGCATTTCATGGCGGCGACAGCAAGTGCTTTCACCCCCTCTGGATCTTTTGGGCGCCCAGTGACGTGGACTTCAGATGCTGTAATGCCGGTGGTTGTGCCGCCGTGAATATAACTTTCAAGAAATCCGATTGTTTTTTGACGAGGGGTGTAATCCCCGAATGTATTATGCACTTGTGAGTCAATAAATCCCGGTATGGCAGTTGATCCATCAGCATCAATTATAACATCACAGTTACTGACGGCTTTACTAGAGGCAGTTCCAACGCTTTCGATCTTGCCATCATCCATGACGATGGTGTCACCATTTGTTATTGGATTACGCCAATCTCCGGTAACGATAACGACTATATTTACAATGGCTGTTATCATGTTTATTTCCTATTATGTTAGCGCAAATTTATTCGTCTGGATCCGCATCTAATCTAGGTGGCGGCATTACGGGTTTACCATCTTTTACCTTCATCTTCATTCGAGCCTTTTCAGCATCCATTGGCGCCATGCGTTTTAGTGGTTTTTTTGTATAAATTGTAATCTCTATATTTGGTCCATGACCAATATTCTTATGTGAGACCCCCCGGGGAATTACAGTCATTTCACCTTCATTGATTGTAACGGGGCCGGTTTCACATTCAAGTGTGCGAGATCCTTTATATTGAAAAGCCCATTCATCGCCGCCTAAATTACGGTGCCAGGCACTTTGTTCGCTATCGCAATTTGCTACCTCAATTATCATATCGTCATTGGCGTATAAAACTAATGGCATATATCCATTCACCATATCTACGCCGGTTACTACTCCCTCCTCGAATATTTCATTAAGTGAGATTTTTTCCATTTTCCGACCGCCTTCGCCACTATTCATAAGGAGGTCTTCGTCTCTTTCAATTTCATAACGTTTTTCTGTGCCATCACCCCATTCAGAAACTGCTGGCCCCCAATAAGTAACCAGTTCTTTAACTTTCTTTCCCATGAGTTTCTCCCGCGATTGTTATGCAAGCATGTTAAATAAGATCTTATTCTGCGAATTAATTTTCTTGAATCTCACAATATTATAAAAAGTTATCAGATGAAAAAATATATGTAAATAGAATCATTCCATTTTCAATTATCTGTTGCAGTAGTCACGAGAATATAAGATAATTTAAGGTAAAATGACTTTTCAACATGGTATTCGATCCGAAACTGCTGAATTGTTTGCCGTCGAATGATAAATTACTTAGGAATCTGTAATGGATAGATTGAAGGATAAAGTTGCCGTCATTACTCAGGCGGGGTCGTATTTTGGACGTGCGGTTGCACAGGCCTATGCCGATGAGGGTGCAAAACTTTATTTACAAGATTGGGAAGAGCGAAGTGATGTCATTCAGACCTTAGCCGATCAAATCCGCAGTAATTCAGGTGTAGAGGTTTTTGAAGGCGTTTGGGATATTACGTCGGGAAAAGAAACTTTAAGGATGACTAGTGATATTATAAAAAATTATGGAAAAATTGATATTCTGGTAAACACGGCTATGGAAGGCGGACATGGAATCTTATTTGATATTCGTGAGCCAGAGTGGGATGTCTGTATCGATCGTGGCTTGAAAAGTTATTTTCTGACTTGCCAATATATTGGTGAGGAGATGGCCCGAGTTGGGTATGGTAAAATTATAAATATTACCTCTATTGTTGGGAAAATGGGCTCAGCTGGCTCAGTCCCCTGGGGCGCTTGCAGGGGCGGAGTTGATGCACTTACATACGGGTTGGCGCAGTCTCTTGGAGAGTACGGTGTCAGATGTGTAGGTCTGGCACGAGGTGCAACTGATTCCACCCCTTATACTGAGGAAGCGCGGGCCGCCAGGATAGCTAAAATTCCCTTTAAACGGTTAGGAACTGAAAAGGACATTACGGGGCCAGCAATATTTTTGGCAACAGAAGAATCTGATTGGGTTACAGGATCTGTTGTTTATGCCGATGCTGGCTACGCGCATGCAGCGGCAACAGATCTTGAGCATAGAGCCACTGAATTCCCACTTAAAAAGCGCGGTACAAAACATCTCGATACACCTAGAGAAAAAGAAGCGTTAGATCAGTTTAAGTCATAGTGGCGATACTTAAGATTAAATTATGAATGATACTAAAAATCTAGTTAATGCGTCGGTCGGTATAGTCGGCGGTGGTCCATCAGGGTTGATGACAGCGATGGAGCTAGGTAGCAAGGGCGTTAGTTGTATAATTTTTGAAGAGGAAACGGGCCAGCCGTGGCTTCCTAAAGCTAATTCTTCAACTTCTCGGACAATGGAACATTATAGGCGACATGGCATAGCAGAGGAAATTCGTGATGTCGGTCTTGCTGAAGACCATCCGCAAGATGTTGCCTACTTCACACGCTACGGTACTGGTTACGAACTGGCTCGCCTTAAAGGAGCCAGCCGACGTGACGCTCGTAAATGGGCAGGTGTTCAAAATGATGATTGGCCGACACCGGAGCCAGTAAGCCGCTCAAATCAACTATTCATAGAACCTGTATTAATTAAAACTGCTTTAAAATATCCATGCGTCCAAATGTTTGCCGGACGGCGGGTGGTTGAGGTGAAGTCTCTGTCAGATCATGTAAGTATAAGGGTTGAAAACGTTCAAGATGGTCAGGTCGAAACATTTTATTTTTGTTATTTAGCTGGGTGTGATGGTGCAAGAAGTGGAGTAAGAAAAGGCCTTGGTATTAAACATGAAGGTGTTTCTGACGAGGAACGTCAATTTATGGGTGGTCAAATGCTTGCGACGCGCCTTTATGCGCCAGACTTTTACAACGTAATCAAGGGAGATCGAGCTTGGCAGCATTTAGCAATGAACCACGAGCGGCGGTCTATAATGGGAGCCC
>DUBF01000129.1:0-8300 GCA_012960465.1 Rhodospirillales bacterium | reverse complement strand
ACCTTTCACACACAGTTGCCGCCGGGTGTTTAAGCTTCTGATGAATGGGTTCGAGAATCATTGGCACTCACGGTTGGGTGTGATTTTAAATATGAAATCGTTGCAATGGCTAAGTGGACAGCCGGGATGACATTAGTTGCCGAGAAATTTCAGATGGGAAGAATTTTCTTGGTTGGAGATGCGGCTCATCTTTTTACACCTACGGGTGGTTTGGGCTATAATACGTCAATTGAGGATGCTGTTAATCTAGGATGGAAACTGGCCGCTGTTTGCAATGGCTGGGGGGGGGCAGATTTACTGGCAAGTTATGAGGATGAACGAAGACCAATTGCACTGAGGAACACGCGTTTTGCGCGCTCACTTGCAGATAATATTGGCGCGATGGAAATTAGTCCCGAACTTGAAGAAAACACTGAGGAAGGTCGAAGAATTCGCGACGAGCTAGGTGAAAAGTTACTTCACCACGCAACAATAGAATTTAACACGCAAGGAATTCAATTAGGTGTTCAATATTGTCAGTCACCTGTTATCGAAATCGGTGATGCTAAACCCCCAATTGATGACCCACATAAATATATACCTACAGCAACGCCTGGTTGTCGGGCACCTCATTTTTGGTTAGATGATGTGCGAACAATCTTTGATGAATTCGGACCGGATTTTACGTTATTACAGCTTAATCCAAATAAGGAAATTAACTCTATTGTTGATGAGGCTCAATCTATGGGCATTCCGTTAAAACCACTTCAAATTGAAAATGAGGGCGTTCGGGAACTATATGGAGCAGATTTAGTATTAATTCGCCCTGATCATCATGTTGCCTGGAGATCTGATGATTTTCCATTAAATCCAAGATTACTATTAAATAAAATTACGGCTAACGTTTAACGCGCAATATTTAATTTAAGGGAACTGAAAATGATAAATCGAAGCCGCCATTTTTTTTATCCGGGCGAGAGCGTACCAGAGGGACAGGTTCGGGTCACAATGCTGGGAACTGGTACGCCATTTCCACGTAGGGGACAGGCAGGAACCTGCATGTTTGTTGAAGCTGGCGAACAGAAGATATTTTTTGATTGTGGACCAGGTTCTAGTGCTAATTTTACATCCCTCGGAATTTCCTTTGACCTTGCTGATAAGGTTATTTTAACCCACCACCATGTTGATCATATTGGCGATCTTGGTTCATTCTGGGTTGGTGGCTGGACCTATGGCCGCAGGACGCCGTTCCGTGTATGGGGCCCTGAGGGCACAGAGAAAATAGTTGAACATCACCGCGAAATTTACGAATGGGATCTGTCAACGAGAACACCCTTCCTCAAAAACTTAAGAGGTAAGGAGATCCAGGCGCATGATTATGAAGATGGCACCATCTTTGATGAAGGCGGTGTTAAGGTTTCTGCGTTCAAAGTAACTCATACTGATCCTCAGAATAGCTATGGCCTCAAGTTAGAAGCTTTTGGTAAAAAATTGATTTTTTCTGGGGACACAAAGAAATGTAACGCGTTAATTGATAACGCGCAAAACGCAGATGTTATAATCCATGAGGCATTTCCACCTACTGAGATTTATGCTGAAAAATCTGGACGACCATTGGCGCTCGCTCGGCAGGTGTGCGAAGTTCTACATACGTCGCCTAGCGAAGCTGGCGCAGTTTTTGCTGCGACACAGCCGAAGCTCGGTATTATATTTCATATGTATAATAATGATGACTTGATAGCCCCGGCCTTAGACGATGTGCGCAAAAATTATGATGGCAAAGTAATTATTGGACAAGATCTTATGGTTGTTGATATTGGCGATGAAATTTTAGTGCGTAAGGCAGTAGTCGATGACAAGCCTTGGCCTGTGGCACCCGCAGGTGTAAAAATTGGTGAGAACTAATTTCCCGGATAATTTTTTTTATTTCACTATTTTGCCGGACGTTGAACGGCTGCTCATCCACTCGTGGCCTAATGTAGCAAGGCCAATGATCAAGCCAATCATAGCTAATGGAATTCCTATACTAATTACTTTATCAGGTAAGAACATTCCAATACCTGCAATCCCAAATAAAGCTCTTTTTGTAAAATTGATTGGTTGAATAACATACCCCATCAACGTCACTGATATTAACCAGATGCCAAACACAGACTTTGCAAAGACCAGTAAAATACTTGTTACACTTCCAACCATTAATAGTTCTGGTACTGCGACAAAAAGAAATGGCACTAAATAGGCAAACCAACCAAATCGCATTGCAGCAAAACCAGTTGCCATAGGATCTTTACCGGTCAAACTCGCCGCCGCGAAAGCCGCTATTGCGACTGGCGGCGTGATCATTGACATCATCCCAAAATAAAGGATGAATAAATGGGCTGCCATAGGATCAATTCCAACTTCAATGAGTGCGGGTGCAACAAGGGTCGCCAGCATTAAATAAACGGCAACCGTCGGCATTCCCATTCCTAGCAAAATACATACTATCGCTGAGACGAAAAGTAGAAGAAATATATTTGTACCGCCAAGCTCAACAAGAACAAGTGATAAGCCAAAGCCGATACCAGTTACATTTAAGATTCCGATTACGATACCCGCGGCAGCTCCGATCATAATTATGTCCAGAACCGAGTGACCGGTTTGCCTTACAGCATCTAATAGGCTTGATATTGTCAATCGTTGCCCTTTGTAGCCAAAAAGGACGCTCGTACAGATAATGGCCAAAACGGCCAAAAGAGCCGACATTTCGGGCGAATAGTTGTAGACGAATAAAGCAACGATCAAAACGATGAATGGTAATGGAAAATACCAACCTGTCTTAAGAACTCCAATAAAGCTTGGGATTTCCTCTCGCGTCATTGGTTTGATATTGGTTCGGGCCGCTTCTAAGTCGGCGAGAATAAAAAGTGCAACGTAATATAAAATTGCTGGAATTAGGGCTGCAACGACGACTTCTTTATAAGGTATCTCCAGAAATTCAGCCATAAGGAATGCAGCGGCACCCATTATAGGTGGCATTAATTGTCCTCCGGTCGATGCAACTGCCTCTATCGCACCGGCTTGAACTCCACGGTAACCAGCACTTCTCATAAGAGGGATACTAATAACCCCCGTCGTAACAACATTTGAAACTACGCTGCCTGAAATTGAACCAAAAAAACCTGAAGCTGTAACCGCAATTTTAGCTTGTCCACCTCGATAACGTCCAACCAGCACCATCGAAATTTCCGTAAAAAAAGTTGAGCCTCCAGATTTAGTTAAAACCTGACCAAAAAAAACAAAAGCCATAACAATTGATGTGACAATCTTCAAAGGAACGCCGAGGATACTTGTTGGATCCCAAGCTAAATAATAAAACAGGTCGCGGGTCAGAATTTCTTTACCGGCTAGTTTGCCTGGTAAATGGTGACCAAAAATACCCAGTAATATAAAAAATAAAACAAGGCCTGTGAGGACGTTTCCAACTGTTCGCCGTAAGCACTCAATTAAAAGGACGACCACTATTATTCCTGGGATAAGGCCATCAAGGGGTGCGTCTGAGACAAGCTCGGCTAAGGCTGGATAACGGACAGCCATATACATGGCAGCAAAGAATACGGTTAACGACAAAATTAAATCATACCATGGTATTTTGGTATGATTTCGTTCTCGGTTGCCCCGAATAGATAGTAAGACTAGAGGAACTGCAATCGCTATTATACCTGATAAGAACTGCTCCGTATAAAGCAATAATCCGACCAAGCGAAATAAATCGGAGGCCCAAGCTATAGCTACCAAGGTCAGACCTACGGCGAGGGTTGAAATAAATCGGTCCATCGCCGTAGGCGCTTCAATACTTGGGTCATTCGTTTCAGTTTCTGTCACAAATGGCCCCCACTTGGTTCATGACCAACTTTGGAGTTAAAATTAAAATCTTTATTTTGGTGGCCACACACCTTTTTCTTTATAGAATTTAATAGCTCCCGGATGGTACGTCAGGCCTTTAAACTTGATCGCCATCTTATTTGTTCGGAAACCACCCCATCCCGGAAAAGCCTTCACTAATGCTTTACGATGGTCATGCATGGTTTTGACTACCTTGTATACCACTGCATTAGAGACATGACTTCCAGCAGCAATTGTATGCCAATAGGTTAAAACGTGGATGGGTTTGGATACGCCTACGTTTCTTTTCGATGGTTTTTCAGGTTTTGCAAACGCCGGTGGTACAAATTTTCTGGCAGCGGCTAATGAAGCGGGAGAGGGATCAAAATCTAGGACACGAAGACCGCCTACTTTGGCATTAACTTCCCGAACTTTGCCTGCTCCAAATACGAAGAAGAAAATATCTGTTTTTCCAGCTGCAAAGTCATTAGCACCTTTAACCACATTTGGCGTCGGGACTTTGATAACATCGTCGTAGCTCAAGCCCGCACTGGCCAACTGCGCATCCATTAGAGGCTGGATGATACGTTGTGAAGCCCAACCACTTGGAACACGTTTTCCCTTAATATCTTTAACTGATTTGATTGGTGAATCTTTTTTCACAAATATTGCAACACGAAATGGAATAGTCGCCGATACAACACGTAAATTGGGATGTTTGCGCCCAGGATAGATACCAGTTCCAGTCACAGCGTATAAGGATTCGAGTTCATTTACCAAACCAAATTCCAGTTTGCCGGCATTTACAGCTGGCACATAAACACTTGATCCTCCGAATGGTTGTGAACGCATTTGGATATTGGTCTTTTGGGAAACCACTTTAGAAAGTGATTGTCCAGCCTGATTGGTAAAGCCACCTTTGGTGGTTCCAACTCCGACTGTTTGGGCTAAAGCAACTGATGAAAAAAGTGCTGTTAAAGCGGTTGAAGCTATGATGATATTTAGTTTCATTATTCCTCTCCTGTTATTATGGATCATATTTTTTGGTTTTGGTCGATTAATTTTCAGATCTGAAATTTTAGTTCTAGTAAACCTAACCGTAGGGTAATTTTATGTTATCTAGTGATAAGTATTAGATACTTTGTCAGCTAAAAGTCAACTTTGTACTGCTTTTCAGCGTCTTCATCCCATTCAAGACCTAAACCCGGTAACGTATTGAGTTTCAGCATACCATTTGAATTAAAGGCTTGAGGATTGCCAAAAAGAGGTTCCAGAAGAGGAAAATCTTCCAACCATGTGACATTTGGAGCAGCAGCTGCAAGGTGAATGAAAACATGCGGTAAAAAGTGAGGAGCAACTGAAATTCCAAGGATTTCCGCATAACGGGCGATACGTAGACATTCTGTTAGGCCTCCCATCATAGCTAAATCCGGCTGTATAATATTACAAATTCCGTCGGCCATGAACGGATATGCTTCAGTTACGCCCTGGAGATGTTCACCTAAAGCGATAGCACAAGATGTTCGGGCGGAGATTTGACGATATCCCGGTAAATTTTGAGCGGGTAAAGGCTCTTCTACGAAAAGAGCGTTATGACTACGTGCTATTTCCAGAAGTCTGATTGCAGATGTTTGATCACATTTTTCATTTGCATCCAGCATTAGGTCAGCCCTGTCTTCAATAGTATAACTGACGGCCTCAATTACTTTTTCATCCTTTCGGTTTCCAGCTACGCGAGGTTTTACCGCTTTAACCCCTTGCTCTATATAAGAGCGAGCTTGTTCAGCCGCTTCCTCTGGGCTTTGAATTGTATTGAATCCGCCACTTCCATAAACTGGGATTTCGCGTACCTTTCCTCCCATAGCTATGCCAACCGAACAATTTAATGATTTTGCGTATAAATCCCATATCGCCGTGTCTACAGCTGCCTGAGCAATTGAATTGGGCCCTCGGCCAGTTCGATTAAACGATTGCCGTATTTCTCGGGCAAGTGATTCAGGATGGGGTAATGGTTTTTTTATGACAAAATTTGCAATCAGCTCTCTAGCTGCGATTGTGGCGGTATGCCCGGTTGAGCCCAAAACATAACTGAAGCCGCGACCTGTGAGGCCGGCGTTTGTTTTGAGGTCGACAACGATAATTTCTACAGAATTTACACCAGATCCACCGACCGCTTTCTTCAGTTCTAAACGCCATAATGCGGCTACTGCAGTTTGAATTTCTTCCATCATTCTTTTACTTTGACTTTTAATTAACAAACAAGGAGATGTGCATAAATTTGAAAATTTCAGATAAAATAATATCTGTAACTATCATGAAAAATCAATATATGTGTCTAATATATATGCATTTACAACATTTATCTTAATCGTTATGCCTTAACGACAATAAAGTTTATAGGTTCCTACAAGTTGCGTGAGTGACACAAAAATGGTAATGCAACCCCCCCCAAATGCACGGTTGAAATTACACAATATTGATACCCCCTCTTAAACCTGGCAAACTTTTCCTAATCTATAAATGCAATAAGTATCTAGAGAGACATCAGACAGGGGGTGGCATAAACTGACAAGAAGTTGTTTTCTTAACTGGGTTTTAAAAATATCCTCCAGAAAAAATTCACTAAAAAGGCTTTTTATTTTGTTAAGTTGATAGTGGACTTGTCTTACACTGAAGTCTTTGAGGTATTAGGTTTTAAGGACTACTTTGACTTTGAGGAAGAATCCTAATAATTAATCAAACAACGGAGAGGTGGCAGAGCCCGGTCGATCGCGCCAGTCTCGAAAACTGGTATACATGCAAATGTATCGTGGGTTCGAATCCCACCCTCTCCGCCATACTCACGTTTCTTACCGTCTTTCCCTGTTCGTGGACGTTCCTAATAATCTAATAAAAACAATGAATTACAGGCTTTATTGTCTTCTCACGTCTTTTCACGTGTGTTACAATCAACTTTCTTAACGTGGGCACAGACGTGGGTAGGGAACGTGTCAAAGAAACATATCGTAAACAGAATAGCGGCTATTGAGGTAATGAGAAAACCACCTGGCACCTACTTGGATGGTGGTGGACTTTATCTTCAGGTTTCAGAAAATTTAAGCCGTTCGTGGATCTTCCGATTTAAATCGCTGGTAAGAGGCAAAGAGCGTTATATGGGATTAGGGCCAATTCACACCATTAGTTTGGCTCAGGCACGCGAACTCGCTAACCAAGCAAGGGGGCTTGTAGCATCGGGCATTGACCCAATTGATGAGCGAAAGGTTTCCCGGCAAACAGAAAAGCAGAAAGCGTCCATGACATTCGAGAATGCTGTTGAGGGTTTCATTGCGGCAAATCGCCACGGGTGGACAAATACTAAAAGCGAAGGCCAATGGCGTTCATCTCTAAAGATGTATGCTTATCCGATTATTGGTAAGCTACCTGTTAAAACAATCGCCGAAGATGACGTGCTTAAAATCCTCGAGCCCATCTGGCATGACAAAAAGGAAACTGCCAGCAGAGTACGGGGGAGGATCGAGAGAATACTAGACCGTGAGACTGCTCTAAAACATAGAAGCGGTGAGAACCCCGCACGGCTTATCTGGCTGAACACAGCACTTGGTAAACAATCTCACCAAATACATCACTTCAAGGCAATTCCCTATACGGCCATAGCTTCGTTCATGAGAGAGTTGAAGGAAGCGGAGGGACTTGGCGCGATGGCACTTCAATTTACTATTTTAACTCTCGCTAGAACGAGCGAAGCCTTAAATGCTCGATTGGACGAGTTTGATCTTGATAATGGCGTATGGACAATCCCCGCTGAACGAATGAAGGCACGAAAGGAACACCGCGTACCCTTATCTCAACCAGCTATAGATATTGTAATGTCTTTCCAACAACACCAAATATCTGATTATCTCTTCCCAAGCCCTATAGGAAACAAACCACTTTCAAACAATGCGATGCTCGCAACAATCAAGCGTATGGGAAGAAAGGGAGAGTTTACCGTACATGGGATGCGTTCGGCTTTCAGAGATTGGGCAGCTGAACAAACAGATGTTTCGCGAGAAGTTGCAGAGGCGGCGCTAGCTCATACTATTTCTGATGCTGTAGAGCGGGCGTATCGCAGGGGTGATTTATTTGAGAAGCGATCAGCGTTGATGGATGAGTGGGCGAGTTATTGCTCCAGTCAAGAGGTTGGGCGTAAGATAGTACAATTGATTCAATCTTCGTGATCCTTAGGGATGTCCATAGGCGGGTAATTTTTAAAGTCGTCCTCAATTCTTGATTCAAGCTCTCTTAAACTAGTCACAGCCAATAGCATGGATTTGCTCGAGTATGAGGGGCCAAACATTTTATGCAAAT
Source organism: Rhodospirillales bacterium (assembly GCA_012960465.1). Lineage (GTDB taxonomy): Bacteria > Pseudomonadota > Alphaproteobacteria > Rhodospirillales > UBA2165 > TMED23. Next base: position 110 of record DUBF01000129.1, on the reverse strand, counting down.
ACCCAATTTACTATTTTATGTGTGATAACTGCTATAATAAGTAGAGCAATACCGAGGCCTAAATTAAACTCAGGTTGGCTGCCACCAGCAAATGCTCCCGCAGCAGTCAT
>DUBF01000128.1:2715-2966 GCA_012960465.1 Rhodospirillales bacterium | reverse complement strand
GCACGCTGGTCTCCCATCAATACATAAAGTAGTTAGACTCATTTCTGCCTAGATGCTTCCTCAGATGGCGACACCAGTCAGACACCCTCCAAAACAATATCAATAATTCTACACCCTTCAATTTTGGTGCAGATCCCCTCTAATAGTATTAGTCAAATACTCGGATAATCCCAATTAACTGGTAAAGACGTTCCAGATAACCATTTATATAATTTGATTATTTTTCTTGACAAACAATTAAAACTTCTATA
>DUBF01000128.1:0-2555 GCA_012960465.1 Rhodospirillales bacterium | reverse complement strand
TCAAATATGTATCATAATAATCCAATATTGATCTTCTGATAAAGTCGATTATAATGGGTTTCATGGTTCAACTTCCTTGTCATTGTGATGGGTGAAGACGGGCGACTTGAACAATTGTCTTTAATCTTAATAGGAGATCAAGATGGAAAAATTATCGATGATCAAAAAGCGCATCGGGTTAGTGTCAGGTATCAGCACTCTATGCTTTGCGTCGTATGTGGGCATATCCAGTGCGGGTCCCACCGCATGGATGCAGGTCAAAAACAACAATCATTTGATTGAAGTGCAAAAGGCCGGTGGTGGCGATCCGGTGACAAAGGGAGAAGTGACCATCGATTTTTATGGTCACGCGGCATTCAAAATGACCTCTCCGGCGGGTATGACGATGTTGTTTGACCCTTGGCGTAATGATCCTTCCGGTGCCTGGGGTATGTGGTTTCCTAAGGAATTTCCGGAAGTTGAGGTGGATGCTATTCTATCGACACACGCCCACTTTGATCACGACGCAACCGAGAGACCCAATGGGCAGATGATTCTTGATCGGATGACGGGTACTTATCAGTTCAACGATGTCAGAATTACTGGGCTTGCTGACAAACACCAGTGTGAGGCACCGGGTTGGTATAAGTGGACAAATGCCATGCCGGATTTTGGTCAACCACAATGTCCCCCTGACAATTTTCACCATCTTGACAACAATATCTACTTGTTGGAAACAGGTGGAATACGGATTGCGGTCTGGGGAGACAATCGCCAAAACCCCAATAATCATATTTGGGACGCATTGACGGATATTGACGTTTTAGTCTTGCCAGTGGATGAATCACAGCACATTCTGAGCTACGAACAAGCAAATGCCGTTGTGGAGCGAATCAAGCCCCATGTTGTTATTCCTGAGCATTACTTGACGAAGGGAGCCTCAATTACGCTGACCACATTGGGTTCAGCAGAGGAATGGTCAAAAATGCAGGCAAATCACACTATGCTTAATTCCGCAACGCTCAAACTCACCGTAGCCAAGGTTAAAAAAATGGATCGCCACGTCCTTTACTTTGGAGACAATCATCTCAAAAAATGATTACTTTCCGAAATTATTCCGAGTAATCGTTATAGCGAGCCACTTTTTCCGCCAAGTTGCCATCGGATTTGTTAAAAGACCGGTGGCAACGTCTTTGAAAAGGTTTGCATGGTTAATAGCAGTAGTCTTAGTCCTAATTTCATCCCCTCTGGCCCACGCCCATTTTAAACTCAATAACAGCATCCGGATTATTCAAATAGAAAAACGGACAGATAGTTTGTTGCTGAGTATGCGATTACCTGCACCTCTGGCTTATACGGAATACACTACATCAGAAAATGAACTCGAAAACACAAAGCCCATTCCATATGTTTTTAGTACCTTAGAAAAAGGTCAGCTTGTACACTACTTAGACAAGTCCGCTATCAAAGAAAATAATGTTGAGTTTGCCAAATTTATCATGGAGGGTTATAGACTGGAATTAGACGGAATAAATCTTTCCGGCGAAGTCATAGATTTACAGGTCTTTACATCAAACAAGCAAACCCGATTTACGAATCGTAAAGAAATAAAGACTTCTTTTAATGTGGAATGGCTGTTTCAAACAGACGAACCGCAATATGTTGGAGACGCAGTCATCGACATTCGGGTTCGTTATTCTACAACCAACACAAATGGTGAAATTCGGTTTTCTAATGTCTTGGTATCCCACATTCCCCAAGACAAGATTATCGCCAACCTCTTTATTACCTACGATGGTGAAAAACAGCTCATCACCCGAGCCACGGGTCAACTCTCCGAACCTATCGTTCTAAATCCTTCCCAATTTAACACTATCAAATCATTCATTTTTCATGGTTTTGAGCACATACTATTCGGTTTTGATCACGTTCTTTTCGTTCTCTGTCTCACCCTTGGAAATGTCTCACTGAGCGGTTTGCTTTGGAGAGTCACCGGATTTACGCTTGGTCATACAATCACGTTAATAGCTGGCTTCTTTGGATACACCATTCAAAGTGACTGGTTTATCCCGATGGTAGAACTCATGATTGCCGTTTCGATCATCTATGTTGCCCTGGTCGCCATACGAAAAAAAGACGGAACTCATACTACTTTTTTCATCACCAGCCTCATTGGTTTGCTTCACGGGTTTGGATTCTCTTTTTTGCTCTCCGATCTTCTTGGTAAAGATTCTCCTCACCTGGTAACGTCCTTGCTCTCATTTAACATTGGTATTGAATTTGGGCAGTTACTAATTGTCTCATTAATTTTTGTTGGACTAATTAGTCTGGAGTACTTCAAACCTGCCATAAAAAACTTTTGTTCCAATGCCCTTGCCATCAGTTCAATGCTTATTTCCGGCTGGTGGATTTTACAACGCAGTGAGAATCTAATAAATGCCATTTAACCTAGACGACCCTATCAACTTTTCTTACTCTAGAACGCCCTTTGCTCTCTGCCACAATCCACCCTGACATCAAGCGCACCCTTGTGGCTATGTCAGAGCGTACTGGCATGAGTGTCAGTCAGGTCACTG
>DUBF01000127.1 GCA_012960465.1 Rhodospirillales bacterium | reverse complement strand
ACTGCCCCATCAACATCTGGGGCAATTGTACGTATTGTTGGGTACTGTACTACGGTGGCAAACGTTATTTATTTTAACCCAAGTAATAACTGGGTGGAGCTAGCATAGTGCCTACTCTTGATAAGCGAAATGGTAAAGCTCTTGCAGATATTGCCAAGTTCACCAGTAAAGACAAAACAGATGTGGCAAAGGTCGATGGTATAACTATTACAACTGAACCAGCGCATAGTCCACTATGGGTCTGTACTGGCAGAAACGGTTATATAATGTATTCTTCAGATGCTATTAACTGGAGTGAGTATCGGAGCCCTCCTAGTACGAGCAGCGACTATTGGGACATATCTTTTGGCAAGGACAGCAACAATAATCAACTATGGTTTATTCCCACCAATGGCGGCACAGAACTTAGATACTCCTCAGACCCAACGGCTGGCGATAGTTCTTGGTCTACAATTGACCTGCCAGGCACGGAGACCACAAGAGCGATTGAATATGGCGCAAATGGCACCTGGATAGCTGCTACTGGCAGTGATGTACACAGATCCACTGATGGTGGTACTACTTGGACAAAAATTACGTCTGGTACATCAGGTGCTGGTCTTATGTTATGCATTGCGACAGATGGTGCAGGAACATGGGTTATTGGTGGATCAACTAACGCTATTAAATCATATGATGATGGATTAAACTGGTATAACACATTCACTGGTAAACGAGCTAACGGCATTGAATACAACAATGGTGTCTGGTTCTTTGCAAGTCATACTACAACTTCTTATCGTGCAACATCAATTGCGCAGAGCAACACAACAGATACTTGGAGCGCAGTAACAGGCATTTCGAAGAAGCTTTGGGCAATCTGTCATATAACAGGTAATACCTGGATGACTGGCGGGTTTGATAATGCTGCACCTTTAATTTCAACTGACAATTGTGCGTCATGGAGTTCTGTTACTAGTCCTAGCATCGGCCAGGTTATGGGATTAGCGTCAGATGGAACGACAATTGTTGTTTGCGGAAAGGACAGTAAAATACATACTTCAACAGACAACGGCTCTTCGTGGACATTGCGATTTACAACGAACTCGGGCGATGCTCTCGTAGTCGAATACAATAAGGTCAAACCTTTTTAATATAGCAGAATAAAAAAAACAATTTTCTAGGATAAAAAATGGATAAAGTATTTTATAATAAAAGTTCAGCAGATTCTCTTGGTTGGACGCCAGAATGGTTTAATGTAGAGTATTTCGATGATAATCTTGTAAAAGCAATAAAAGTATGGCAAAAAGAAAACGACTTGACAGCTGACGGGCTTTGCGGTCCTGGAACATTTCGTCGAATTTTTACAGAACGTGAAGACAAAATTCACAATTATATGCCACAAATTTTTAGTAATCAAGAGCTTCCAGAGCATGGCACAAAACAAAAGCATATAGTACATAACGGAAACTTTTTTGAAATTGACTGGCCAATGGTAACACTCTGGTCTGAACAAGATGGATTTGAAGCAAAGCGTGGGACATACTACGATTATACAGGAAAGCCTGATAGAAAACCATCATTCTTTGTAAACCACTGGGATGTTTGCCTTTCATCAGAATCTTGCCATAAAGTTCTAAAAAATAGAGGAATTTCAGTTCATTTTCTTATTGACAATGATGGCAGAATTTTTCAAACTATGGACACGCAACATGGCGCCTGGCACGCAGGTGGGTCAAAGTGGAACCATAAATCCATCGGCGTTGAAATCACAAATGCATATTACACAAAGCATCAAGATTGGTATGTGCGCAATGGTTTTGGAGAAAGACCAACAATTGATGACGCTTATGTTCATGGTTCCAAGCTATCCACTCATCTTGGGTTCTACGATGTACAGAAACAGGCCCTGATTGCTTTGTGGGCAGCAATCCATAAGGCAACCAATATCCCTATAGAAGTACCAACAGATGACAACGGGAGCTTAGTAGAGGCCGTTGATAGTAAGGTATCCCGTGGTACATTCAAAGGATTTGTTAATCATTACAATCTAACAAGAAGAAAAATAGATTGTGCGGGTCTTGACCTCATAAAAATCAGAGATGATGCTAAAAAAAAGTAGCTAACAATCTTAATATATTCACTTTGTTATATAGATGGATAATTAATATAATAAAACTATGGAATAAAAATGAGTGATTCGCCAGATATCCGAGCCAACAAAGAAAAAGAAGCCGGAAAAAGAAAAAAGGGAAAAGCAATCGATCAACATAAGTTTGGTGTAGATGTCCCAAATTCAGATGATGAGCAACTTGGTCATGAAAAATGGGCAGGTGGAGAAAACATATCACTTCCTGTAGATTGGGAAGATAATATTGAAAAAGGAAAAACATCAAAAGATACATATGATAGTTTTATCACTGAAACATTCTTGCGGCATGTAGTCAGGACTATTCTTTCAGAAAAAGGATCATTAGTTGGTGGTTCATATTACGACGAAACATATGATACTGCGACAGTTGCAAATCTTCATCTTAACGAACCAATCAAGGCACTTCCAAGTACACATAAAAGAGTAAATGGTAAAGACATTCCAGTCAACAAACAAATAATAGACTATCTTAGGGATATGGGTTTGTTGGTTTAACCTATTTGTTAACTTTAAATTCTTTCAATCTTGCAACACCATCAATAATTTCAACATATGTTTGATGTGATACCCAATCACCACAATTTATATACGTTTTAATACTTTGTCCAGGTTGAATCCACACAATAGCCTCGGGATTATGATTGTGACCCATTATAAAAACATCTGTATCATCATTTACTCTTAAAATATCAATAACACTTCTTAACTTATGCTTCTTTATTTGACGTTCAGTCCACCAAGAAGTAAAATCAAAATTATAAGCAAATTCTAATAACTGCTGACAAACAGATATAAATATTACAAATAGCCTGCCGTTAAGCCACCCTTTATCGTATTTATCACCATGCTCTATTCTAAAT